>CAMDOZ010000012.1 GCA_945903705.1 Fidelibacterota bacterium | reverse complement strand
TCGCGTCGAACTTGATCGACGCGAGACACCTCGACGTCTTACTTCTTGGCCGCAGGCTTGGCGCCTGCCGCCGGAGCCTTCGCAGCACCGGCCTTCGCGTCGCCCGCGGGGGCGGCGCCAGGGGCGGCACCCGGAGCGGCGCCGGGCGCGGCACCCGGAGCGGCTGCTGCTGCCGCATCGCCTTCCGCTGTCGCGGCGGCTGCGGGCTTTTCTTCTTCCACCGCCATGACCGTCGGCGGCGCGATCGTGCAGATCGTGAAGTTACGCGCGATGGTCGGCTTGATGCCGGCCGGCAACGTGATGGCTTTGATGTGCACGGAATCGCCGATCTCGAGACCGGTCAGGTCGACGTCGATGTGATCGGGCAAATCGTCCGGCTTGCCGCGCACTTCGATTTCGTGGCGTACGATGTTGAGCACGCCGCCCACCTTGATGCCGGGCGCGGCTGCGTCGTTCAAGAAGCGCACCGGGATCGGCACGCGAACGAGCGTGTCTTTCTCGATGCGGCGGAAATCGGCATGGATCGGGCGGTCGCTGACGGGATCGAGCTGCACATCCATCGCCATGGTGCGCTGTTTCTTGCCGCCGATCTCGACTTCAAAGATGTTCGTCTTGAAGGCGGGATCGTGCATCAGGGACACGAGGGTCCGAGGTTCGAGAGCGATGAGCGTAGCGTCTTGGTTGCCGCCGTAAATCACACCCGGGACTAATCCCTGACGGCGTGTTGCACGAGCTGCCCCCTTACCTGCCCGATCGCGCCCATGAACCTGCAAAGAGCTGGTCTTAGGCATCGGTCGTTCTCCTATATATTTCAATGACATACACAAACCTCATCGGCTTGCTATGTCCGGCGTGGCCTCCAGGGGTGCCACTGCCGCATGCCCGGTATTCAGGCGCGCGTCATGTACACGCTTAACCCCCCCAAGGCAAGCCATGGTGCACGCTTGCTAACTCCTTGGCCCGGAGCAGCTTTTTAGGCTCCCCGAACGTATGTACGGGGGCCGGAAGCGACGGCGCTCTGTTACCAAAACGGCCCTTTGGGTCAATATTCCGGCGCGTAAAAGGCTGGACGGGCACCGCCAACTTGTTCTAAAGCCCCGCGAAATTCCGCGCGAGCCGCGCGCGGCATCTGGTCAGGCCTATGCTTACGTCGTCGATCAATCGCGTCAGTGCCCTTGAGACCGCGCCCATCGTCGCGGTCTTCGATCTCGACCGCACCATCACGCGGATGGGCACCTTTACGCCGTTCCTGGTGCACTGCGTGCCGCCCGGCCAGCGCACGCTCGAACGCTTGCCCATGGCCATGTGGCTGACCGCTATCTATCACCTCGGCCTGATCTCGCGCGACAAGGTCAAGGCGCGCATGATCGACGTGAACATCGTCGGCTCAAGCCGTGCCCAGATCGCCGCCTGGGCCGACACCTACGTCGAGAAGTGCCTTGAAGGCCACGTTCGCCCCGGCGCGCTCGCCGCCATCAGGCAGCACCGCGCTGCGGGTCACCACCTGGTCCTCGCCACCGCGAGCTTCGATTTCTACGCCCAGGTGTTCGCCGACATTCTCGGCTTCGATCGCCTGATTGCAACCAAGTCGGTCTGGGATGAACGCGGCCGCCTGCGCGCCGCTCTCGCTGGGGAGAACTGCTACGGCCAAGTAAAGTTCAACGCCGTGCAGGACTACGTCGCCGCCTTGATCCCGCGCCCGCGGGTCATCGCCTACAGCGACCATCACTCGGACGTGGAGCTGTTGCGCTGGGCGGACGAGGGCGTCGCCGTGAACCCCAATGGCCGCTTCCGCCGCATGGCGGTGTCCAACGGCTTCCAGATCGTGGACTGGGAAACCGCGGCGGCCTAGCGGCCGCCGCCTGATTTTCCTCATCATTTCAGCCACTTGATCGACGAGAAAGCGCGGTCACCACCCGTTAATTTGTGCTACCTATGGTCAGCACGAAAGCGGGTCCGGCAATTTTTGAGCGCATGTCGCAGAAGCGTCATTCAACCGTTCTAAGGGCAGCTATCGCTGTTTTCACGGCGCTCGTGCTGGTGGGGCGGCCGGCCGCGCCCGCGTTCGCTCAAGCGAACGGTTACACCTACGATATCGACGCTCTCGGCATTCCAAAGTTCGTGAGCACGATCTACATCGACCTCGAGAAGGTCACGAAACTCTCGCGCTACCGTTCCAACGCTGGCCACGACTACTCCGACAGTACGCAGTTCGGCCGCGACGGCTATAAAGTCCCGCCGATGGGCGTCATCGATCATTGCGCATCGATGAAACACTATTTCATCGCACCAGACTCCAGTGCTCAGATTTACGCGCCGGTGAGCGGCCGGGTTACGCGCATGTTCGATGAACCGATCGGGGGGACGCAGATCCAAATCACCTCCGACGAGCAGCCGGCGTTCACCTTCACCATGTTTCACGTTGAGTTGAATGCGCCGTTCGTCGAGGGCGATCACGTAGAGGCCGGCCAAAACATCGGCCACCACACCGGCACGCAAACCTGGTCCGACATCGCAGTGTTCGTGCGCACACCTCGCGGCAATCATCTCATATCCTATTTCGAGACGATGACGGACGAAGCCTTCGAGGCGTTCCGCGCTCGCGGAATTGAATCGCGCGAACAGCTGATATTGAGCCGTGAGTATCGTCTGGCGAACCCTGTGTTCTCATGCCTCGGACGGGCAACGGACGCCGCCCCCGAAATGATTTCGCTCACCGGCGGAGCGGCGACGCAAACTATTATCGCCACGGGCCTAAGCTATTCCTCCATCGTTAACGTCGGAGCGCCGCCGGCACGGGTGGTCGCCACAGCGAGTTCGGGTCTGCCGGTAACGATCGTCTCGCGGCAGCCTAAAGTCTGCGTGGTTGCTGGAGATACTGTTACTTGGCGCGCTCCGGGCATGTGCGTCCTCGCACTCACGCAAGCGGGGAATTCCAATACTTTTGCCGCGCAATCTCTTGAGTACGTGTACACAGTCCTCCCGGCGGGCGCTGTCCAGACCGGACGCCGCCCCTATCTTGGAGGTATCCATCCCTCGTTCACCGGCACGACCGAATCCTACCTCCTGTTCCACAATGAAAACTCAACGCCGGGCACGGTGACGCTCTCGCTCTTCAACAGCGAGACAGGCGCCGCTATTGCAAAATGGACCAGCCCTTCTATCCCGGCTCGTAGTTCACGTCAGTTTCAGATCGACGATCTTGAGGGGGCGGCTACAGCGCCTTTAGTAAGACCGCCCGCATGGAGCGTGCGTGTCGAGGATGAGACGACAGCCCGCGGATACATGCAGCATATTTTGTACAATCGCGCGGTGGGCGGCATCACGAACGCCAGTTCCTGCGACACCGCCGTCACCGCCAATCCCTTAGCGCTGCCGTATGTCTATTCGGCAACGTTCGAGGATTTTCACTCCGCAGTGTTCTTCAACAACGCTTTGCCGACGTCCTCCTACGTGGGTGCGACGGCCTATGCCGCCGACAGTGGCGCTCCTCTCGGGGGTTATTATCCTCCGGGGCCCAACAATACGGCGTTGCCGTCGACGTCATCGACGCGGATTCCTTTCGCGGATTTGCAAACGCGCAGGGGCTACGCGGCGACACCTGAGAACTCACGGGTGTCTCTCCGAAGCAGCGAAAGCCGGCTCGGCGCCGGCTATCTTCAGCATGTTCTTGAGAGCCGGCGTGCCGGCGTATTGTCGGACATGAACATGGCTTGCGCCTTGTCGGGTTACGCGGAGCATACGGTGGCGACGCCAATGTTCACCGCCGGTGTCCATTCTGGAGCCAACGAAAGCGCGCAATCGATCTTTCGCTTCTACAACTCGGGAACGACGCCGGGACCCGTGACGGTCACCTTGCGTGATCCGCTGCTCGGATCTGCATTGGCGCAGTGGACCAGCTCTTCAATCGCGCCGGGCGCGCAGTTGGAGGTCCCCGTGACCGCAATTGAAGCGGCGACCGAGGTCGCCAAGAAAGCTATGTACACCGCGACTGTCACAACGGACATCGACGGCTTCTTCCAGCATCTCGTGGGGCGCGGTCCCGGCAGTGCGCTCGCCAACTTCTCGACCTGCAACTCATCGACCACTGTCGCTGGAGCGACCTTGATCGGCGTCCATTCGGCCGCTATGGCCGCGACCGGGTACACGAGCAACATCATTGTGAACAACACCGGCGCCGCGGAAGCGGCGGCGACAATCGAAGCTTATGACGCCCGCGACGGCGGCCTGCTCGCGAGCTATACGACCGATAAGATCAAGCCCAACGGGCAATTCAGGTTCGACCCCGGCGCCATCGAAGCGCGCATCACGATGCTCGCCGGGACGGGCGGGGACTACTACATCCTCAAACTGCGCAGCGGGTTTACAGGTTATCTGCAGCATTTCGTCGACAACGATGCCGCCGGCGTGATCACCGATCTCACGCCCATGTGCCGGATGTAATTTCGAGCCTTAGAACGACGGCGGCTTCGCGAGTTGTTCGAAAGCAGACATCCCGTCATCCAATGAGCGGTGCCCGCGCGAGGTGCGCTGGTCCACCACGAAATAGTTGATCCGCGGCATGCCTTGTTTGCGGATCGCCCCGCAGCGCGGCATCGGATCGGGGCGCGCCTGGTTCACAGCAACGATGCCTACGCACTCCTGGCACTTCTCCCACTGGAAGAAGTTGGAGAATTGATACTTCCCTTCGGCGTTGGGTGGTGCGATCGCGTGCGGCAGGCGCGGGCGTCCGCCGCGCGCGGCCAGGATCTCCCGCGGGTTTTCGCCCGCGGCCATCTTGTCGCACAGTTCGTCGATGAACGCGTTCATCGTGTTCACTTCGCTTTCGAAGTGCATCACGTTGCTGGTCATCTCCGTCTTGAAATATCCCGTCGCCTCGCCGAGCGTCGCGAAACTCTTGGTGCCGCCCAGGGTGACGACCGTGAACACCGCTTCGGGCCCACGTCCGTGGCGCAGAAGGCAGGGGTTCAAGACGCTTTGGCTCATCTCGCCGCAATGCAGCCGCAGGTACTCCTGGACCGGCAGCTCGGCCGGCACCATGCCGTTCTCGAGCGCGATGATGTGTTCGTCCGAGTAACCCGGCGGATAGGCGAAGTTCCGCAAGGCCGCGAGATCGCTCTGGCGTTGTTTGGCGGAGAATTCGGAGGTCGGCTCGGCGGCGCCAAGATTTTGGGGGGCGGTGAACGCGATGATCGCGGTAACGACAAGACCCAGAAAACCGGTTCGCATGTGGCCCCGCGCATAATGGACGGTGACCAAGTGAAACCCGAAAAGGCCGGTCTGTCGACTTAAAATGTAGGGCTTCGCCTATAGGATCGGCGGTCGTTAAGCGGCCAAGCTACTCGAACAGGCTGGAAACCGAGGCTTCCTGGCTGATGCGCTTGATCGCTTCGCCCAATAGGGGAGCGATGGACAACTGGCGGATGTTGTCCGCCAGGCGCACCGCCTCGGTGGCCTGGATACTGTCGGTGATCACCAGTTCCTTGAGCGGCGAGGCCGTTACGCGGCCGACGGCGCCGCCCGAGAGGACGCCGTGGGTGACATAGGCCGATACCGACTTCGCGCCGGCATCCATCAGCGCTTTGGCGGCGTTACACAGCGTGCCGGCAGAGTCCACGATATCGTCCACCAGAATGCAGGGCCGGCCCTCGATGTCGCCGATGATGTTCATGACTTCCGAAACGCCCGCCCGTTCACGGCGTTTATCGATGATGGCGAGGTCTGCGTGGATGCGCTTGGCGATGGCTCGCGCGCGCACGACACCGCCGACGTCCGGCGAAACGATCACAAGCGGCTCGCCTTGGTACTTCTTCGTGATGTCGTCGGTGAACACCGGCGCTGAGAACAAATTGTCCACGGGGATGTCGAAAAAGCCCTGGATCTGGCCCGAGTGCAGGTCGAGCGACAAAACGCGCGCGGCCCCCGCCTGGGTCAGAAGGTTCGCCACCAGCTTCGCGGTAATGGGCGTGCGGCCGCCGGTCTTACGGTCCTGGCGGGCGTACCCGAAATAGGGGATCACGGCCGTCACCCGGCGCGCAGACGCGCGCCGCAGGGCGTCCAGGGTGATCAGAAGTTCCATCAGGTTGTCGTTGGCAGGGTAGGAGGTGGACTGGATCACGAACACGTCCTCGCCGCGGACGTTTTCGTGGATCTCCACGAAGATCTCCATGTCGGAGAAGCGTTTCACGCTGGCGTTCGTCAGTTGCAGCTTCAAGAACGAGGCGATGGCTTCGGCCACCGGCTTGTTGCTGTTTCCCGCCAGAATCTTCATGTGCTGTGTGTGCCCCGACGAGCGTTTTCCGCCGAAGTGGACCCCGGTTCGGCGCAGAAAACGCGACAACCAATAAAAACTGCCGTCTGTGCCGTCCCCATCAGCACAGGCGCGCGGAAAGTATCAACCTGTCATGAGACTGTAAACGGTTCCCGTCGCGCGCGAAGGCGCGCATCTATTAAAAGGCCGGCCTTCGCCCGGCGGTGACTTTTGCGCCACACCTCAAATTGTGGCGGCCTGTGGATAGTTTTCGGAAACCGCGCGTTTTCCGCGCTATTTCGCGACCGGGGTCGAGGTGATCAGCGTCACCAAGTCCGCCGCCGCTGCATCGGCGATCGCGAAAGCGGTCGGGCCCCAGGGCCCGTCCAGGGCGCCGTTGGGAATCGTATTGTCGAGGCGCATGGTCCCGAGGTCCGCGCCGCCGCGCGCGGTCGCGCGCCAGACGATCTCGACCTGCTGCAGCCCGTCCGTCGCCGGGATCGAGCGCATGACGCAGGTGATCGTGATGTCCGGATCGACGTCGTCGCGCCGCACGCCGTTCTCATTGAGGATTTGAATCACGGCGAGCCTCAAGGACTCGCGGCCGTCGCCCGGCGCGCCTTCCACGGCTTTCACGGACACTGTCGGAAGGCTTGGAACAGGCTTGCCTTCCGCCGTCGTCACGGGCGTATCGGCGCCGAGGAGGGCCGCGATCGCGGTCGCCACCTCGCCGCCCATCAAGGTCGCGGTCTCGTTTTCGCCGTCCTGCCAGGCCTTTTCCGGAATGAAGACATTCTGCCGGTGTGTGCCCCGCACCTCGCCGCGGCGCGATTTCAGCATCCACATGACACTGACGGTCCGGCCTCCCGTTCCCGGGGTGACGGCGTCGGCGGTCCCCTCCAGCGTAAAGCCCAGGCCCGTATTGACGGGCACGGCTTCGGCGGGGATTTCGAAGGCCTGCAGACGGCTCGCGGCGGCGCGGCTCACGGCGGTATTCAAGGAGTCCGGAAGGCCGCGCACTGGAACGACGGCGATGCCGACCGCCGTCGGAATATCGAGAAGGGGGTTGTCGGCCGTGGCCTGAGGCGCGCCGAGAAACGGCCGCCCGACCTCGCCGCAAGCGGAGAGAATTAGAAGCGCGATGATCGCCACAACCACCGCCGTCATCCTGGGGCTTGTCCCCAGGATCCAGGGTTTCGGGTCTCGATGTTTGCCGAGAGGTCGCCGCTCGCGGCATGTCTCTTCGCTTCGTAACCCTGGACCCTGGGCATTCGCCCAGGGTGACGGTTCTAGCTTGGAACTGTCGGAGGCGCTCACGGCAAGAGTCCGATGGCCGACAGCTGGCGGCCATAGTCCGGCTCCTTGCGCAGCGTGGAACGCCGATAACTGAAAAATCTGTCTTCCAGGGCACATGTGTCGCTGCCCTCGATCGCCACGGTGCTGACGCCCGCGGCGGTTGCGAGGCTCGCGACAAACGCGGACAGGTCGAAATGCGCATGCCCGGCCTTGGGCGAGGGGAAGAAGAAGCGCCCATAAGTTGGGTCGCGTTCGAGGAATCGTTCGACGAACTCCGCGCCCACTTCATAGGAGGCTTGTGCGATGCAGGGACCGACGACGCAGACCATGCGTTCCGCGTGCGCGCCCAGGTCTTCCATGGCGGCTACCGTATTGCCGATCACGCCGTCGAAAGCGCCTCGCCACCCGGCGTGCGCCGCCCCGACGACGCCGGCGTCCGCATCGGTGAACAGGACCGGGGCGCAATCGGCCGTCAGAATCCCGAGCGCGATTCCGCGCTTGTTTGTCACCAGGGCGTCGGCCTCCGGGGCGCCGCCGCGCTCCCAAGGAGCTTCGACTTCGATGACTTCAGGCGTGTGTTTCTGACTGAGCGTGACCAGCGCGCCAAGTCCCAGGCGCAGTGCGCAGCGGGCGCGGTTTTCGCTCACATGGGCCGGATCGTCCGCCGCGCTGAAGGCC
Organism: Fidelibacterota bacterium; assembly: GCA_945903705.1. Taxonomy (GTDB): domain Bacteria; phylum Pseudomonadota; class Alphaproteobacteria; order Rhodospirillales; family Rhodospirillaceae; genus SHVO01. Next base: position 27,116 of record CAMDOZ010000012.1, on the reverse strand, counting down.
ACGTTGTTGGATTCATAGAGCCCCGTCGACACGCCGCCATTGCGCGTGAAGAACGCATGGGTGACGCCGGGCCGCGCCAGCAGCGCAGTTTCGATGGCGAGTGATGTGTCCAGGCGATTCACAGGGCGATTCCCAGGGTGATTCATCGGGCGGCATCCTGCTCGAAACCCTCGCACGCTTCCAGGGCGGGATGGGTGAAAGCGAGGACTTTGAACAAAAGCCCCATCCCGTCCGGCGCGACCAAACGGCGGACGGCGCCCTCGATCTCCTTCGCCTTGAGCTCATCCTTGCCGGCGGCCAGTTGCGCCGCGCGCACCGTGATTCCGAGGCGCGCGAGCCAACCACCCTGAGGAACGGGTCCGAAAACCTTCGCGCCCATTTCCCGCGCGGCCGTTCCAACCGCCTCGAAATCCACGTGCGCGGTGAGATCCGCTTCGCCGGGATCTTCAAGCGCGCTGTGATAGCGGTGCGCTTTCACCGCCTGCAACGTATCGCCCACGGCGGTTGCGGTGTGTCCGTAGTCGATCACCAGCGCCGCGCCGCCATGTTCCACCAGCCGGTTGGCGAGAGCGCGGGTCCAGCCAATCACCGCCGGCGAGGTCTCGAAGATGGCGCCCTCTTTTGCGTCGGCGGAGATCGCCAACGGAATGTCGAGATCGCGCGCAGCGCCCCGAGTGAAACGAAAGGCGCCGCTCGCATTCACGTCCACTGCGCGTTCGATCCAGCCCCGCCCGGTTTTCTCCCACTGGCGGATCGGCAGCGCGTCCAGGAATTCGTTGGCGACGACGATGGCGACGCCCAAAGGCACGTCGTCGATATCATCGTGCCAGCTCACCACTTCGCCCTTCAGGGCTTCGCGTTGTTTTTCGCGCAGCTTGGCGCTCCGCTCCACGAGATGAATCCGCGCGGCGTCCTTGAAACCCGGCACGCGCGCCGCCGCCCGCAGGGCGTCGGCCATGAGCGTGCCGCGTCCCGGACCGCATTCGATCAGGCGAAAGGCCTTTGGCGATCCAAGCGCCTGCCATGTCACGGCGCACCAAAGGCCCACGATCTCGCCGAAGGTCTGGCTGATCTCCGGTGCGGTGATGAAATCCCCGCCCGCGCCAAATGCATCGCCCTTGGCGTAGTAGGCGTTCGCGCAGGCTTCCATATAGTCGGCGACGGAAATGGGCCCCGCGCGCCGGATACGTTCCTTGAGGGTCTCCGCGAGTCTCATTTCGCCGCGGTGATGGGCCCGGCGCGCCGTGCGCGCCAGATCGAGAAGAGGCCGAACAGAATCATGGGCAGCGACAGCCATTGGCCCATGGTGGTTCCGCCGGGCAGGAAGTCGATGAAGGTGTCGGGCTCACGGAACAGCTCGCCGAAGATCCTGAAGAGGCCGTAGCCGATCAGGAACACGCCGGTCAGGAGTCCGGGCCGGCGGCGGATCGCTTCGTTGCGCCACAGAAGATTGACGATGACGAACAGCGCGAGGCCTTCCAGCGCCGCCTCGTAAAGCTGACTCGGATGGCGCGGCTGCGGCCCGCCGCCCGGGAACACCATCGCCCACGTCACGTCGGGGGCCACGCGGCCCCACAGCTCGCCGTTAATGAAGTTCGCCAGGCGCCCCAATCCCAATCCGATCGGCACCGAGCAGGCCACCAGGTCGCCGATGTACCACTTGTTCACCTTGGTGTGGCGCGCGAACAACAGGATCGCGATGATCACGCCGAGAAGCCCGCCGTGGAAAGACATGCCGCCTTCCCAGGTCTTGAAGATCGAAATCGGATCGCTGAGATAGGAGCCCGGCTTATAGAACATTACATAGCCGAGGCGCCCGCCGAGGATCACGCCGGCCAGCACCCACAGGAAGAAGTCGTCCACGTGCGTCTTGGTCATCAGCGCCGGCGCTTTGCTCACCTGCCAGCGCATATACACCATGCCGCCGAACAGCCCGGCGATATAGGCCAGCGCATACCAGCGGATGGCGATGGGCCCGATCTGGATCAGGACCGGGTCGATGGCGGGGAAGGCGATTGCGTACATGATTACCTGTAGGGATCAGGCTGCGAGAGGATCTTGACGGTCTTTGCGACACCGACTTCGAGCGGCGTGAACGGTGCGTTGTAACCAAGGCCGCGCAGGCGTTCCATGCGCGCTTCGGTAAAATACTGGTATTGGCCTCGGATGTCTTCCGGCGTATCGCGCCAGGTGATCGCCGGTTCCTTGCCCAGCGCGCCGTAAACCGCGCTTGCAAGGTCGAGGAAAGAGCGCGCTTTTCCGGTGCCGAGGTTGAAGATTCCGTTCGCGGGTGCCAGCTCATAGAGCCACAGCAGCACCTCGCAGCAGTCCTCGACAAAAATGAAGTCGCGCAGCTGTCCGCCATCCGCATAGGCTGGATTGTGCGAGCGGAAGAGGGGATAGGGCTCACCCTTCGACGCTTTGGCGAACACTTGGGGCACCAGGCTTGCTTGCGTGCCTTTGTGAAACTCGTTCGGGCCATAGACGTTGAAGAACTTCACGCCGGCCCAGCGCGGCGGCGCGGGCTCGTTCCTGGCCACCTGCTCGGCGACCCAAAGGTCGAAGGAGTGTTTGCTCTGGCCATACGGATTGAGCGGGTGCAAGTGCGCCAGCGCCGCAAGGCTGTCGTCGTCCTTGAAACCCAACTTGCCGTCGCCATAGGTGGCGGCGGACGAGGCGTAGATAAGCGGCACGTTATGCTTTGCGCACCAACGCCAGAGATACCGGCTCAAGTGCACGTTTATTTCCGTGAGCTTCGCGACGTCGCGCTCCGTGGTCGACGTCAAGGCACCCAAGTGGAATACGCCTTTCACGTCGGTCCCGATCTCGGCGAGATGCGCCGTCAGGTACTCCGGCGGCACGCGCTCCGCGCGGCGTTTGGCGATATTGCGCGTCTTGTGATCGCTCTCGGCGTGATCGACGATGGTTATGGGTTCGAGCCCGCGTTCTTCCAGGACCGCAACGAGATTCGAGCCGATGAATCCGGCGCCGCCGGTGACGATGAACATGCGTACTCTTTATGGTGTTGCGTCAGGCGTGCTGCGCGCTGATATTATGCCAACCACGTTCCAGGAGAAGCCCGCGATGCAATCGCAAAATCGCATCTTCGACGATCTCGCCCGCCTCAGCGGCGGTGCGCTCAGCGCGCTGTCGGGCCTGAAGCAGGAAATAGAAGCCATGATCCGCGATCGGCTCGAGCGCGTGATGGCCGACGGCGGATACGTGCGCCGCGAGGAGTTCGACGTGGTGCGCGCGATGGCGGCCGAAGCGCGCGCCGAGCAGGAACGGCTCTCTACGCGCGTCGCCGAGCTCGAGCGCAAACTCGAAGCGCGCTAGCGTCTCGCCTAAGGCGTGATCTCGAGCTGCGCGACTCTCAGAAATGACTTATCCACAAGATTTGCGCGACTCGGCGATTTTACTCGCTATTTTGTATTGCGACCCTTTCTCCCCTACTATATCTTGAATCTATGCCCTTATTTCATAAGGGGATCGGCCCGGGGTGGGCCGGGGTTTGAGACCCCGCGTTTGGTATGAGGGGAGGGTCTTTTGCAGTCCAAAGATACGCTTCGCCGTCAATCCACCACTGTCACCAACCCCATCGATTTCATCGAAGAATTTATCGCCGGCAAAGAGTGGGTCCATGACCGCCGCTGCGAGACCGAGCTTGCGGTCGAAGCTCCGGGCTCCTGGTGCGACTACGGCATGTTCTTCGCCTGGTCCGAGGACCTGAAGGCCCTGCACTTCTCCTGCGCCCTCGATATGCGGGTGCAGTCCAAGCTGATGGGCCAGGTCTACGAACTCCTCGCCAAGCTCAACGAACGTCTGTGGATGGGCCACTTCGCCATTTGGGTGGAAGAAGGCATCCCCATGTTCCGCCATACGGTGCGCCTGCCGGACCGTTTGGACAGCGATATTGTCAGTGAGCTCATGGATCTCGCCGTGGCGGAATGCGAGCGCTACTACCCCGCATTCCAGTTCGTGATCTGGGGCGGCCGCTCGGCGGAAGACGCCATCGCCAGCTCGCTGCTGGATACGGTCGGCGAGGCCTAACCCGAACCACCTTCGTGCCGTTGTTGTGCGCCTGAGCACAGTGATACTGTTGCATCATGCAAGGCACGATTCTCCTCGTCGGCTGCGGCAAGATGGGCGGCGCGCTTCTGGACGGCTGGTTCAAGCGCGGCCTTTCACCGGTTGACGCCATCGTCGTCGAGCCGGCCGGACGCGACAGCGTCACCGCTTGTTCCGACCACCGCGCGCTTACCGTCCTTCCGCACATGAGCGACGTGCCGCGGGACTTTCGTCCGGACGTTATCGCCCTTGCCGTGAAGCCGCAGGCCGCCGATCAAGTGATCCCCGCCTACGCGTCCTTCACGTCTCAGCGGCCGGTGTTCCTTTCGGTCATCGCGGGCAAGACCACGTCCTATTTCCGCAAGCACCTCGGCGACGACGCCATGGTGGTGCGCGCCATGCCCAATACGCCGGCCGCGGTCGGCAAAGCCATTAGCGTGCTCTACGCCGCGCCTAACGTCAGCGAAGTGCAGGCGAGAGTCTGCGAAGTGCTGATGAGCGCGGTCGGGCAGGTGACCTGGATTGCGGACGAGAACCAGATGGACGCCGTTACCGCCGTTTCCGGCAGCGGCCCGGCCTATGTGTTCCTGCTCACCGAATCCTTGCGCGATGCCGGCATCGAGGCGGGCCTCTCGCCCGATCTCGCCGCCCAGCTTGCCCGCGCCACCGTGGCCGGGTCGGGGGCGCTCCTGGAAGCCGGCGCCCTTGATCCGGGCGTTCTCCGGAAGAATGTCACCAGCCCCGGCGGAACCACCGAAGCGGCCTTGAACGTTCTGATGGCGGCGGACGGCATGAAGCCCTTGCTCGCCCGCGCCGTCGCCGCGGCGACGAAGCGCTCGAAGGAACTCGCAGGTTAGTTCGTCTTTATCGTCATCCTGGGGCTTGTCCCCAGGATCCAGGGTAATGGAATGCAGGAGGTTGTTATGGCTAAGAAGACCTCAAACAAAGCCTCAAAACCCGCAGCTACTAGTGCTACCGACATCGATCGCATCGTCGATGCGGGTCTGGCCGAGGCTGGCGCCGCCGGCTGGCGCAATCTCTCCATGAACGCGGTCGCCGCGCGCGCGGGTCTTTCTCTCGGGGCGGTCCTCGGCCTGGTGCCGACACGCGCGCACCTGGTTGCGCGTCTCTTCGACCGCCTCGATCAGCGTATGTTGGCCGGCGTGAAGGCCCTCGACGAGGCCGACAGCGTCCGCGACCGCCTGTTCGATGTGGCCATGAAGCGTTTCGATGCCATGAATGCAGATCGCGAAGGCATGCGCGCCGTCATTTCGGGCCTGCGGTTCGACCCACCGGCCGCGGCCCTTGCCCTGTGCCGCGCCGACCGAAGCGCCGCCACCATGCTCGCCGCCGCCGGCGTTTCACCCGACGGCCTCCTCGGCTGCGCGCGCATCCAGGGGATGAAAGTGGTCCTGCTCTGCGCGCTGCGCGCCTGGGTAGACGACGACAGCGCCGATCTTGCCAAGACCATGGCGGCGCTCGACCGCGCGCTTGAACGGGCCGAACGTATCGCGAGCTTCAGGGGTTTCCGCCGGCCTGCGGAAGAAGCCGCTTAGCAATTCGGCCCGTATGACATCGGCCTCCGTCCGCGCTAGACTCCGCGCATGACGTCCAAGGCGAAACTTATTGCGCGATCGATGCTGCTGGCCGGCTTTGCGTTCGTCTTGTGCGCGGCGGGCACGGATCCTAATCCCAATCATCCCGGTGAAGTCGCTCTGGGCAAAGACGGCGACACATGGGTCTACAAGTCGTTCCCCGCTTTCTTGCCTCTCTACATCTTCGAGGGCGATGGGAACGGGACGTCCAATTGCGATGCGGTCTGCGCCGCCGTGTGGCCCATCATACGTGCGCCCGACACGGCGCGGCCGACGGGCGATTGGATCGTCGTCCAGCGCGCCGACGGCCGCAAACAATGGGCCTATAAGGGCAAGCCGGTTTACACGTTCTATTACGACCGTCCCTACGAACCCAAAGGCGCGGGGCGGGTCGCCGGCTGGTGGCTCGAAGAGGATTTCGATGGAACGCCGCTGCCCGGCGTGAAGCCGAAACCCAAATCCGGCGCGCCGAGGCCCGCGTGGCGTCTGCTGGAGCCGTAAGGCTGGGCTAGGCCCGCGCGCCCACGGAGTCGTCCGAACTCTGAGCGACGCAGCGGCAGTTTTCACACAGAAACGTGCCTGCGTTTGGGATGAACCGCCCGCGAACCGTCTGGAGTTCTCGAAAGTATTTGGGGCGGTACGCCTTCCATTCGGCGGTTCCGCTATGCCCGCAGCCGGGACACTTCAGCTTTGAAATAACAATCATCTCTTAGGCGAACCAAAAGTCTCTGCACGAACTGGTTACGACAACGAGAGGATGCCGAGCTTGTTCCGTCCGCACGCCTGAATTTCCTGTGACGAGGCAGCACGATCGCGGTCGGCGAGGTTAGACCGCCGAATTGCGGGATTTCCGCCGGCCCCGCTCACCGGTGAGGCGTCCTGTGTCCCCGCCGGCCTGTTAAAATTCTCAGCGCCCCGATTCGGCCGCGGATCGTCGACACCGATGTATGTAATCGGCGGTGTGTGCTTCTTGAAGCGCTGTCGGCTGGCGCTCGACAGTTTGCGGAAAAGCTCGGGCGTGACGGCGAGGTAGCCGTCAATGCGCCGCGCGCCGACGATGTTGACGGTCTTTCCGATGATGTCCAGTTGCTCGCGTCCGCGCGCGCCGATCCGGCCGATGGCGACCGGCCCGACGTGCATCACCGTTCGCACGCGACCCTTGTAGTTTTCCCGCGTGAGCCACGGATCGCCGACCTCAAAGATCCGCAGATGACGATCCCATAAAGGCAGGCCCCGGAACGCTAGTTCGATAGCTCCTCAGGAAATGAGACATCATCCCAGAAAACCCAATCCCACTCGGGACCATTTCCAATCATCGTTTCAAATATCACGCGCCCTGGGCGGGGATCCGGAAGTGGCATGCTGACCTCCATTTTACCCCGGTCCGCCGGTACGGCCGTCGGCCTGAGGCAGCGCTCATGCAATAGTTGCGGACCATTGGCCGTTTCTGCGCTTACGCGGAAACAGGCGCCTGTCGTCGCGCCACCTTCGGAATAGGCCTTAGGCAAGAAGCCGTACGCAAATGCAAGCTGGCGCGCATTCGCCGGTACGTCCAGCGTCAACAGTGTGGGCGGATGGGCAAAGATAGCGCCATTGGGAAGCAGGTCGGGTGGATACGGCAAGCCTTGCCCGCTTGCGACCATGGCCAGTTTCAAATCAAACGCCCCATGCGGTAGCCGGAGGTGGATAGACTGACTTCTCACCCATGTCGACAGCAGAAGCCCGCCGACGGCATAAGCTACGGTGAACGCCACTCCCGCGAACTTTATACTTCGTTTCTCCATCGCGACGAGACGCAGTGCTGCAAAGACGGCACAGGGGAAGAGAATGGACAACAAAGTTAGTCCGAATCTCATTTCAACCAATGTCGTGGCATAAATGGCGCAGGCGGAGAGCGCGAGTATCGTGAGTGCTGTAGCGGCTTCGAGGTCTGCCCGCTCAGGCCGTTGTACTATGCTCCGCCACCATAGGAAGAATCCCAAGAGTCCTAACCCGACGACGGCGTGGTTCAAGAGCGTATGTGGAACGCGATACCAAGGGTGAAGGTCGCGCGCGTAGGTAAAGACCAAATCCTGGTCGGTCATATTGAAGAGGTGGAGCGCAATGGTGAGAACTCCGCGACCGGGATGATCGAAATACCATCTCAGCGGCGACAGCTCCTTGACGGACGTGTTTTTGGCAAAAGGGTTGTCGTAGAAGATCTGCGCGGTCGTTACCGGCGGAACCGACGTTCCGTATTTGAGCCAGTCGATGCCCCAATGCTGCTGTTTATCTTGCAGGTTGCTTGCGATCAGAGGAGTGTATTGCTGCCAGTGGCGGACATTATTGATCAGTTGAGGAAAAAACACTGCACTGAAGACGAACGCGACCATCATCATTCGGCCGGAAGCTGTGACAACGCCACGACGCGATTCTAGGAGCGGCGCGAACACGATGCCGCAGCCGATGACCCACGAGCCGAGCAGGAACAGGTTTGCCGGACGTATCATCACCGCAGCCGCAACGGCAGCCGAGCCGATCAATAGTGAAGGAAGGCGGCGCGGTTCGCGCTGGAGCCAGAGCCAGCTGCCTGCAGCGACGAACAGGAGGCTGAGAGACAGGCTCTCCGTCAATACTTCAGAGATATAGAGGAGGGCATAGAAATTAAGGGCCAAGCCGCAAAACACAGCCCGCGCCCCCCCCCTTCAGTTTGCCGATCTCGACGCGTAAAAATGCAGCCGCGGAAAAATAGATGAGCAAGTGGAGGGCGAATACGGTGCCGCGGAACGGCGCGCCGGTTAAATCGCTGACCCAGTGCGGCAAGCTGAGGAACAAGGGGTAGGCGTAGGTGCGAATCTGTGATTCGTGGAAATTGCTGAAAAGGCCGTTCTCGAGGATGTCGCGGCCCGCCTCGGCGTAACCAGAGTCGTCGTAGCTTAAAGGAAGCGCAAGGTTCCGGAAGAAGAACAAATGCGCAATCACTATCCCGACAACGAGCGCCGCGCTCTCGAGCCGGTTCAGACCCAAGTTAGGGTTTTGGGAAGCGCCACTGGGGGAAGCGGACAGTGCAGTTGTCGACATGGCGCTTCATCTCCCTTCGCAGTATTCGAAGCAAAACTTCGATAGTAGGGCGAGACTAGCCAAATTCGCTGCGTATGGTGATGGAAGAATACGACCGTAGGGGCTCGAACACAATTGCCGCCCACAGGGACATCTGCCCCGCTCGCCGGCGAGGCGCCATGTGTCCCCGCCGGGCTGTCAAAACTCTCAGCGCCCCGGTTTCGGCCGCGGATCGTCGACACCGATATATGTAATCGGCGGTGTGTGCTTCTTGAAGTGCTGCCTGCCGGCGCTCGACAGTTTGCGGAAAAGCTCGGGCGTGACGGCGAGAGTGCCGTCAATACGCCGCGCGCCGACGATGTTGACCGTCTTTCCGATGATGTCCAGTTGCTCGCGTCCGCGCGCGCCGATCCGGCCGATGGCGACAGGCCCGATGTGCATCACCGTTCGCACGCGGCCCTTGTAGTTTTCCCGCGCGAGCCACGGATCGCCGACCTCTTGCAGCTTGAACGCGGCCTCGACTGCCTGGTCGGCGAGGTCCGCCGGAAACGCGAACAGGCCTGCATCGCCGATTCCTTTGACGAACCAGCCGCCGGCGTCGTGAATGATTTCGGCGGATAGAGCGCAGTAACGGGTCATGAGGTCGAGCGCTTGCGCCGGTTCGGCATGCAAGCAGTAGGCCGTGTAAGCGGTGAGATCATATAGTCCGACGATAAGTTCGCGCTCCGTCGGCAGGCGCAAATCTGTCCAATAGGACATGCGCGGTCTCCTTCCCTTTTGATGTGAATATGCAGCCAGCCCGAATTATCTGGCGGTATGGGAGGAATGGCCGGCCCGTATGTCCGGCAGTCGGCAAAGCGTGAAAGCAAAGCGGGCAGGAGTCAAGAATGCGTCACTCTGACGGTGAGCAATTTCCTTGACGAAAAATCGCATTGGCGCGATGCTCTAAATATACCGTGTCCTTTGCCTGTCCGACGCCGCGCGGCCAATTGCGCGGCTTTTTTATGCCTGCATTGATTCCATTGGAAAAAAAGCAGAGTCTGAAAAAACGCCGTGCGGAGGATGCGGAGAATGCGGACGAAGCGATTGCTCCGTCGCGACAACGCGTTACTCCGCGCTCTTCATGCGGACCTCGATGCGGACGATATGCGGATGAATCGCGGCGGAACCCCACGCCTTCAGCTTAAGGGAGCTTCGGGGGTCAGAGTGGATTCGTTTCCCGCGCGCAACATGCGCTCGCGCATTTAAAGTCGCAACAAGGGCTGTTCTGCGCCGGCGCACTCATCGTCAGCATCGGGCATGCCGGCGCCGAAGCTGGCGCCCGCCTCGCCTGCCACCCGAACGATGTCGGACGCAGGCTACTGCCCACCCGGCAGGCGTCACAAAAAAGAAAATGGGGTCACGCGCTTAAAGCGGCATGACCCCATTTTGCCCGGCCCCCGCCGAAGCTATGAAAACTTTGTCTTAGACCTCGCCGCGCACGGCTTCGAGTGCGTCGCGATCCATCACCTGGATACGGTTGAGGCTTTTTTGCTCGATGGCGCCGTTCTGCTTGAACTGGCCCAGGACGCGGCTCACCGTTTCGATGGCCATGCCGAGGTAGTTTGCGATGTCGGTGCGGGTCATCGGCAGGAAGATGGAACCACCCTCGTTCTCGGCGCCGTCGGCCATTTCCAGAAGGAACCAGGCGATGCGCTCCTGTGCCGACTTGTGGCAGAGCAGCACCATGCGCTGATACGCGTCCTGCAGTCCGCGGGCGGTGATCTGACGGACATGGCGGGCGAAGGCCTTGTCGTCGGCGAGCAAGGTTTCCACCGCGCGGCGGGGATAGCGTATGAGCGTGCAATCTCTCACGGCCTCGGCGGAAAAATAGTGTTCTTCGTCGGTTTCGAAGCCGAGCAAATCGCCGGCTTTCACGAATTCGCACACCTGACGGCGGCCGTCGGCCATCAGCTTCACGAGGCGCACGCTTCCGTCCACGAGCCGGTAACAGGTCTCGGCGGAAGCCCCTTCGGCAAAGATTTCCTGGCCGCGCTTGACGGTGATGCGTGTACCGGAGCCCGCGAGCAGCTCCAGGGCGACCGGAACGTATGCGTCCTTCGCCCATGACGTCGAAGCGTGTGACGCCGAAGCGTGGTTTTTTGCGAGAGTTCCAGGGACCGACTGCAACATGTTAGGCTCCTCAGCCATTCGGTATCGAGAGATCGACGAGGACAGGATGAACGAGGTGGCCTCCCGCCAAAATTGGGACTTGTTCGTACGGGATTTTACGTACCCGAAATCGGCCTCTTTCGCCCATAAACGTGGGGTTTCCTGACGATGGACGGGCGCTGACCGATGGAACGGATGTGGCAAGCCGCCGGTCTGTCCGCCGACGAGGTTCGCGCGCGCTTCGACATCCTTGTCGCGACGGCCGCCAGCGGCATCGTCGTGGCCGACGAGATGGGCCGCGTGCAGCTCTTCAATCCCATGTGCGAGCGCTTGTTTGGATATTCCGCCGCCGAAATTGTGGGGGAGAAATTGCTCGTTCTGCTCGAAGGAGCTCCCGCCCTCGACGAGATTTTGCGTCCTGAAGGAGAGAAGGGACAAAATCGTCCGCGCGAGCTGACCGGCCGGCGCAAAGACGGCACGGTTTTTCCCATTCTTGTGTCGATGGGCGAGGGCACGCTGGAAGGCCACGGCCTCTTCGTCGGCATGATCCAGGACATCAGCGCTCAGAAGGAGGCCGAAAATGCGCTCCGCGAGCGCGAGGAGCAGCTGCGCTCCATTTTCGAAACCGGCCCCGACGGCATTATCATCATCGACGAACGGGGCGTGATCCAATCCTTCAACGCCGCGGCCGTCTGGCTTTTCGGTTATCTGGAGAGCGAGGTCGTCGGCCAGAACGTGAAGATGCTGATGCCCACGCCGTATCGTGACCGCCACGACGGCTATCTCGCGACCTACCGCGATACGGGCGAGAAACGAATCATCGGGATCGGGCGCGTGGTCATGGGCCAGCGGCGCGACGGCACGACCTTCCCCATGGAGCTCAACGTGGGCGAGATCAGGATTGGAGATCGGCGCCTGTTCACCGGTTTCATCCGCGATATCACCGAGCGCCAGGGGGCCGAGCGGCGTCTGCAGGACCTTCAGGCCGAGCTCCTGCATGTCTCGCGCCTCACCGCCATGGGTCAGATGAGCTCGGCTCTCGCGCACGAGCTCAATCAGCCGCTGACGGCTGTGGTGAACTACGTGAAAGCGGCGAGGCGCACGCTCGACACAGGAGTCGAAGCCTCCCGCGAGAAGGTTCAGGAGCTGCTCGACAAGGCCGCCGCCCAAACGCTGCGCGCCGGCCAAATCATCCGGCGCTTGCGCGATTTCATCGAGAAGCGTGAGGACAATAGGGCCAAGGAAGACGTCAACAAGGTGATCGAAGAGGCGATGGCCTTGGCGTTCGTCGGCGCCGCCGACGCCGGCGTTACCGTCACCACGCGGCTTGGCGCGAATCTTCCCTTCGTGATGATCGACAAGATTCAGATCCAGCAGGTCGTGCTCAATCTTGTCCGCAACGCGCTGGAAGCCATGGCCGGCTGTGCGCGGCGCGAACTTGGCCTCGCGACCCTTCAGGAGAACGAGCGCTTCATCGAGGTCGCCGTGTCCGATACGGGCCCCGGCCTCTCGGAGGAAGTTGTTGCGAAATTGTTCCAGCCGTTTGTGACAACCAAGGATGACGGAATGGGGATTGGACTATCCATCTGCCGCTCTATAGTTGATGCCCATGGGGGGAAATTGTGGGCGACGCCTAACCCGGGGGGCGGCGTGACCTTCCGCTTTCAGCTTCCGATCGCTGAAGACGGGGATGAGGAGAAGGCTTTGAGATGACGAAAGGTACGATCTTCATTGTCGACGACGACGCGGCGGTGCGGGATTCCCTCTGCGCCCTGCTGGAAGCCGAAGGATTTTCGGTCGAAGGGTTTGAATCCGCCAAGGCGTTCCTCGCCGGATTTAAGCCGAAAGAAGCCTGCTGCGTGATCGCGGATATCCGCATGCCGGACATGGACGGCCTGGAACTCCAGGAGGAGATCATCCGGCGGGGTTGGGGTCTGCCGGTGATCATCATCACCGGCCACGGCGACGTGCCGCTCGCGGTGCGGGCCATGAAAGCCGGCGCGGTCGACTTCATTGAAAAACCCTTCGACGACGAGGTTCTGCGCGCCAGCATCGACCGCGGCATCGATCAGAGCCGGCGCAGCCGCGGCGAAACCGCCATGGTCCAGGAAGTCGAAACGCGCGTCGCCCAGCTCACGGCCCGCGAGCGCGAAGTTATGGAGCACCTCGTTGCCGGTCGGCCGAACAAGGTCATCGCCCACCGCATGGACATCTCGCCCCGCACCGTCGAAGTGCACCGCGGCCGGGTGATGGAGAAGATGCAGGCCCGCAGCCTTTCGGACCTGGTGCGCATGGCGTTAGCCGCGAAAATCGAGATTCCCGCGACAACTTAGGCGGTTCGCGCAGTCGTTGCATCCGCGCCGGACTCTAAGGATTACTACGTATATCGAGGTTTTCTCGGCTCGCGTAGTGTCGCGGCAATGGACCTCGCCCTTCAAAATACGGCCGAACGCGCCCCTTGGATTTTCGTGGTCGACGACGACGAGCCGGTGCGCGATTCCACCCGCGCACTCCTCGAAGCCCATGGCATGCCGGTGTGCACCTACGCCTCGGCCGACGCGCTCCTGGGCGAAGTCGCGATCCAACGCGGCGACTGCCTGATCCTCGACAATCATATGCCCGGTATGACGGGCCTCGAGCTGGTTCAGACCTTGCGGTCCCGCGACATCAAGATTCCCGTGATCATGTTCACCGGGCGGAGCGATTCTCACCTCAAGGAACGCGCCATCCGCGCGGGCGTGCTCATCGTGCTCGATAAACCTGTGAACGAGGATCATCTCCTCCAGGCCATCGCCATCGCCCGCCTCTCGGCCGACGACATTCACTAGACCAAGAATAGATTCTCTCTACCTTGCCCGCCGGACCCTATGCCGGCGGGTTTTTTTTACCTGCGATCTCGCGCGCCGGTCAGCTAAAGGGGAATCGTCAGCGTCGCCCTGAGGCCCCCGATCGGGCTATCGCCAAGCGTCACCTCCCCGCCCATCCCGCGCACGATGTCGCGGGTGATGGTAAGGCCCAAGCCGACGCCGCCCGTCTCCGGATTGCGCGACGGCTCCAGGCGGTGGAAGGCGCGGAACACTTCCTCGCGTTTGTCTTCGGGGATGCCGGGCCCGTCGTCGTCCACATCGATCTGGATCGATCCGTCGACGCGCCGCGCCTGCACCTCGACCCGGCGGCCATAGCGCACGGCATTGCCGATGAGGTTACCGAGCGACCGCTCGAAGGCCACGGCCTTCAACGCCATCTGTTTGGGAAGGCCGGCGACGGCGAGGCCGATCTGCGCGCCGTCCCGCCGGAAGCGGCTCACCACGTCCTCGATCAGCTCCGCGATGTTAGCCGGCGCCGCATCCTCGGCGCCCTCGCCGCGGGCGAAGGCGAGATAGGCCTCGAGCATCCGCTCCATCTCGGCCACGTCGCCTTGCAGGTCGGCGACGTCCTCGGCGCGGGTTTTTTCCATCAAGGCGAGTTGCAGCTTCATGCGCGTCAAAGGCGTGCGCAGATCGTGCGACACACCCGCCAGCATCTCCGTGCGCTGGGCGATTTGCCTTTGAATGCGCGCGCGCATCAGATTGAAGGCGCGCGCCGCCTGGCGCACCTCGAACGGTCCGTCGCTGGGGAAGTCGGGCACTTCGCGGCCCTTGCCGAAGTTTTCCGCGGCGCGGCCCAGGCGGCGCACTATCGCCACCTGGCTGCGCAGGTATACCGTCGCCACGCCGAACAGAAGGATGGACGAGCCCACCATCCAGATCACGAAGATGTACGTGCTGCTCGCAAAGAGGCGCCGGCGCGGGGCGAGCGCGGTCACAACGCCGTCTTCGGTTTGGACGCGGATCGCGACTAGCCGATCGAGGCGGAAAGAGAGACGGTCGATCGAGAACGGCTGGCGCACAACTCCGCGCAGGGCTTCGCGGAAGGTGGCGAGATCCGCCGGCTCATTCACGGTGTCGGCGCTTTCCAGCTTGGCGCCCGGCGCGAAACTGACCTCGAGATCCATGGTTTGCCGCGCGTTCTCGACGAACCACGCGCGCTGCGCCGGGTCCTTGAACTGGGTCATCGACGCCGAGACCGCCGCGATGTCGCCGGCCAGGTCCTGGGACATGCGCTGGCGCATGGCGTCCCAATGGTTGTCATAGAACACATAAGTCGAAATGAGCTGAACCAGGATCAGCGGCACGACGATGGTGAGGCTGACGCGCGCCATCAGCGTGCGCGGCATGATGCGCTCGAGCGCGGCGGGCTCTGGCCACTTCAGCCACGAGGGCGGCGCGGGGTGAGTCTCGCGCTCGAGGGCTGCAGCTTTGTCCGAGGGCGTCATGGGCCGCGATCAGCAAAAAGTGGGAACCGGTTTTTGCGCCCGATCGCGGCCCATTTTAATAAATGTCTCATGGATCCGTCCTCAAGATGTACCCCGTACCGCGCACCGTCTGAAGATAACGCGGCTGACGTGGATCGGGCTCGATCTTACGTCTCAGACGCGTGATCTGCACGTCTATGGTGCGCGGATTGAAGCCATTCTCCTCCGTGACGCCCAGGTCCGAGCGCTCGATGGCCTCATTGGCCTTCTGCGCCAGCATGTGTAGAAGCTCGGTCTCGGCGATGGTGAGGTGCACGGGTGCCCCGTCCGAGGTGAGTTGCTTGCGCGCAAGATCGTAGCGGCAGGCGCCGAACTTGAGTTCGGTCTTCGATCTTTCCGGCGCGTGCGGCGGCGCGCGCCTCAAGATCGAACCAATGCGGAGCACGAGTTCCTTGGGCTCGAAAGGCTTGGCCATATAGTCGTCGACGCCGAGCTCGAGGCCTTTGATGCGGTCGGTTGCCTCGCCCATGGCAGTCAGCATGAGGATCGGCACGGCGCTTGTCGCGCGGATGGTTTTGGTGAGGGCGTAGCCGTTCTCGCCCGGCATCATCACGTCCACCACCAGCAGATCGAACGTCAGCGCGTCCATCTGCCGGCGCGCCTCGGCGGCATTCGCGGCCGCGCTCACCATGTAGCCGCTCTCGCGCAGGAATTTTTTCAAAAGCGTGCGCAGGCGCGTATCGTCGTCCACCACCAGGATGTGCGGCGGAAATTGTTCGCTGCTCTTGGCGCCCGCTGAATTGGTCATCAGCCGATGTTCATGTTTCGAATGGACTCAAGAACCGCTTTCGGGCCTTCGCATCCATGATGCCCAGCATCACCTTGCGGAAGCCCTCGACGGCGACGGCGCCGGCGTCCTTGTAGGCGGCGGCGAAACGCATGCGTTGCTCGCTGGTCAGCTCGCGCTCCAGGGCCTTGCCCTTGTCGGTAAGGTACAGGAGCCGCTGGCGCCGGTCCCGGGTGCCGGGCTTCTGCGAGACGAATTCCTCGCGGACCAATTGGCTTAAGACCCGCGACAGGCTTTGTTTTGTGATGTTGAGGATGTCGAGAAGGTCGCCCACCGGGATGCCTGGATAACGGCCCACGAAATAGAGAATGCGGTGATGAGCCCGGCCAAATTGTTGCCGGGCTAGAATGGCGTCACCCCGCGCGGTGAAATCGCGGTAGGCGAAGAATAAGAGCTCGATCGCCTGGCGCAGGTCGTCTTCACGCAGGAACAGCGGATTGACGATGGTTTTTGGTTCGGCCATGGTCCAAGACACTTTCTCAAAAGCGTGAGAGCTTGGCCCAGAGCATAGCGTGTGGGACCGTTATGTCAGCAGTGTTGACATAATTGAGCTCGAATGTTACGGCTGTTGACGAAAGTATTTTTGAATGTTACCTATTTTAGGTGTTTTTAGGTAATAAAATTACGCGCCCGGAAAGGACCGAGGCGCGTCTGCGTGTTAGGAGGCCTCCATGGGCGCTACATTTGACGATCGCGACGGCTTTATCTGGATGAACGGAGGGCTGATTCCTTGGCGCGAAGCCAAGCTTCATGTCCTTTCTCATGCCCTTCACTACGCCTCCAGCGTCTTCGAAGGCGAGCGCTGCTACAGCGGCAAGGTGTACCGGATCGAAGAGCACACCGAGCGCCTGTTTTTCTCGGCCAAGGCCCTCGACATGAATATCCCCTTCACGGCGAAGGAGATCATCGACGGCACTTACGCCGTGCTCAAGGCCAACAACCTGAGGGACGCTTACATCCGCCCGGTGGCGTGGCGCGGCAGCGAGCTGATGGGCGTCGGGGCGCAGGAGACGCGCATCAACCTCGCCATCAGCGCCTGGGTGTGGGGGCCGTACTACGGCATAGACGAGCGCCTCAAGGGCATCCGCCTGCAGTGGTCCGAGTGGAAGCGCCCGTCGCCGGAGACCGAACCGGTGATGGCCAAGGCTTCGGGCCTCTACATGATCTGCACCATCAGCAAGCATAAGGCGGAGCGCGAAGGCTACGACGACGCCATGCTGCTCGATTATCGCGGGCACGTTGCCGAAGCCACCGGCGCCAATGTGTTCTTCGTCATGAACGGCGAAATCCATACGCCGACAGCCGACTGCTTCCTCAACGGCATCACGCGCCGCCGGGTCATCGAGATTGCCCGTAAGCGCGGCTACAAAGTGATCGAGCGCGCGATGATGCCCGAAGAGCTCGCGAAGGCGCAGGAGTGCTTCCTCACCGGCACCGCCGCGGAAGTCACGCCGGTGCGCGAGATCGGCCAATACAAGTTCACGCCCGGCGAAGTTTGCCGCACGCTGATGTCCGCCTTCGACGAAGAAGTTGGAAAGGTGATCCAGGCGAAATCGAGCGCCGCCTAGACATCTCCGAATGTTTTGAAGGAACCGCCGCAGCCTCGCTGCGGCGGTTTTGCTTTGGGCGTCGGCTTACGACGCCTTCGCTTGCGCCGGCGCCTGCATCTCGGCGCGAGCGGTCTTGTGCCAGGTCACGAGCACCGCGGCCATGGACGGGCGTTCCTCGGCCGCGCTCATGTATTGACCCATGCTGGTGCGGCCGGCCGCCATAAGGGCCGCGTCGGCAGCGCCGAGCCCGCGGGCTTCCGTCAGCATCTCCTTCGCGGCGTCCTGCAGCAGGGTCGGCGAAATCTGCGCGAGAAGGTCGGCGGGTGAGGGCATTTCCAGGTGTGAGGCCAGTTCGCTCGCGGCGCCCGCCAGGTAAAGCGCCAAGCCCCTCAGTCCCAGGGAATCCTCCATGGCTTTCGCTGCATTGGCCGGAGCGGCTTCCGTGTAGAAACGTGCCAGCATCACACGGGCCAGCGAGAGCACGTGAGTATCGTGATCCGCCGACGGCTCAACGGCCCGCAGCGTCGGTTCCTTGCGCACCGGCGCCGGCCGCGCGGGCTCTACGGGCCGCTCGGCTTCACCGGCGAAATGCGCACCCGCAAAATGCGACCCGACGAACCGGGCGAGGCGCGAAATTCCCAACGGCCCACGCAGAAGCGTGAACACGGCGAAGAGCATGACGGCCGCGAATAAGGTCATAGC
The DNA here is from genome assembly GCA_945903705.1 of Fidelibacterota bacterium. Classification (GTDB taxonomy): domain Bacteria; phylum Pseudomonadota; class Alphaproteobacteria; order Rhodospirillales; family Rhodospirillaceae; genus SHVO01. The sequence goes on along the minus strand of CAMDOZ010000012.1, from coordinate 8,870 downwards.
CGGGCCAGGCGCAGGGGACCGCGCGATGACGCTCGCGAATGTTTCTTGGTGTGGAGTGAACGCCCATGTGGCGATCGCGGTGATGAGCAGGCCCGTGACCGTCCCCACCCCGACGGCCATGGTGACGCGGAACGCGAACGGGGCCCGGCGTTCGTTAGGGCGCGCGGTCGCGCTTTTGGTCGTCGGGCGCGTCTTTACGCCCGGGCGTGGCGTGCTCGCGTGCGAGGTCTTTCCCACCTTCGCGCGATCGCTCTGGTAAACGGTGATTTCTTGGCTGCGTCCGCCTTGCGGATCGTAGACATCGCGCACGACGCGCGCCGGGTGACATTCGTTTAGGTCAATGCGGCGCGCTTCGGTGAATGCGTGATCGCGATCCGAACGCGGGTAACGCGCACGCACGCTCCAATGTCCGCCCTGGAACACGTGCACTTCATACTGAACGATATCGAACGTACCCATGACGCCCTTCTGGCGACAACATTACCGATGCCATAGTAACGCTTACTGCGTTGTGGCCGTTGCAAGAATCTCTGCAACCGGAGCGTTTGCATACGCTGCGTTTGCAACGAGAAGAGCCCGGTTTTTATGGATTTTTAACGCCCTGTTAACGTCCAGGGTAATGCGTCGCGCGCGCTAGCGGTTGCCGCCCACGATATCGCCGACGGTCCCGAGCAGCGATCCTTGGCCGCGGTTCTGGCCGCCGTAGCTTCCAGCCGCCGCGAGCATGCGCCCGGCGAGGCGCGAGAACGGAAGCGATTGGATCCACACTTTTCCCGGCCCCGTCAGCCGCGCGAAGAAAAGCCCTTCACCGCCGAAGATCATACTTTTGATTCCGCCCGCGCGGATCAGATCGAAATCTACTTCGGATGTGTACGCGGCGAGGCAGCCCGTATCGACATGGAGTTGCTCTCCCTTGGCGAGCGTGCGCTCGATGACCGTGCCGCCCATCTGGACGAACACCCAGCCGTCGCCCTCCAGCTTTTGCATGATGAAGCCTTCGCCGCCGAACAATCCGGTCAGCACGCGCTTCTGGAAGTGGATGCCCACCGATACGCCCTTCGCGGCGGCGAGGAAGCTGTCCTTCTGGCAGATAAGGCGATTGCCGTAGTCGCCGAGGCGCAGAGGCAATATCGAACCCGGCGTCGGCGAGGCGAAAGCCACGCGGGCCTTGCCGGGGCCGTTGTGGGTGAAGGCCGTCATAAAAAGACTCTCACCGGTGATCAGGCGTTTGCCGGCGCCGAGCAGCTTGCCGGCGATTCCTGTGTCACCGCCGCTGCCGTCGCCGAAAATCGTCTCCATTTCCACGTTGGCGTCTTTCCACACCATGGCGCCCGCTTCCGCGATCGCGCTCTCGCCGGGGTCGAGCTCGATTTCCACGAACTGAAGCTCTTGGCCTTTGATGTCGAAGTCGATGTCGTCGGCAACGCCCGCGCTGCGGCTATGGCTCCAAGGGGATGGCTGCGGCATGAAAATCTCCGTCTAGTTCGCGGGTTTTTCCCAGCGCGCGGCGCGAATGTCGTCGGCGCGGGCAGCGTCCACCCAATGCGGGCCTTGGGTCGTCGTTTCTTTTTTCCAGAACGGCGCCTTGGTTTTCAGCCAGTCGATAAGAAAGGTGCAGGCCTCGAGCGCGTCGGCCCGATGTGCCGACGCCGCGGCGACGAATACGATGGGGTCGGAGGGGAGCAACTCTCCCGTGCGATGAATGACGCACACATTGTCGAGGCGCCAGCGCTGCTTTGCCTCTTCGACCAGGACCCCCAGCTCGCGTTCCGCCATGCCCGGATAGTGCTCGAGCGTCATCGCACTCACGCGCTCGCCGGTCCCGCGATCGGCGCCCTTGAAGTCGCGCATCTGTCCGACGAACACGGCGATGCCGCCGGCGTGCGGTGTGTCCTTGAGAAAGGCGTTCAGCTCCGCACCCGGATCGAGCGGCCCCGCTTGGACGCGGACCGTCGTCATCCGCCCCCCCTTATCCACCTGTCACCGGCGGGAAGAATGCGACTTCACGGGCCTCGCCGAGGGCCGTGGACAAGGGCACGTGGGTCTGATCGACGGCGCTCTTGATCGTCGCGCGGTTGGCGAAGGCGCTCGCGTATTTGGGGCTCCGGGCGGCAAGCCAGTCCATGAGGTCGCTTACGGTCGCGACGCTCGCGGGCGGGCTCACGTGTTCTTCGCCGAGTCCGACCTTTTCCTTCACCGATGCGAAATAGAGCACGTGAATGGCCATCAGGCTTTGGCGTCTCCGGCCATATGCTTGAGTCCGGCGCGCAGGTAGTCGTACCCGGTGATCAGGGTGATCGCCGCCGCGAACCAGATGCCGATCTCGCCGATGAACTTCGCCGGGATCCAGATGGGCGCCGCGTCGCCGACGATGAGGAACCCAAGGGCGATCATCTGCACCGTCGTCTTGGCTTTCGCGAGACTGGTGACGGGAAGGCCGACCCGCAGTTCCGCCAGGAATTCCCGAAGGCCCGAAACCATGATCTCGCGCAGGAGGATGACGAGGGCCGGAAAAAGCGTCCACGTCCCGGTTACGCCAAGAAACGACCAGGTGTCGAGCCGATCCGGCAGCGCCACGACCATAAATAGCACAGCGACCACCAAGAGCTTGTCGGCAATGGGATCGAGGAATCGTCCGAGCGGCGAAACCATATTTGAGCGGCGCGCGAGGTAGCCGTCGAAAAAGTCCGTGATGCCCGCGAGGGTGAAGAGGGCACAGGCCGTCCAGCGCGCCCACGGAGCGTCGAACACAATCAGCACCAGCACGATCGGAATCACGAAGATCCGCGAAATCGTCAGGATGTTCGGTAGGTTCAGCAACGGCGCATCCTTCTCATGAAGGGACTCTACTCGCCGGGATGGAAATGGTCATAGAGTTTTTTCGCGGTCGCGGCGCTGACGCCGGCCACCGTCTGCAAGTCGGAAAGACCCGCCGCAGCAACGGCTTTGGCCGATCCGAAGTGACGCAAAAGTGCCTTCTTTCGCGCAGCGCCGATGCCGGCCACTTCATCCAGAAGCGATTGGCCGATCGCCCTCGAGCGCTTCGCGCGATGCGCCGATATCGCGAAACGGTGCGCTTCGTCACGTAAACGCTGCAGGAAATAGAGCGTCGGATCGTTGGGCGGAAGCATGAATGGCTCGCGGCCGGGCATGAAAAACTGCTCGCGCCCGGCATTACGATCCGGGCCTTTGGCGATGGCCGCAACACACAAGTCCGAGATTCCGAGATCCGCGAGCACTTTCAGAACGACGTTGAGTTGGCCCAGTCCGCCGTCCAGGAGAACGAGATCGGGCCATTGGCCAAGGCTGCGTTCTGGATCCTCCTTCTGCGCGCGCGCGAAACGGCGCGAAAGCACTTCGCGCATGGAGGCGTAGTCGTCTCCCGGGGCGAGCTCGGCGGCCTTGATATTGAATTTCCGGTAGGCGTTTTTGACGAGGCCTTGAGGCCCCGCGACAATCATCGCGCCAACGGTGCCCGTCCCCGAGATATGCGAGTTGTCGTAGACCTCGATCCGTTGCGGCGGCTGAGCAAGGCCGAACACCCGCGCCGTTCCCTCCAGGAGCTTTCGCTGGGCGGTGTTTTCGGCCATGCGCCGCAAGAGGGCCTCGCGGGCGTTGATCTCCGCGTGGTCCATCAGTTTGCGCCGGTTGCCGCGCTGCGGCTGGTTCAAGGTTACAGTGTGACCCGCGCGCAAGGAGAGGGCTTCGGCGAGGACCCGGGCATTGGTCGGCGCGATGCTTGTAAGAATCTCCTTCGGTGCGGCGAAGGATTCATAGAATTGGGCGAGGAAGGCTTCGACGATCGCGCCGTCTTCTTCGCCCTCAGCATGCGCGGGGAAATAAGCGCGATTTCCGAAATTCTGTCCGCCGCGGAAGAAGAACACCTGGACGCAGGCGTTTCCGCCCGCCCGATGCAGTGCCACGACGTCGAGTTCGCCGACGCCCGCGACGTTGATGTCCTGGTGCGCCTGGACCTGGGTCATGGCCCGGATACGGTCGCGGAATGAGGCCGCGGCCTCGTACTGAAGCTGCGCCGCCGCAGCATCCATGCGCCGGGCCAATTCCTGCTGCAGGGTTCGGCTGTCGCCGGTGAGAAAGGCGCGCGCCTCGCGCACGAGCTCGGCATAGTCGTCCTTGCCGATCCGATTCACGCACGGCGCCGAGCAGCGCTTGATCTGGTAGAGGAGGCACGGCCGCGTGCGGCTCGAATACACGGAATCTGTGCAGCTTCGCAGCAGGAAGACCTTCTGCAGCGTCGTCAGCGTGGCGTTGACCGAGTAGGCGGAGGCGAAAGGGCCGAAATACTCACTGCCCTTCGCGCGCGCGCCGCGGTGTTTCAGGATGCGCGGGAAGTCGTGTCCGCCCTCGATCATGATGTAGGGGAACGACTTATCGTCCTTGAAGAGGATGTTGTAACGGGGCATGAGCTGCTTGATGAGATTGCTCTCAAGCAGCAGCGCCTCCGCCTCGGTGTGGGTGACGACCACTTCAAAAGCATGGGTCTCGAACACCATGCGCTGGAGCCGCAGGGCCATCCGGTCCACGCGCAGGTATGAACTCACGCGCTTCTTGAGATTCTTGGCCTTCCCGACGTAGAGGGCGTCGCCCTTGGCGTTCAGCATCCGGTAGACGCCCGGCTTCTGGGACAGGCTGTTGACCGCTTCGGTGAGCACCGCAAGGCCCTGGCTGGTCCCCAGCGGAGCGGTCTCCTCCGCCGGAGCGGGGGCTTCCGTCGGCGGCTGGGTGTCATCGGGAAAATCGGAAACGTGCATGCCCTTACTTGCGAGTTTTCATCCCAAGGGTCAAACCCGGCCGGGTGTGGCACCTGGACTTACCGACATCGTCCACAGGCCGCCGGCGGCCTTCGCAAAAGGCCTGTTTTCGGGGGTGTGACCGTCCCATGACGGATATCCACGAATCCTGTGGATAAGTCTGTTGAAACCTAGTGCCCGGTGAGGGGTCTACCCAAGGTATTTGGGATTTTGTTCCCTCTGCCTAAAAAAAGGGCACAAAAAATAGAGCATTGAATTCATTGTGCTTTATTATGACAGTGCCCACGTCGTAGCGACTCCGGCGGGATTTGTGCCGGTGCGCGCGCCATCCTGGAAACCTATCGGATCCTTGTGAACAACTTGCCTTGACACACCCACGGCCCTGGCCATGGGTTACGATTCGATTGCAGGAAACCCTGGTTTTTCGCGAGTCGGAGGGTGGGCGAGGGCGAGGCCTAGGCCTACCGGAGCGGGATTTTCGACAATCGCTCGATTTCGACCCCGGCGCCGTTCGCATCTGCGAACACGTCCAGCTTCTCCACACGGACCCGGGCCGACCGGCACATGGGGTTCTGCAGACATACCCCGGCGATGCGCTCCGCCAGGGTCTCGGCCAGATTGATGTGCCCATCGGCGACGATGCCGCGCACCCGGGTCACGACCTCCTCATAGCAGACGACGTTCTCAAGCCGGTCCTCGTGGGGTGCCCGGCCTTCCAGAACGCCCAGGTCGACACTGATGCGGACCCGCTGCGGACCCGTCTTCTCGTGTTGGTGGACTCCGATATTGCAGACCACAACTAGGTCGCGCACGAACACGTGCCGCAGGCCGGCCGCGGCGTCCGCGATCCGCCCTCTTGGATCCAAGGAGGGGTCGACGAAGGGTTCGATGACGGGTTTGCTCATGCGGCACCTTACTCGATCTCGCCGGCGTCCTGCTTCCAACCCAGATGCTGGCCACCGTCCAGGGCTATCATCTGGCCCGTCATGGCCGGCGCTTCAAGGATGAATCGCGCCGCCGCGCAGATTTCCGAAGGAGTCGTACCGCGCCCGAGGGGCATGCGCGCCTGCTGGCGGTCGAACTGCGCCTGATTCTGGTAGGGACTTGGCAGTGTCGGCCCCGGCCCGACGGCATTTACCCGAATCCGAGGCGCTAAGGCCATGGCGAGGGTTTGGGTGAGGGTCCACAGGCCCGTCTTGCTCACGGTGTACGACATGAAGTGCGGTGTGAGGTGCCAGACGCGCTCGTCGATGATGTTGATGACAACGCCCTGCGCCGTGGCCGGCAGATGCTTCGCGAAGGACTGCGTGAGGAACATGGGTGCGCGCAGGTTCACCGCTTGGTGGCGCTCCCAGCTCGCGAGAGTCGCCGACGCGACCTCGTCGCGTTCGAAGATAGAAGCGTTGTTGATCAAGCATCCTATGGGTCCGAGCGCGCGCACAGCCGCGGGCACCAGCGCTTCCACGTCCCGGTGATCGGCGAGGTCGGCCTTGAGGGTCGCGGCGCGCGCGCCCGCCTTGCGGATGTTTGCCGCGACGTCCTCGGCGTCGCCCGAAGAGCCGTTGTAGTGAACCGCCACGGCCCAGCCTCGTGCGCCGAAGTCTTCCGCCAGCGCGCGGCCAATTCGCTTTGCTGCGCCTGTGATCAGGACGGTTTGAGGTATGTGCGGTGAGTGATTTTCGCTTGTCACGTGAGCGCCCGAAATTTGGTCTCTAGGTAACGAGAGGCTCTTAAGTACACAAGCCTGTTAGCGATATTGCGCCGCGGCCCGGCTCGCGAGAGACCTTGCGGCCTGCCCGGAAACCGGGAGAGATTGGGGCATGGCCGTATACGTTTCCAAATCCAAGCCGCCGCCCCAGCGTTTTCCGTCCTGGGTGCTGGGCGGCGTCTTAAGCCTCATTCTGATTGGATTCTGGGCGCTCTATCTGACCTTTGCGCCCGTGCCTATCGCGCGCCCGCCGGAAGCGCCGGTCGCATCGGCCGGCCCTGCGGCATCCGGCGAGCTCAGGGTCCTGGTCTGGCGGCGCGTGCTGCCGGCCGAAGTGATCGCGGGGTTCGAGGCCGACACCGGCATGAAAGTTGCGGTCGACCGTTACGAGACGCTGGACGAATTGCAGGCCCTCACGAGTGGCGGCGCGCTTACTTACGATCTCGTGCTCACCTCGGGCATCGGACTCAAGCGTCTCGCCGACGCGGATCTGCTCAGCGATCTTTCGCCCAGCCGCCTTGTCAACGCCGGCAATCTTGATCCCGCCGTCACGTCGCACGCAGCGGCCTACGATCCGGACAATCACTTCGGGGTCGTCGCAGCTTGGGGAACGCTTGGTCTGACCTTTGATCCCGCGAAGATCGCCGCGCGGCTTCCAGCCGACACCGCGCTCGACTCCTGGTCGCTCCTGCTCGAGGCGGAACGGCTTGCGAAACTGGCCGACTGCGGCGTGCAGATCGTTGATACGCCCCGCGGCGCGTTTCCCATCGCGTTGCGCTACCTCGGCCTGTCGCCGGCTTCGGGGGCGGTCGAGGACACCGAGACGGCGACGCGCCTCTGGGAGGGTGTGCGGCCCTCCATCGCCAAATTCACGGCTGCCGACGTCGTCGAAAGTCTTGCGGTGGGCGACGTCTGCCTCGCGCTCGCAAGCTCAGGCGACGCCTATCAGGCGCGCACTATGATCGCCGCGGCCGGCCGCGGACCCGAACTGCGCTATGTCATTCCCCAGGAAGGGACGGTCGCTTGGTTCGCGCTGTTCGCGATTCCGAAAGTGGCCGCCAATCCTGACGGCGCGCGCAAGCTCATCGATTACGTGCTCAGGCCCGAGGTCGCTGCGCGCGCGACCAACGTGACCGGTTTTGCCAACGCGGTGGCCGCCTCAGGGCTCTACGTGAAGCCCGAAATCAAGAACGATCCCGCACTCATGCCGGCGGTGGAGCGTTTGGCCGAGTTCATCATCGAGACCGATCTTTCGCCCGAAACCGGCGCGCTGCGCGACCGGTTTTGGCAGCTCATCAACACACCGCAGAGTGCGGCGCCCGTTCCTGCAGAACCCGCAGCGCCGCCGCCGCCCGCTGACCCTGCTCCCGAGAAGCCGTCGCCGTAGCCGCCAAAATTATCTCTGATATAATTTTTCGAACTCTGGCGTCGCCGCCTAATTCAGCCCGCCGCCCTTCTTGGGGTCCAGCTTCATCATCTGCATGCTGATCTGGATGGGCTTTCCGGTGAAGAGCGCGCCGGTTTCGTTGCCGGCGATCAGGGTGAACAGATAGCCTTCCTTCGTCTTGTCGTCGGTGGCGCTCATGGTCAGCATTACACCTGGACCACTGCGCGTGGGCAGCGTCTCATCGCTTTCGGTCTTGACGGAAACGCCCGGCTGCCCCGCCCGTTCGACGAGCTGGCGGAACTCCTTCTCCACGATCTCGCGGTTGGCCGCTTCCACGAACACCGTGCAGGCACCCGTCTCCGAGTTCAAGGCCAGCACGAAGCGCCGCTCGCCGCGGCCCGGCAGGCGCCAAGCCTCACCCTTCCTATCGTTGCCGATGTAGTTCCCAAGCTCGCCGGGGTCCTTGACCCGTTGATACCGGCGGTTGGCCCGCTCGCGGATGGCGGCGGGTTCGGCGAGATTACTGACGCAGGCCGAGGTGAAGAAGTTGATCGCGGTGATGGCGTAATAGTCCTGCGCTTGCGCCTTTGCGGGCATCGCTGCCGCGCCGGCAAGAAGAGCTACCGTTAGAAAGTATGCAGGACGCATGCGCCGTTCCGGACCAAGTGTCGATCCGGACAGTCTAGGCCATTTGGATGAAAAGACTAAGCCAGTTCGCCCGCGCGCGAGGGCGCGCAACTAAAAGATTAGGCGAGTTCGCCGGCTCCGGGCGACGGAACCGGGACCCCATCCTGCACGTATGCGTTTAGTTTGTTACGAAGCGTGCGGATGGAAATGCCGAGGATGCGGGCCGCGTGTGTACGGTTCCCGAAGGTGTGTTTCAGCGTATCTATAATGAGGTCCCGTTCCACGTCGGCGACCGTGCGGCCCACAAGACCGCCCGTTCCGGGGACGACCGCGGTGCCTTCGCCCATGAGCATGATGGACTCGACATCGATTTCAT
>CAMDOZ010000011.1 GCA_945903705.1 Fidelibacterota bacterium | reverse complement strand
CGCGGAACATGCCCAGCTTGATCAGCTGAGTGAGATCACGGTGCGTCGCCGCGACGATGCGGACGTTGGCCTTGATGGGAGTCCGTCCACCGACGGTCGTATAGCGCCCATCCTGCAAAACACGTAAGAGGCGCGTCTGCGCTTCCGGCGGCATGTCGCCGATTTCGTCCAGGAACAGGGTTCCGCCTTCCGCCTGCTCGAAGCGGCCGGTGACGCGGTTCACGGCTCCGGTGAACGAACCTTTTTCATGGCCGAACAGTTCGCTTTCGATCAGTTCGCGCGGGATCGCCGCCATGTTCACAGCGACGAACGGGCCGGCGCGGCGGCGGCCGAACTCATGGAGCGCCCGGGCCACCAGTTCCTTGCCGGTGCCGGACTCGCCGGTGATCATGACGGTCAGATCCGTATTCATCAGACGCGCGATGGCGCGGTAGATGTCCTGCATCGCCGCCGAGCGACCCACGATCGGCAGGCGTTCGGCGGTATCGTTGGCCGGCGTATGCGCCTGCGGCTTCATCGAGAGAGCGCGGTTCACCACGGCGACCAGTTCGCCCAGGTCGAAGGGCTTCGGCAAATATTCGAACGCGCCGCGTTCGGCCGCCTTCACCGCCGTCAACAGCGTGTTCTGCGCGCTCATCACGATGATGCGCAGGTCCGGACGCACCTTCTTGATTCGCGGGATAAGGTCGAGGCCGTTCTCGTCGGGCATGATGACGTCGGTGATGACGAGATCGCCTTCGCCGTCGGACACCCAGCGCCACAAGGTCTCGGCATTGCCCGTCGTGCGCACGTCATAGCCCGCGCGCCCCAGGGCTTGCGTGAGGACCGTGCGGATCCCGTGATCGTCGTCGGCGATTAAGACTGTCGCGGCGTTCATACCAATATTTCCCCGCTAATCCCTGGCGACCGGAAGCATGATCCGGAACGCCGTGCGCGCACGCTCGCTCTCGAACTCGACGATGCCGCCGTGATCGCTGATGATCTTGGCCACCAGCGCGAGGCCGAGACCGCTGCCCTTAGGCTTGGTGGTGACGAAGGGATCGAACAAATAAGGACGCAAGTCCTCCGGAATCCCCGACCCGTTGTCCTGGACCGTCACGACGAGCGGCAAATGGATGCGCTCGGACGAGCTGTTCACGGAAATGCGAACGCCCGGACGGTAGGCGGTCGATAACACGACCTCGCCCCCTTCCTTGCCCGAGACCGCTTCGGCCGCGTTCTTGATCAAATTCAAGAACACCTGCACGAGCTGATCCTGATTGCCGTCCACGGACGGCAGCGAAGGGTCGTAGCGTTCGACGAACTTCACCGACTTCGCAAAGCCGTTTTCGGCGAGACGGCGCACGCGCTCGAGAACGACGTGAATGTTGACAGGGCCGCGTTCGAGCGGGCGATCGTCGGAGAACACTTCAATGCGGTTCACGAGGGCGACGATGCGGTCCGCTTCGTCGCAGATCAGTTGGGTCAGCTTGCGGTCCTCTTCGCCGGCGCCCTGGCCCAGAAGCTGGGCGGCGCCGCGAATACCCGACAGCGGGTTTTTGACTTCGTGCGCAAGCATGCTGGCCATGGCCGTCATGGAGCGCGCGGCGCTCCGGTGCTCGAGCTGCTGGCCGATCTTCAGGGCGCGCGTCTGCTCCTGGAGCGAGATCACCAGCCATCCGGGGCTGTCCACCATCGGCGCCACATGCACCGACATGGTGCGGATGCCGGTTTTCGGCGTGTCGAGGATCACACCATGCGCCGACATGGGAGCGTCAGCGGCGCGCGACTGCTCGACGAGTGCCGATAAAGGTCCGTTCGGCGGGACGATGTCCGCGAGGTTTCCCCCCGTCAGGATACTGGCGCTGGCCTGGAAGAGCTGCTCGGCGGCGGCATTGGCGTAGCGGATGGTCGTGCTTTCATCGACCACAACGGTTGCAGCCGGAAGCGCGCCAAGGATCGCCTCGGCATTAAGTCCAACACCCTTGCGCGCCGCTTCACGGCGAAGGAACGCGAGTGACTGGGGCACTATGCGGCCTCCTGAAGGGGAGCGTCCGCTGTGAAGAGGCCGCGAATAAGTCCTCGCACCTTTCCCGGGTCGGTCTCGGTATTGACGGACACGCGGAATGCATTGGCGTTCTTGAGACCCGCTGCGGACCAGGCGAGATGTTTGCGCGCGATACGTACGCCTTTGTCTGTGCCGTAATGCGACAGAAGCGCATCGTAATGTTCGAGGACGATGTCGCAGCGATGTTCGACGGAAGGTTCGGCAGGCGCCTCGCCGGTAGCAAGGAACTGTTCGACAAGCGCCGGCATCCAAGGCTTTCCGAAAGCGCCGCGGCCGATCATCACGCCGTCGGCGCCCGACAAGCGAAGAAGTTCGCGGGCGTCGGCCGGCGTATTCACGTCGCCGTTGCCGATCACCGGGACGGAAACGGCCTCTTTGACCTTGCGGATGAAGGCCCAATCGGCGGTCCCGTTGTAGAGTTGTTGGCGCGTGCGGCCGTGCACCGTGATGAGCTGCGCTCCGGCGTTCTCCGCGCGCTTGGCGAGCGACGGCGCATTCAGGCTGTCGTGATCCCAGCCCATGCGCATCTTCAAGGTCACCGGAATCTTCACGGCCTTCGCGACCGCTTCGACAATCCGCGCCGCCCCGTCTTCGTCGCGCATAAGCGCCGACCCAGACCAGGAGTTCACCACCTTCTTCACCGGGCAGCCCATGTTGATGTCGATGATGGAGGCCCCGCGATCCTCATTGAGGCGCGCGGCCTCCGCCATGACCTCCGGCTCGCAGCCGGCCAGTTGGACCACCAGGGGCGTTTCGTCCCGGCAGTCGGCGCCCATCCGCGGCGATTGCCGGTGGGCTTTGATCATCTCCTGGCTGGCGATCATCTCGGTGTAGGCGAGCCCGCAGCCGAACCGGCGCACCAGCCTTCGGAAGGGTCGGTCGGTCACGCCCGACATCGGAGCCAGGAAGACGATCCCGGCCGAAAACACGTTCCCGATGCGGATTTGCGCAACTGTCATGAGGCTGTGGGGTGATTGGTTAAAAGTTAGGCATTTGCCCAGGAACGTGGCTCAATAGCAAGGTTTTTTGGCCTGTGTTGCAGGTTCGCACCACATGTTAGCAACACTCCAGGCCAAAAGACAAATTGCCCCTGGAATGGCGAAAATTTTACTGTAATGTCCGTGACTTAGCTATCGAGCGAGGACCCCCTCACCGTGAATTGCGCCGCCCTGATCGTTGCTGCCGGCCGCGGCCAGCGTTTTGGCGGCAGCGGGCCCAAGCAATACGCTCCCCTCAAGGGCGAGCCCCTCCTCCGCCGCACCCTCAGGGCCTTTAGGGACCATGCCAGCATCGGCGAGATCGCCGTGGCCATCCACCCGGACGACCAGGGACTCTTCCAGGCGGCCGCCTCTGGTCTCTCTCGGATCACATCCGTCGCGGGGGGCGCGACCCGGCAAGAGTCGGTGCGCCTGGGCCTCGAAGCGTTAGCCGCCAGGGCGCCTGACCTGGTGCTGATCCATGACGGCGCCCGCCCGATGGTAGATGCCGGGTTGATCGACCGTGTGCTTGCCGGCCTCGCTACCGCCGAAGGCGTTCTTCCGGCAATGCCCGTCATCGACACATTAAAGCGCGTCGATGGCGCCGCCATTGTTGCGACCGTCGCGCGGGAAAATCTTGTGCGCGCGCAGACGCCGCAGGGCTTTCGCTTCGCCGCAATCCTTGCCGCGCACCGCGCTCATGCCGGCGAAGCGCTCACCGACGACGCCAGCGTGATGGAGCGCGCGGGCCACAAAGTCATCATTGTTTCAGGTGATGAAACCAACATCAAAGTGACAACCATGGACGATCTCGCGCGCGTGACTGCGATGCTCAGCGAAACACGGACCGGCAGCGGCTTCGACGTTCACAAGTTCGGGCCCGGCGACGCGGTGATGTTGTGCGGTGTGCGCGTGCCGCACAGCCACGGCCTCGAGGGTCACTCGGACGCCGACGTTGCGCTGCATGCGGCGACGGACGCCATCCTCGGCGCGATCGGCGCCGGCGACATTGGGCTTCACTTTCCGCCGAGCGATCCGAAATGGCGGGGTATCGCCTCGCACCAGTTTCTGCGTCATGCGCATGGCCTTCTGACCGCGCGCGGCGGAACCCTCGTGCATCTCGATGTCACGATCATCTGCGAGCGGCCCAAAGTCGGCCCGCACCGCGAAGCCATGGTGATCGAAATGGCGAAAATCCTGGGCGTGGCGATGGACCGGATCAGCGTCAAGGCGACCACGACGGAAGGACTTGGTTTTACAGGCCGCCGGGAAGGTATTGCCGCGCAGGCCCTGGCGACCGTCCGCGTTTGACTCTGAAACGCCACGTCGGAGTCACGTGATTGCAACACGCAGCCGTTAGAGTGCTTTCTCTATACCCCTATTACTTATTTCTACTCGCAAGCTAAGCCCGCTGCCCCCCAGCGGGCTTTTTTTGTGGGTGCGGATCGAGCGCATCCGCGACTTTATTCTTCTTCCGCTGCGGCAGAAGTTTCATTGTGAGAATGAAACCCGCAAGCACGAGGCACACGGCGTTGGTGACGATCACGGGCCAAGCCCCCAAGTAAAACCCATAGATCGTCCACAGCGTAAAGCCGCTACAGGTGAGCACATACGCGCCGGCGGAGAGATCGTCGGTGTGCCGCGACTTGATGATCTTCCAGGCTTGCGGCGTGAAGCTTGCGATCGAGGCCAGAGCCGCGAGCGTGCCGACAAAGGCGGCCGCGTCCAAAGGCTACCGCTTTGCGCGTGCGAGCGCGGCGCGTTTGATCGCGGTGATCTCGGTCGCGATTTTTTCGCTGCCTTGTCCGATAGCCGTGATCCCCGCGCGCGCGACTTCGCCCGCACGCTCGCTCCCTTGTTCGAAGACCGTCCGGCCGATGCTCGTAATCTTTTCGGCGAGCTCGCTGAGTTCCTTGGCGAGAGACGGCTTTGCAAGCCGGGAGCGGCGCGGCGCAGCTTTCTTCACGGCCTTCCCGGCACGGCGCGCGCTGGCTTTCACTGCCTTCTTGACGATCTTCGCCTTACGTTTTGCTTTTGCTTGAGCCATGGCACACCACCTCGTTGAAGACGCGACCTTCAACGTCCTGGTTCTCGCAAAGGTTCCGGAAGCGGTCAGACCTGACTGGTCGAGATGTCGATCCAATCCAAGTAGGCGGGCAGGCCATTCGCCATGTCGTAGACCACGGCGCACGGCACGTCGTAGCTGTGCAGCACGGCGATGCGTGCGACCGTTTTGTCGGCAAGCTCCTTGCGGGTCTTCAGGATCAGCACCGCTTCCTCCGCCTCCTCGACCGCGCCTTGCCAGCGGTAAACGGAATGCATGCCGGGAAGGACGTTGGCGCAGGCGGCGAGTCTCTCGGTCACAAGAGCACGGCCGATCTTCAAGGCCTCATCCTTAGAGGCTGCGGTGACGTACACCATACAATGGGTTGCTTTGGGCTCTCGCATTTGCCGCGATCCTCATGAATCCTTAGATTTTGCTTCAGGAAATATTCACCTCTGGGCCGCAGATTAGGCCCTAACTCCGAAGCGCGGCAACACGCGCCAGAGACACGACTAAGTGTGGGACGACCATCATGGACGGCGGCGAGCGATCCTTCTCCCGGCTTTCACCGGCGCAGCGCAGGTGGCTTGAGCGCGGCTTGTCGCAGCCCGGCGGCAAACTGCCCCTCTTCGACGAGGACGGCCGGAAAGTGAACCTGCAAGTGGTCAAGAAGTGCCTCGACGAAGGCTGGGCCGAGCCGTGGTTCGCCAACCAGCTCAAACTCGACTGGATGGTGTGCAAACTCACCAAGACCGGCCGCACCGTTCTCGGCGCTTAACTCCGCATAGATTTGATTTGCTGCGCGCGGGCCGCTTTAAGCGGTCAGCTCCAGCGTTTGACCCGGCCGCGCATAGAACGACGAGCCGGCGAAAAAACTGGTGGCGTAGTGGGACGCGGCGGCGGCAAAAGCCGGCGCGCGGCCCTTACGTTCATTGTTGGCGACCGCACGGGTGAAAAGGTCGCTCGCCTCCGCGCCCGTGAGTTCGATCGGGCCCACATCCGGCAGACGCGTTTCGCGTTGCGGGCGGACATCGTCTTCATCCAGCCACACGGACGTCTCGGAAGCGGTCTTGGCGCCGGCTATTTCGGAAAACGATGCCGCATTGAGCGCGGCGCGGAACGAGAGCGGGCCGTTCTGATTCTTCGAAGAGTCGCGGCGCTGATTATTGGCGCTCTCGCGCTCGGTCGCGGGCGCGACCACCGTCCGCGGCTGCGGCGGCGGTACGGCAACCACGATCGGCTGCGGCGGCGCGACAAAGACGTCGGCGGTAATCGACATCGGTCCCCTGGCTTCCTTTACGATTTATAAAGGATTGGACCACGCGCGACAACGCAACCGCAGCGCTACGGGCAGCACGCTGATTTGTTTAGGAAAAATGGTCGGGGCGGCGGGATTTGAACCCACGACCCCTTGACCCCCAGTCAAGTGCGCTACCAGGCTGCGCTACGCCCCGACACCGCTACGAAAGCTTATAGAATTGGGGGGCTTTCGCGCGCGGGCGGGACTATAGACAGCACCGCCCGGCAAAACAACGCCTGTTCTCGCTGGAATATCAGCGGAGTGCGGCGCGCAGTTCATCCCTGAGAGACGAAAGCTCGCCGAGGAGACGGACCATGTCGCCGCGGTCCTGAGCGGGCGGCGGCGCTTGGTGCACGGGTTCGGAGGATACGACCTTCGCTCCCGTCTCGCGTAAGAGCTTCTGCACGCCGCGAATAGTCATGCCGTCGGTGTAGAGAAGCGCCCGGATGCGTTTCAGGAGGACGACATCCTCGGGCCGGTAATATCGCCGGCCGCCGCCGCGCTTCAGCGGCTTCACCTGGCTGAATTTGGTTTCCCAGAAGCGAAGTACATGCTGCGGAACGTCGAGATCGTCCGCCACTTCGCTGATGGTGCGAAACGCCGCATCGGACTTCCCGGCGCGAGCGCCGGCGCTTTCGGAAGAGTCTTCAGATGAAGAGAAATCTTCGCTTGTCACGAGAGGGTTGACGCGCCTTTAGGTGCCGGTCGACGACGCGGGCGCCTGGGCTTTCGCTTGCGCCACATGCCCCTGGCGGATGCGCGCCTTCAAGAGCTGCGACGGGCGAAAGACAAGCACCTTACGCGGGAGAATAGGCACTTCCTCGCCGGTCTTCGGATTACGACCAATGCGCTGGCCCTTTTGACGAACGGAAAAACTTCCGAAGGAGGAAATTTTCACCGTCTCGTTACGCAAGAGAGCCTGCGTAATCTCATTCAAGACCAACTCGAGCAAGTCGGCCGACTCATTTCGCGACAGCCCTACCTCTTGGTAGATCGCCTCGCTCAGCTGTGCGCGGGTAATGCTTTCGCCCATCGAACGCGCTCCCCTAAAAAGAAAGGCGTGAAAACAAGAGGTTAAAGAAGACCCTCGTTTCCGTCAATACAGGTTCTCTATGTGGAACAAGGCTTTAGCTTAGAGAATGAGCTTTTTTGCCCAAAACCATGCCCAACAGTTGAATATCGGGGTGGACTTACCCCCGGATTACATGCGGACCAGTGCCGAACCCCATGTAAAGCCGCCGCCCATGGCTTCCAGAAGCACAAGATGGCCCGGCTTGATTCGCCCGTCGGCCACCCCGGCATGGAGCGCCAGCGGAATCGACGCCGCGGAGGTATTGGCGTGCTCTTGCACCGTGACGATGACCTTGCCCGGATCCATACCCAGTTTCTGGGCGGTGCTGTCGAGGATCCGCTTGTTGGCCTGGTGCGGCACCAGCCAGTCGATCTGATCAATGCCGAGCTGATTGGCCGCGAGCGCTTCGCGCACCGCTTCGGTGAGATTGACAACGGCGTGCTTGAAGACTTCCTTGCCCTTCATCACCACGTGACCCGTCGTCTGGGTCGATGAAGGTCCGCCATCGACGTAGAGCATGTCGTGGTGCCGTCCGTCGGAATGCAGGTGCGTCGAGAGCACACCGCGGTCGGCAATAGTGCCCTTGCCGTCCTGTGCCGTCAGCACGACGGCGCCCGCGCCATCGCCGAACAGGACACAAGTGGTACGGTCGTTCCAGTCGAGAATGCGCGAGAAGGTTTCCGCGCCGACGATGACGGCGCATTTCGCCTGTCCCGCGCGGATGAAGTTGTCGACGACGGCCAAGCCGTAAACGAAGCCGGAGCAAACCGCTTGGATGTCGAAGGCCGGCACGCCCGGGCGACCAAGCGCCGCTTGAACTTTTGACGCGGTCGCGGGAAACGTCTGGTCGGGCGTCGCGGTGGCGACGACAAAGAGATCAACTTCGTGGCCTTCGCGGCCGGCGGCTGCGAGCGCAGCCCGCGTCGCCGCGATCGCGAGGTCGGAGGTCTTCTCGCCGTCGGCGGCGATGTGGCGTTTTCTGATTCCGGAACGCTCGACGATCCATTCGTCGGTGGTATCGACGCGCTTTGCGAGTTCCTCGTTAGTGACGACTTTTTCCGGAAGGTAGGCACCGACGCCGGCAAAAACAGAACGGATCGTCATTCGTTCGCCGCCTCGGCCGTGACGGCTTCCTGCGCGGCGATATGCGCAAGCTGCTCCGCAATCTTGGCGTTGAGGTCGCGTGCGACCATGTCGACCGCGACGCCGATGGCGTTCGCGAAGCCTACCGAGTCAGTTCCGCCATGACTTTTGACGACCACGCCGTTCAACCCCACAAACAGGGCACCGTTATAGCGGCGCGGATCGGTGCGCGCCACCACTTGCGCAATGACGGGTTTGGCCAAAAGCATCCCAATCTGGGCCAGAACCGAACTCTTGATCGCATTCTTGAGGAAGCCGGCAAACATCTTGGCGGTGCCTTCGGCGGTCTTCACCGCGACGTTTCCGGTGAACCCATCCGTCACCACAACGTCCACGGTCCCCTTGGCGATGTCGTCGCCTTCGATGAAGCCCTTGAATTCGATATCGAGGTGCGAGCTGCGCAAAATCTGATTGGCCTGACGCAGGACATCGGTGCCCTTCGCATCTTCCGTACCGATATTGAGAAGTCCGACGCTGGGACGATCCATGCCGAGGATGGCGCGGGCGAAGCACTCGCCCATCACGGCGAACTCCGCGAGGTTGCGCGCATCGCACTGGGTGTTGGCGCCGAGGTCGAGCATGACGGTCTCGCCGAGTTTGGTCGGAAACAGCCCGCAGATCGCAGGGCGATCGATGCCGGCAAGCGGCCGCATGATCAGCTTGGCCATCGCCATCAACGCGCCGGTGTTGCCGGCGGAGACGACGCCCGAAGCTTCGCCGTTCTTCACCGCCTCGATCGCCTTCCACATGCTGGTCTGGCGGCCGGAGCGGATCACCTGGCTAGGCTTCGCGTCGCCCGTGACCACTTGATCGGTGTGATGAATCACCGAGCACGACGCGAGCGCGCTATCGGCCTTCAGGAAAGGCGCGATCTTGGCTTCATCGCCGAAGAATAGGAATCGCGCGTCGGGGTAGCGCACGCGGGCAAGCCGCGCGCCCTTGACCACGATCTCGGGGGCATAGTCGCCCCCCATGGCATCCAGCGATATGACGAGTGGTGCGCTCACCAAGCCCCCCGAGAGAGTCGCATCACGATGTCGGGCCTCCCCCCGTTCACTGCATAAGGCACTGCGAAGGCGCCCCGCGGCTGGGAGAGATTATAGGACGCCGATTAGGCGACAGTCTCGGACTGCGAAGCGATTTCGCGGCCGTCATAATGGCCGCAAGAAACGCACATATGGTGCGGGCGCTTCAATTCGCCGCAGTTCGGACACTCCTGGCGGGAGGAGGACTTGAGCGCGTGATGAGACCGGCGCATGTCGCGACGAGACTTGGATACTTTCTTCTTAGGGACCGCCATGGTCGAATCTTTCGTGATGTGAATGCATCGGGTCCCGTCAATCCATCGACGGGGTACCCGAAAGCGCGCCTAAATAGCGAAAAAGTCACGACGGCGCAAGCACGTAAACCCCTAACGCCTCCCCTTGGGCGGGCTTTTGGGCTTGAAGTGGGCAAGGACGGCAAATGGGCTCTGCCCTTCGCTTTTTTCGTCCTTTTTGACCCAGGATCCGGCCTCGAAGGCCGCCCCGGGCGCCCGGGGGTAAGGATCGAGTCCCAGCGCTAGGTGGACCACCGCCAGCTCGCCCAGATCGATATGCCCGTCCAGGGCCTCCTCAGGCGGCTCCTCCTCTCCGAGGGCGACAAGCTCCTCGACCACGTCTTCGGTCTTTTTCCCCGCCCCTTTCGGGAGCGCCTTGGAGGGCGTTTTCGCCGGCCCGTGCGTCGCGAAACGGGCTTCCACCTCGTCCTTCACCGTGGCCGAAACCGGCTTCAGGGTGACGACGCAGGTCTGCGTCAGCGACGCTTCGACCGAGCCCGTGACTTTGACGATCCCGCCGGCATCCGGAAAAAGCTCAAAGGTCGCCGATAGTGTTGCGATGTCTGGAAGGCCGAGGCGTTCGGCGACGCGCGCGCGTTCAGCGGCGTCGGCTTTGATCGCATAGCGACGTCCCGCCGGCGGCACATTCGTCGCATCGACGGGAAACGAAAACTCCGGTTGAGGCCGCGCCGTCACAGCTTCACACCGGAACTGAAAAGTCGATCTTGCCCGCGACGACGTCGGCCACAGGCTGATGCGCAAGATGCGCACTCGCGCGGTGCAAATAGGAGGCGATGCCGGCAATGGCGTCGGGCGCCGGTTGGCCGCGGCGATAGAGATTCTCGCAGATGGCTTTTGCGAGCTCGTCAGAGCCGGCGTCCATACCCGCTTCATACGCAGCGGCGCGGCCGTAGAACGCCTTCGCCATTTTTTTCACATGCCTTCCGATGCTCATGTCGCCGACACCCATCTCCCGGAGTGAACGGTCCATGTCGGTGAACATGAGATCGAACAGGCGCTGACCGGTGGCATGCACTTCGTCCGGTACTTCCCTTAGGCGGCGCATCACGAGCATGGCGTGGATGACGACCATGTCAAAACGGCCGTCCACCGTGTCGGGCACGCCGAAGGCCGTATAGAACTTCGGATCCCGCGCTTTCTCCACCAGGGCGGCATAGAGCGCGATCACCGGATCAGGCGGGGCGTCCTTGCGCTTGAAGAAGCTGACGAATGGCATGAAAGGCGGGCGCTCTTGCTAAGATTGTGAATAGGCGTCGTTGTAATGATTTTGCGGGCGGCAACAAGGGGCTAGGCTAAAGCCGGAGCCTGATATAATACGGCAAGCCATGAATACCAGACACCTGCCTTCCGCCGCCGCCCTCGCGTTCGCCGTCGCCCTTTTGGGCGGCTGCGCCAAGGATATCGATGCCCGGGGCAACCTACCGCCGCCGGAGGCGCTGGCCCAACTCTCCGTCGGCGAACAGACCCGCCAGGACGTCCGCGGCCTGCTCGGCACACCGGCCACCACGGCGGTGTTCGACGATGAGACCTGGTACTACATCAGTGCCCACACGACGCAGTACGCCTTCTATCCCAATCACGAGCTCGACCGCACGGTCTACGCGATCAGCTTCGACGACCGCGGCATCTTGAAGAACGTGCGCAAGCTCGGCATCGAAGACGGGCAAACCGTGAACATCGCAAGCCGCGAAACGCCCACGAAGGGCCGCGAGTTCAGCCTGATCGAACAGTTGATCGGCAACTTGGGCCGCTTCTCCGGTGCCCCGGGCGGTGCTGGCGGCGGTGGCGGCGGCGGCCCGCGCTAAGGCCTCTTCACTTCACTTCGCCGGCCACACGACTCCCTGATCTCTTTTTGTCACTGGTCCCACGCCCTTGAACAGGAAGCGTTGGATGCGGGCGCCCGTGTACGTCTCCGTAGCGTAGAGGTTTCCTTTAGAGTCCGTTGCGAGATTGTGGACGCCGAAGAATTGGCCGGGCTGGCGTCCGCCGTCGCCGAATGAGGTCAGGACCTCGAGCGTTTCGCGCGACACTACATTGATTTTCTCATCAACGCCGTTGGCCACGTAGAGATACGCCTGCTGCGGATCACGCGAGAACGCGATGTCCCAGACCGAGCCCGAGCGATAGGTCTTAGGATCGATCATGGCCTCCTTCACGAACTTTCCGTTCTTGGTGAAAACTTGGATGCGATCGTTCACCCGGTCGCAGACATAGACAAGCCCATCGTTCGAGACGACCACGCAATGCACCGTCGAGAACTGCTTGGCCGGCGGCGACGACGGATTGTACGGCGGCAGCGGTGCATCATCAGGCCTCGCGCCGTAAGCGCCCCAGTGCCGTTTGTACTTTCCGGTGTCGGCATCGAGCACGACGACGCGCCGGTTGCCGTAGCCGTCGGAGACATAGACTTCATTCGCGGCCGGATCGGGATAGATCTTGGACGGCTTCCAGAAGTTCGCGAGATCGTTGCTGCCGTTATGGACCCCCTGCTTCCCTGCCTGCAGCAGGAACTTACCGTCGGCCGCGAATTTCAGAACGTGCGTATCCGTTTCGCCGTTGCCGCCTATCCAAATGTTGCCCTTGTGGTCGACGGTCAGGCCGTGATTGCGCTCAGGCCATTCATAGCCTGCGCCTTTCCCTCCCCATGATTTCACGAGCGCACCGCTCTGGTCGTAGACCAACACCTCCGGCGCGACCTTGCAGCAAGCGCCGATGGGGTCCTTACCGTTCACCGCACCCTTCGCACCGGGGAGCGCTTCGTCGTCAACGGCCTGCGCCACCGTGAGATCGGCGGCGCGCAAGTCATCGGGAACCGACTCGCGGCGATGCAGCGTCCAGACATTGTCTTGTGCGTCGATGGACAAGCCAATGGTCGATCCGGTGACCCAATGATTGGGAAGCGGCTTCGGCCAGAAGGGATCGACTTCGAAGATCGGCGCCATCTTCGGCTTCTCGGCCGCGACTGCGGCGCTCGCGAGAATGCAACCAAGCGCAACGATGACAAGACGCATCGAACCCTCCCGGCGTATGCGTATCGGTCGTTCAGCCTATACGGAGCGCCCGAAAACAGCCAGGACCTCGCTTGACCAGATCGGGAGCGCGGCCCAAGCTAAACGCTCTATTCCAGGGGGGCTTCCATGAATGACATGGTCATGATTCGGCGCCGGTTCCTTACCTATTTTGCGGGGACAAGCGCGGGCGCGACATTGCTGCCGGGCGTGTTGTGGGCCCAGGTCCAGGCAAGCGGCTCGTCCCAGGTGACCAGGGAAATGCTGAAGGGCGCCCTCACCGTCGCCGGCCTCGACCTCAGCGAAGAAGATCAGAAAATCATCATGGACGGCGTGAACGACAACCTCACGCGGTACGACACGCTCCGCAAGATCGAAATCCCAAACGACGTGCCTCCGGCGCTGCACTTCAATGCGCTGGTGCCCGGCGTGCAAGTGAACCGCACAAGCGCGCCCTTACGCTTCAGCCAATCTCGCGTGAAACGGCCGCAGATTCTGGAAGATGTTGCCTATTGGACGGTTCTGGACCTCGCACACCTCATCCGAAGCCGCCAGGTGAGCTCCGTCGAGCTGACGCAGATGTACATCGCGCGTCTCAAGGATCAGGGCCGCGCCGAAAAACTAAACTGCCTTGTGACGCTGCTTGAGGATCACGGCCTCACCGAGGCGCGCCGCGCGGACGCAGAAATCAAGGCCGGAAAATATCGCGGACTGCTTCATGGAATTCCATGGGGCGTGAAAGACCTGTTCACGTTGAAAGGTCATCCGACCACATGGGGCTGCGAGCTTTATAAGAATCAAGTCTTCGACTATGACGCGACCCTGATCGAACGTCTGCGCGAGGCGGGCGCCGTCCTCATCGCCAAGCTCTCGACCACCGAACTCGCGGCAGGAGGGGCGATCTGGTACCGCGGCACGACCAAGAATCCCTGGAATCTTAAAGAGGACTCCAGCGGCTCGTCCGGCGGGCCGGCTGCGGCCGCTACAGCGGGCCTTGTCGGGTTCGGTATCGGAACGGAAACGTCGGGATCGATCATCGGCCCCTCCTCACGCTGCGGCACGACCGGGTTGCGCCCCACCTTCGGCCGATCCAGCCGCCACGGCGGCATGGTGCTGTCCTGGTCTCAGGATCGGGTGGGCCCCTTCTGCCGATCTGTGGAGGACTGCGCCATGGTGATGAGCACGATCGCCGGTCCCGACGGTCGCGATCTCAGCGTCGTCGACGTCCCGTTCAATTGGGATAACCGGCGCGACGCGCGCAAGCTGCGCATCGGCTATATCAAACAGGCCTTCGACGAAGCGAAGGATCCCGCGGCGCGTCAACGGAACGATCTTCTGCTGCAGCAGGTCCGTGGGCTTGGCGTTGATCCGGTCGAAGTCAAAGTCCCGGACTTCACGAGCGATGTCTCCGCCATCGATCCCGAGTCAGCGACCTTCTTCGACGGACTTATCCGCGCGGGCAAGTCGAAAGACCTCGCGGTCGAGGCGCGCCGCAACCGCTTGCGTCAGGCGCGCGTCGTGCCGGCCGTCGAGTACCTGCGCTCGCAGCGCATCCGCACGATGATGATGATGGAATTGGCCAAGGCAACCGAGCATGTGGATGTCTGGTTTGCGCCGCCGAACCCCGGGAACACGGGTGGTGGCGGGGGCGGAGGTGGTGGAGCTGGAGGCGGAGGAGCGCCCAGCGCGTCCGGCCGGCACTCCACCATGGCCAACCTCGCGACTTACCCAGCACTCGCCATGCCGTTCGGACTCAACGAGGCCGGTTCGCCGATGGCGATCGTTTTCTTCGCCCGGCCGTTCGGCGAAACCGAGCTGCTGACCCTCGGCAAGGCGTTCCAGGACGCCACGGGCTACCATCTCAAGCACCCGCCGATGGCCTGAGCGCAAAAAAAAGGGGGAGCTTCCGCTCCCCCTTCCCGCTCGTCCTCGGATTCCTACATTCTGAAGCGGACCCCGGCGCGGAACACGCGGCCGAGATAATCGTAGAGCCCGGTATCGGTTTGCGGCAGACCGTAGGCGCTGCCGCCCGGTCCCTGCGCATACAAGCCGGGATCCTTGTTGGCGACGTTGCGGATGTTCAGGAACACCTCGTTCTCCGTCTCGCCGATGCTGAAGCCGTACTGCATCGAAAGATCGACATAGAACGCCGCCGGAGTATGGTTGGTGTTGATCGTACGGTTAGTCACCGTCGACCGCGGACATCCGGTTGTACATTCGACGAAAGAGTTGTCGTAGACGCCCGCGGTGAGTCCGCGGCCGCTCAGAGTGAAGGTGATGGGATCATTGGAATAGGTGATCGAGCCGCGATAGTGCAGTTTGCGCGGTGACTGCCCGACTTCTTCGGTCGGCGGATCGATACCGTTGTTGCGGAAGTCTTTGAGGTAGTGCGTGGCAAAGGCGCGGAAGCGCAGGTCGCCCTCCCAATCCGCGGCGATGTCCGCCAGCGCCATCTGATACGTGACCTCGAAATCGACCCCGCGATGGATCGACTGCACAAGGTTGAACGGGCTGATGGAGATGCGTTCGATCACGTTGGCGCCGGATGGATCCAGGCCGCGGGTGATGGCGGAACAGAACTGTTGGTTCCCTTCGAAGCAGCGGTCGACGATGACCTGCGCGCCGACAGTGCCAATCGCATCCTTGATCTTGATATCGTAGAAGTCGACGGCGGCGCTCAAGCCCGGGATGAAGGAGGGTTGCACGACGACGCCGACGCCCAGTGTGTCGGCCTTTTCCGGGACCAAGTTCGGGTTGCCCGTGTTGAAACCGCGATACTGCGTGCTTTGATTGCCGCGGAACGGGTCGATGACGTTGTTGGTATTCGACGTGCCGGCCGCGAATAGTTCCTGGAGGTTCGGCGCGCGGATGTCGCGGGAACGCGTCAGGCGGAAGCGAATGTCCGGAATGGGCGCGTAGGTCACGCCGCCTTTCCAGGTCGCGACGAAGCCCGACGTGGAATAGTCGGTCGCACGCACCGCCGCGTTCAAGTCCAGCCCGGTCATAAGCGGAACGACGGTTTCCACATAACCTTCGGTGACATTGTACTTGCCGAAGTTCGGCAGGAAGTTCCCGACGAACCATCCGGTTTGATAGAGAGGATCAACAAAACCCGAGACCTCTTCGGTACGATGTTCGGCGCCAAGCGCCAGCGACACCGGTCCGGCCCAGATCTCGAACGGCGAGCCGGCAAGATTGATTGCCCCAACCTGCTGTACGAATTTCTGATTGCGCTGCGGGTTGCCGATGATCGACCTGATCGCGGCCTGCGAGTTTACGCCAAGACCCATGCGATTGATGGGGATGCAGCCGTTGTTGGGCGCAGCGATCGAGGTGCGACAGACGATCTGACCGGTCGTCGGGTGGAACACTGCGTCCTGCGCTGCCGCCAGGGCCGCGTTGTTGGTGATGTCCAGAAGGTTTTCCGAGGCCCGCGAGTGGCCGTACTGGAAGTAGGCATCCCAAGTCCACGTAGTGTCCATGGCATCGAATGCGCCGTTGATACCGCCGACATACCGGGTCACGAAGCGTTCGTTATCGGTCAACCGGTCCGGCAGATCTTCGTTCATGGTGCCGAGGTTGAACTGGCTGATGCCGAGCGCGGTCGCCCGTGCCCGAATCTCCGCCGGCAGGAAGGCGTTGTCCGCGCGGATCAGCACGTTGCCTTGATTGAACTGAATGCCGGGTACGCCTTCCGAATCCGTGTAGTTCCAGGAGAACAGCCCGAAGATCTCGACCGTGTCGGTGAGTTCATAGCTGACACGCGTGAACACCACCTGGCGTTCTTCGGAGGGCTGCAGCGCCTGGCCTGCGTTGGCCTGCACAGACTTCCATTCGCCGCCGATCATCCAAGGATCGAGGGTGAGGCCGTAGTTGAAATTGTAGGGCGTTCCGCCGGGGCCGAACGCGATACCGCGCAGGGCCGTCGAGGCGATGATCCCTCCGGGAGTCGCGTTGCTGAGGCCGGCGCCGCAGGTGATCAAGCGTTCGGGCGCGCCGTTTGTGGCGGTGTAGCTCGGATTGTTGATCTGGTAGCAGCCGTTGTTGTTCCACTCGCGCGGCACGCCATCGATGCCGTAGCGCATCGCGGCTTCGCCGCTCAGCAGCACGTGCCCCTTCCCGCCTGCAAATGGGAAGCCTCCCGTAAGATTGACTTTCCAATTCGGGTCGTCGCCGTAAGTCGTGAGGCCGCCGGAGACTTCGCCCTTCACGCCGGTGTATTCGCGGTCGAGAATGAAGTTCACAACACCCGACACGGCGTCGGAACCGTAAGCGGCGGATGCGCCGCCGGTGACGACTTCGACGCGTTGGACGAGTCCTTGCGGGAAATTATTGACGTCGACGGTGCCGTTCAGGATCGAGGGCACTGACCGCTGGCCGTCCAGGAGCACGAGGGTCCGATTATTGCCGATCCCGCGCAAGTTGACGCTGCTGATGCCGGCCTGGCCGGAGCTCAGCGAGAACAAGCCGCCCGCCGGGGTCGTGCTTTCCACGACCGACGGGATCTGATTGACGAACTCGGCGATATTCGCCGGGGCAACCGCTTCGATGTCGTCGACGTTGAGGACGGTGAGCGGCGTCGGAGCTTCGTATCCGTCGCGCACGACGCGCGTACCGGTGACGACGATTTCATCGACTATGGCGGGCGCCTGAGCCGGCTGCGCCTGCGCAAAAGCGCCTGGCGTGCCGACGAGCGAGGTCGCCAGGGCTACGGACGCAATACTGACCGTCGAAAGTGCGCGGCGTTTAGTGGACGCCCGAGAGACCGTCGTGCACGCAGGCGCAGTGAAGAAGTAAGGCATACTTATTCCCCCCAATTTTGCAACAATGTCAAAGTGACCCGGGAACGCAGACCGCTCCGCGCCTAGATCTCCCCCTCGTCAGGCAACAGTCTTGCGCGTGTACGCAACCAGTTCAAGGCCGCCCGTCTCCCCTATCGCGCAAAGAAAAACGCCCGGGCGTTGCGGCCCGGGCGTTTCTTGGAATGCTTCCAGCTTAGTTCGAGGACAGCGCCGCGAGCATCAGCAGAGCGACGATGTTGATGATCTTGATCATCGGGTTCACCGCCGGGCCCGCCGTGTCCTTGTACGGATCGCCGACGGTATCGCCCGTCACAGCAGCCTTATGGGCGTCGGAGCCCTTGCCGCCGTGATGGCCGTCTTCGATGTACTTCTTGGCGTTGTCCCATGCGCCGCCGCCCGAGGTCATCGAGATGGCGACGAACAGGCCCGTGACGATGGTGCCGAGCAGCATCGCACCGAGCGACGTGAAGGCCTTTTCCTGGCCCGCAACCGCGTCGATGATGAAGTAGAGCACGATCGGCGACAGAACCGGCAGCATCGAGGGAATGATCATTTCCTTGATCGCGGCCTTGGTCAGCATGTCCACGGCGCGGCCGTAGTCCGGCTTGCCGGTGCCTTGCATGATGCCCGGGATTTCCTTGAACTGACGGCGAACTTCGTTCACCACCGCGCCGGCCGCGCGACCGACCGCCTGCATGCCCATAGCTCCAAAGAGGTAAGGCAGCAGACCGCCGATGAACAGGCCGATGACCACGAACGGATCTTCCAGGCGGAACTCGACATTGAGTTCCGGGAAGTAGTGCGTGAGGTCTTCGGTGTAAGCCGCGAACAGCACCAGAGAAGCGAGACCAGCGGAGCCGATCGCATAGCCCTTGGTTACGGCCTTCGTGGTGTTGCCGACCGCGTCGAGTGCGTCGGTCACCTTACGAACGTCAGGCGGCAGGTGCGACATCTCGGCGATACCGCCGGCGTTGTCGGTCACCGGGCCGTAGGCGTCGAGCGCCACGACAATGCCGGCGAGCGCGAGCATGGTCGTTGCCGCGACCGCGAGGCCGAACAGGCCCGCCGTCATGAACGCGACGATGATGCCGGCGGAGATCACGAGGACCGGCAGCGCAGTCGCTTCCATGGAGATGGCGAGGCCCTGGATGATGTTGGTACCGTGGCCAGTGGTCGAAGACGCGGCAACCGAGCGAACCGGACGGAAGCCTGTGCCGGTGTAGTACTCGGTGATCCAGATGATGAGACCGGTCACCACCAGACCCACGAACGCGCAGGTGATCAAGTCTTGCGACGTGATCAAGACGCCGGCCGAGGTCGCGAGGCCATCGGCGTACAGATAGTTAGTGATGCCCACGATCAGGATCGCGGAGATAACCGCCGTCACGATGAAACCTCGGTACAGGGCGGCCATGATCTTGCCGCTCGAGCCGATGCCCGAGAAGAAGGTGCCGATGATGGAGGCGATAATGCAAACAGCGCCAACGACCAGCGGGTACATCATCGCACGGGCGCTGTCGTCGCCTGTGAAGAAGATCGAGCCCAGCAGCATGGTCGCGACGATCGTCACCGCGTAGGTTTCGAACAGGTCCGCCGCCATACCGGCGCAGTCGCCGACGTTGTCGCCGACGTTGTCCGCGATCACGGCCGGGTTACGGGGATCATCCTCGGGAATACCGGCTTCGACCTTGCCGACGAGGTCGGCGCCGACGTCGGCTCCCTTAGTGAAGATGCCACCGCCGAGACGGGCGAAGATGGAGATGAGCGACGCGCCGAAGCTGAGGGCGACGAGGCCTTCGATCACTTCACGGGAGACGCCTTCTTCCGGGCTCGACAGGGCAAAGTAGTAGCCCGCGACGCCGAGCAGGCCGAGACCGACCACCAGAAGTCCGGTGATCGCACCGGCTTGGAACGCAACCGCGTGCGCGCCCTTTAGACCGCCGCCGGCCGCGGCAGCCGCCGCCGTGCGCACGTTCGCGCGCACCGAGACGTTCATGCCCACATAACCCGCGAAACCCGAAAGCACCGCGCCGAGGACAAAACCGCCGGCCGCGATCGTGCCGAGGGTCACCGCGAGCACGATGGCGACGATGACGCCGACGATGCCGATGGTGAGGTATTGGCGGTTAAGATAGGCGGCGGCGCCTTCCTGGATGGCCGCTGCGATCTTCTGCATGGTCTCGTTTCCGGCGGGCTTCGCCAGCACACGCGTGATGCCGAAGATGCCGTACAGCACCGCCAGCAATCCGCATGCGATCACGAGGATTTCCAAAGAGCCTGGTGTCATGTTCACTCCGTCTTGATTCGCTTGATTGGGCCGTCTCGCGGCGGCCTAAAATCCGTGGGTATTCAATTACTTATATGACTTTTGGCGCCCATCCCCCCAGCGCGCGGCGGGAGAGTGCCAGAACACCCCGGCGGGCGCAACAGGCTGGCGCGGCGGGTTTTTTCGCATGAAATCCGCCCGGTTCCGGGTCAGCGGCTTCCCGGGCTGGCCTGTTCGAAGACATTGATCAAAAGGACGTCCAGGACCAAGTCGCCGTAGACCTTCTTGGCGCTGGCGGTCAGCCGCGTTTTCACGATTTCGGCGTCCACCGAGGCGTTGTCCACATAGTACTTCTGGAAAAACGGAACGAGGTCGCTCAGGGCGGCATCCTGGTAGACGCGGACCTTGCTCTCGACCTCCTTAACATCGACCGCCGACTTCACCTGGAGGCGGGCAATGATGAACACCCGCCGCGTCACGCGGCCCTCCATGATCACCGGAACGATCATGTCGTCGACCTTGATCAGCTCCAAGGCGGCCGCGGGCGGCTTGAACTTCCGTGCGGCCAGTTCAGCGGCGGCTTTTTCAGCACCGGTCAGGGCCGGACCCACCGGCGTCGGATTGAAGGGGTTCGGGATGACGCCCATCATCATAAGTCCGCCCGCGCCGCCGCCGGCGACCAGCAGGATCACAAGTATGATGACGATAGCCCGCTTCATCGATTATCCCGCCCCCTCATCGCGCATGTCCTTTGCCGGACAAGCGTTACCGATGTTGATAGCCCGGCACCGGCACCGCGATCGGCTGTCCGCTTCCGTCTAGGACAGTCACTGTCCCCACTTTACCATTTTCGGGCCCGACAATGCGACCGATGACTGTGAGCGGAATCCCCGCGGTTTCTGCAAGGCGGCCGATTGTGGCGACTTCACTCTGCGGAAGCGTGAAGGCGAGTTCGTAATCGTCCCCGCCGCCAAGAATCGCGGCCCATGAGCCGGGATCTTGCGTAACAGCAGCGCGCGCCGCCACCGACAGCGGGATCGAATCCCGTTCGAGAATGGCCGCCACTTTGGATGTCTTGCAGATGTGGCCGACATCCGCCACCAGGCCGTCGGAAATGTCGAGACAGGCCGTTGCGTGTCCGCGCAGCGCTTGACCCGCCACAAGACGCGGCTCGGGCAACTGATAGCGCGCCACGAGCGCCGCGATATGCGGGCCGGAAAGCCGCAAGCTGCCTAATAGCGCTATGAGCCCGAGGGCGCCGTCGCCGACGGTGCCCGTTACGCAGACGACATCACCCACGCGAGCCCCGCTCCGCAGGATCATCTGGCCGTGAGGCACTTCGCCGTAAGCGGTAATGCTGATAGCGAGCGGGCCCGGACCCGAGGTCGTATCTCCACCGAAGAGCGGCGCCGCGTAAGTCGTAACGTCGGCCCCAAGCCCCTCGGCGTAGCCGCGCAGATAGTCGTCGGTGATCGCATCGTTGAGACTGAGGGCTTGAAGGAACCCGAGCGGTCGTGCGCCTTTGGCCGCCAGGTCCGAAAGATTGACCCGCAGCGCTTTCTTGGCGACCAGGCCGGGCGGGTCGTCGGTGCGAAAGTGAACGCCGGCGATAACGGTATCGACGGTCATGATCACATCATGGCCTGGGCTCGAGATCAGCCGCGCCGCGTCGTCCTTCAGGCCGAAGGCGCCGGGTGCATTTTTGGAGAGAGGCGCGAACAGCGCCTCGATCATGTCGAATTCGTTTCTGCGAGGGCCCATTACTTGCCGGCTCTGACGCGCACGCCGCTTGTGCGGCCAAGCGCGCGAGCAATCCGGTCGAGGACGGCATTCGTCAAACCCGATTCCGGGCCAGCGTAAAACGCCTGCGCCACGTCGACGAATTCGGCGATGGTCGCGTTCGCGGGGATGTCGGTGCGTGTCAGAAGTTCCGCGACCCCTGCCCTCAGGATTGCGCGCAACGTGATCTCGAGGCGGTCCCAGGGCCAGTCGGCCGACACGGATCCTTTGATCATGTCGTCGATCTCGGCTCCGCGGGTCTCGACCGCTCGCACGAGATTGATGAAAAGTTCGCTATCGAGCTCGGCGAGCGCGACAATGGACTCCTGCTCGGTCTCCTTGTTCTCGGCGACCGCGAGGCCGCCGACCTTGCCGATGAGAAAGTCCTTGATGATCCGGTCCGGCGGATCCTGCGTCACATCGATCTGATACAACGCCTGCACGGCGGCCAGCCGGCCCGCACTGCGGCCCTGCTGGTCGTAAGGAGCACGTTCCGGCGTATCAGCGTTCGCTGACATCAAATTCATTGCCTTAATCAGTAGAGAAAGTTGCGAGCACGCGGTCTCGCGCGTGCGCTTATAGCCCGAAGCGGTGCTTTAGCTCAACAAGGCGTAGGCAAGCGCGCGCCGCGCGCCCTCCTGCGTCGCCTTCGCCGGGGTTGGCGCGGTTTTGCGCAAGCTCCCACGTCGGACATGTCAGAAGTCCGTTGCCGACAGGAATCTTGAGATCGAGCGCGATTCTCTGAATGCCGCTCATGGCTTCCCGGCACACGTGTTCATAGTGATCCGTCTCGCCTTTGACGGCGCATCCAAGGATGACGGCGCCCGTGTAACGCGGCCGCCGGGAACCGGTTCTCGCTTTGCCAAACGCATAAGCGAGCGCCGACGGTAACTCGAGGATGCCAGGAACGGTGATCACATCGATCTTTGCCTTGGCTTTTTCAAGCTCCGCCTTGGTTCCGGCGAGCAGGAGGTCCGCGTTCTCGTCGTAGAAACGCGCTTCGATGATGAGGATGTGCGGCGCGGCCATCGTTATTTCACCTTGATCCCGCGCTGCTCGACAATGCGCAGGCCATACCCTTCGAGGCCAATCACGATCTTTGACGTATTGGTGAGCAGGATCATGTCGCGAACGCCAAGGTCGGTGAGAATCTGCGCGCCGACGCCGTAGTCCACCAGGCGCTTAGTGGATTGTTCACCGCGCGCCTTGGCGCGGATCCGTTCAGAGAGCCCACCCGAAATCGGATCGCGGAAGAACACGATGACGCCGCGGCCGTGATCGGCGACCATCTGCATCGCGGTCTGAAGTTCGCCCGTGCGAACTGAGTCGGCGTCACCAAGAACGTCGGGAAGAAGGTTGAGATGATGCATGCGCACCATGACCGGCGCGCTGCCGGCGAGGCTGCCTTTTACGAGCACGGGATGTTCGGCCTCGGAGACGGAGTCCGCATAGATCTTCAGCGTCCAATCGCCACCGATCTTTGAATGGAATGGAGATTCGGCAAGCAGATTTACAAGACGCTCCGTCTTGCGGCGGTAGGCGATCAGGTCAGCGATGGTCCCGATCTTGAGACCATGGAGTTGCGCGAATTTGACGAGGTCCGGCATGCGCGCCATGGAGCCGTCGTCATTCATGATTTCGCAGAGCACCCCAGCCGGCGCGAGCCCGGCAAGCCGCGCGATGTCCACCGACGCCTCGGTGTGGCCGGCACGCACCAACACGCCGCCGTCCTTCGCCATCAACGGGAAGACATGCCCGGGGCTGGAGATGTCGCCCGCCCCCGACTGCGGGTCGATCGCGACAGCGATCGTCCTCGCGCGGTCGGCAGCCGAGATGCCGGTCGTCACGCCCTCGCGCGCTTCGATACTGACGGTGAACGGCGTTCCCAGGCGGCTTTGGTTGTGCGCCGGCATGAGCGGCAGCCGCAGCTCCTCGCAGCGCTGACGTGTCATAGGTAGACAAATGAGCCCGCGTCCGTACTTGGCCATAAAGTTGATCGCGTCCGGTGTGGCCATTTGTGCTGGAATGATGAGGTCCCCCTCGTTCTCCCGGCCCTCGTCGTCGACCAGGATGACCATGCGTCCTTTGCGCGCGTCTTCGAGGATCTCCTCAATAGAAGACAAAAAATCGGCGTGTACGGAGAGTTGTTCGAGGGCGTCGGCCACGGTATCGCTTTCTAAGTCTTAGGTGCAGTCTCCAGCAGACGCGCAACATAGCGCGCCAACTGATCTATTTCCATGTTGAGACGGCTGCCGACCTGGAGGGCGCCGAATGTGGTCACAGCTTGGGTGTGGGGAATGATATTCACACCAAAGCTATTCCCGGCCACCTCATTCACCGTCAGCGATACGCCATCCAACGCCACCGAGCCTTTCGGCGCGATGAATTTAAGGAGGTCCGCCGGCGGCGCGATGGTATAGCGCTTGGAGCCGTCTTCTTCGCGAATGTCGTCGACGACGGCAAGTCCGTCGACATGGCCGGACACCAAGTGCCCGCCAAGTTCATCGCCCGCTTTCAGCGCACGTTCTAGATTGATGCGTATGCCGGCGGTCCATGTGCCGAGGGTGGTTTTGTCGAGTGTCTCGCGCGAGGCATCGACCGCGAACCAGTCGGGCCCCTTCTCCACGACGGTCAGGCAACAGCCGTTACAGGAGATCGACGCGCCGATCGCGACGGTCTGCATGTCGTAGACCGTGCGGATCCGAAAGCGCGCGGCAGCCGCGCCGCCTTGGACGGCATCCATGACGGTGCCGAGATCAGTGATGATTCCTGTGAACATGGCCCAACTGTATTTGGTGCAAGTATATAGGTGTCAGCGGGCGAGGATATCCAGGGTGTCGTCCCCGAATTTCAGGCTTTCGCGCGGGTGAAACCGGGGCATATCGGCCAAGTTCATAAGGCCCATGGGGTGGATCGAGGCTCGTCCGTCGCCGCCGATGACAC
Organism: Fidelibacterota bacterium; assembly: GCA_945903705.1. GTDB lineage: Bacteria > Pseudomonadota > Alphaproteobacteria > Rhodospirillales > Rhodospirillaceae > SHVO01. Next base: position 15,519 of record CAMDOZ010000011.1, on the reverse strand, counting down.
TGGGGCCCCTGAACCAGGCCACTTCGTCGATGAGGTTTGCCCGCAGAAAGGCCGCCGCGACTTGGCCGCCCCCCTCGATCAGGACACGGGTGATGCCGCGCTCCGCCAAGGCCTTCCCGACCGCGAAGGCAAAGCCGGCATGGTCCGATGAATCCTTTAGCGGAATGACATCGACGCCGCCCGCCACGAGTTCGCCATAGCGCGGCGACTGTGTTGCCTGCTCCGCCGTCATGACCCAGGTCGGGATTTCGCGCGCTGTCTTCACCAGCTCGGACCCCGGCGCAAGGCGCAGGCGGCGATCAAGAACGATGCGGACTTTGGCGCGGCCGGCGTATCCGTCGAGCCTGCAGGTGAGCAGCGGGTCGTCGGTGAGTGCGGTTTCCGAGCCGACGAGGATGGCGTCAAAGCGCGCCCGCAACGCGTGGACCGCGCGCCGCGCGCGCTCCCCGGTGATCCATCGGCTTTCTCCGGAGGCGAGCGCTATGCGCCCATCGAGACTGGTGGCCGTCTTGAGGGCAAAGAAAGGACGTCCCTCTCGCACCTTCAAGAAGAAGCCGGCGTTGAGGCGGTCCGCGGCGGTCTTGCCGACACTCTCGCTGACCTGAATGCCCGCCTCGCGCAGCCTTGCGATCCCTCGCCCGTTGACGCGCGGATCGGGATCGGTGGTCGCCACGACCGCGCGCGCAATGCCCGCGGCCACCAGCGCATCGGCGCAGGGCGGCGTCTTTCCATGATGACTGCAAGGTTCAAGCGTGACGTAAGCCGTGGCGCCTTTTGCCGCCGCCCCTGCCCGCCCGAGCGCTTCGGTCTCCGCGTGAGGACGGCCGCCGGACCCCGTCCAGCCGCGGCCGATCACATGCCCGTCTTTGACGAGCACGCAGCCGACCGTAGGATTTGGCCAGGTATCGCCGAGATTGCGCGCCGCGAGCGATAGCGCGACGTCCATGAAGTCCTTATCGGCCCCTTGAACCTTAGGCGCCTGAACGCCGGGGGCCATCAGGTCTGTTCGGCCGCGCTCGGCTCCGTCAGCGTCTCAACGAAGTTCTCGAAATCTTTGACTTCGCGGAAGTTCTTGTAGACGGAGGCGAAACGCACATAGGCCACCTTGTCGAGGCCTTGCAGTGCTTCCATTACCATTTCGCCGATCACGTTCGACGGGATGTCGGACTCGCCCATGCTCTCGAGACGGCGCTGGATGGAATTCACCACGCGCTCGATCCGCTCCTCGTCCACCGGCCGCTTGCGGCAGGCGGTGATGATCGAACGCGCGATCTTGTCACGGTCGAACGGCATGCGCTGGCCGCCCTTCTTCACGACGGTCAACTCGCGCAGCTGAATGCGCTCAAATGTAGTGAAACGAGCACCGCAGGCAGGACATGAACGGCGGCGACGAATGGCGGAGTTATCCTCCGTCGGCCGTGAATCCTTCACCTGGGTATCCATATGCCCGCAGTATGGACAACGCATTTCCCCGACCCCTTATCCCCTGGCGTCCGGCCATTTCGGCCTGGACCTCTACACTATAGCCCCAGTCTTAACGCTAATTATTGATAAATCGGAAAGCGCCGACACAAATCCTGGACTCTTTTGAGGACCGACTGCTCGACGGCCGCCGTATTGCCCGGATTGGCCGCCTGGGCGTCCAAGACCTCACAAATCCACTGGCCGATCTGGGTGAATTCCGCCGTTCCGAAGCCCCGGGTGGTGGCGGCCGGCGTTCCCAGACGGACGCCGGAAGTGACCGTCGGCTTTTCTGGATCGAACGGGATGCCGTTCTTGTTGCAGGTCATGCCCGCGTGCTCGAGCAGTTTCTCGACCACATTGCCCGTCAGCTTCTTGGGCCGCAGGTCCACCAGCATCAAGTGCGTGTCGGTGCCGCCGGCGACGATCTCGAGCCCACCTTTGCGCAAGGTCTCGGCGAGAACCTTCGCGTTCTCGACCACGCGCTGGGCGTAGACCTTGAACTCCGGCTTCAGCGCTTCACCAAAAGCCACGGCCTTGCCCGCGATCACATGCATGAGCGGCCCGCCCTGCAGACCCGGGAAAATGGCCGAGTTGATCTTTTTACCGATCTCTTCGCTGTTGGAGAGAATCATGCCGCCGCGAGGGCCGCGGAGAGTCTTGTGAGTCGTCGTCGTGACCACGTCCGCAATCGGCAGCGGGCTCGGATGAATTCCCGCAGCCACCAGTCCGGCGAAGTGCGCCATGTCCACCATGAACAGCGCACCGACGCTATCGGCGATCTGACGGAACGCCTTGAAGTCGATGATGCGCGAATAGGCCGATCCGCCGGCGATAATGAGTTTCGGCTTGTGCTCTTTGGCCAGGCTTTCCACCTGGTCCAAATCGATGATGCCGTCCTGAAGGCGCACGCCATATTGGACGGCATTGAACCACTTGCCGGAAATGTTGGGCGGGGCGCCGTGGGTCAGATGACCGCCCGAGGCGAGGTTCATGCCCATGATGGTGTCGCCCGGCTTGATCAGGGCAAGGAACACCGCTTCGTTGGCCTGCGCGCCCGCGTGCGGTTGAACATTGGCATAGGAGCAGTTGAAGAGCTTCTTGGCGCGTTCGATGGCGAGGCTTTCGGCGATATCGACGAATTCGCAGCCGCCGTAGTAGCGCTTGCCGGGATATCCTTCAGCGTACTTGTTGGTGAGCACGCTTCCGACCGCTTCCAACACGGCGCGGCTGACGATGTTCTCTGAGGCGATCAGTTCGATCTGGGATTGCTGACGCTCGAGTTCCAGAGTCAGCGACTTCATGACCTCGGGGTCGGCCTCAGCCAGGCCACGAGTGAAAAAGTGAGGAGAAACGGCGCGATCCATATCGGTCCTTACAGATGTTGGCGTGAGGTTGGATTAGCCCAACTTCTCCACGCGGCGGGCGTGACGCCCGCCTTCAAAGGGGGTCTCGAAAAAGGTTTTCAAGAGCGCGCGCGCTTCCTCGGGCGCAAGAACGCGCGCGCCCATAGCAAGCACGTTGGCATTATTGTGTTCACGCGCCATGCGTGCGGTGTAATCGTCGTGCACCACGCCCGCACGCACGCCGGGATGTCGATTAGCAGCAATGGAAATGCCGATACCGGTGCCGCAAACCACAACGCCGGCTTTGGCTTCATGAGCGGCGACAGCTTTGCCCACGAGGTGTCCATAATCCGGATAGTCCACCGAGTCCGTGGTGTTTGTGCCTAAATCCCTCACCTTAAAACCCATGCTGGCCAAGTCATTCACCAGCACGGTTTTCAGATCGAGCGCAGCATGGTCGCTGGCAATGACGATGGTATCGCCGGGCTGAGCTATACGGTTATCGGCCATTGGTATGGTGTCAAACTCCCAATCAATTGGTGGCAAAGCAGTAGAACAGACCGTCGCCGCCGCTCGCCTGGAGATTCTCCTGGCTGCACCCGCGCGAGGGATGAGAGGCATTCCACGAGGTCGGGGCCGGACCGCCGCCCTGGCGGTCGTGGTGGCCGACGCTCGCGCTGCCGTCGGCGGCGCTACTCGTCCAGTTCTTGCAGGTGTGGTCCATAGCGTCCGCAAAAGCGCGGCCGTCGGCCTGACTGCCTGTGAGAATGTCGTGGCGGTTCGGCGTATCGCCACGGCCGTTCGTGACCGCGCCCTTTTCCGTCAGCGAGGCTTCTTTCGAGAGCTTATTGTTGTCGCTGTGCAGATCATCGACGCTGGACGCGACCTGATCGCCCTTGAAGTTGAACCAGGGTCCTTTGCCGATGCGGTCGCGCGCATGGGTCGGCGTTGCACCGTTCGCGCTGAGGTACGCGCGCCATTCCTTCTTACTGCCGGCCTTAGTCGCAAGCGCTTGGCAGTGCCGGTCGGCGCCTTCGAGGCCGCCGAGGTCTGCGCCCTTACCTGAGCCGACGCTGGTGATGAAGAAGCTCATCTTGGCGTCTTGAGCGCTGGTCGCGCCCGAGATCAGCGCCACAGCCGCGAACGCAACGACGCCCAACACCTTGTTCATTTCGGCCTCCCTGGAGTTTTTGAGCTTATGGAACTTCCAGAGGACGGATACCACATCTGGGTGAGTGCTGCCAATCACACACAAGATGTTATATCAGCTTTCCTTTCAATGGCTTAGCGGGCTCTTGGGCCGCCAGTTTGCGCAGCCGCGCCTTCAGCTTCCGAAGGGCGTTCATTTTGAGGGTATAGGGGCTGACCGTGGGGGGGCCGATCACGGACACCTCGAGGTTCGAATGCGGATCGATGGCCGACACCTTCACGGAGTTGCCCATTGCAATAATCTCGAACAAGACCTCCGGCACTTCCGGATCGTATGGTTCGCTGCTCACTTGAAGTCACTCGCAGTTGAACTCAATCTGCCCATATTACCACAGCGGAACAGGTGACGATTGCTTAGAAAGCTAGGGCGCGGGCTGATGTACCTAACGGGCGTGATCGCCCTCGCCGTCGTGCTTCTCGTCGGCTGGCTCTGGCTCTCGGCCTACCGCGCGCTGCCCGAGCACGATGGCTTTATCGTCGCGAAGGGTGTCTCGGCGCCGGTGACCATCGTGCGCGATGCGGCCGGCATTCCCATGATCACCGCCGCCGCGGAAGCCGACGCCTATTTCGCCCTCGGTTACGTCCACGCGCAGGACCGGCTCTTCCAGATGGAGCTCATGCGCCGCCAGGGCCAGGGCCGCCTTTCCGAGCTCATCGGCGGCGCCGGACTTTCTCCCGACCGGATGATGCGCACTCTTGGGGTCTACCGGCGGGCCGAAGAGGATTTGAAGGCGCTCGATCCGGCGACGGTCGCGGCCTTCGAACGCTATGCAGCGGGCGTGAACGCCTGGATCGCCGAAGGTCATCCGCTGCCGCTCGAGTACAAGCTTCTGTGGATCGAGCCGGAGCCCTGGAAGCCGGCGGACTCGCTCGTGTGGCAGAAGCTGATGGGCCTTTCGCTTTCCGGGAACTGGGACGACGAACTCATCAACGCGACGTTGGTCGCCAAGCTCGGCCCTGAGAAGGCCGCGGCGCTTTCCCCCGGCGTAAGGCCGGAGGATCCGGTGACGATGGCGCGTCTTGCGCCGGTCTTCCGCGACCTGCCCGTGAATGCCCTTCACGCCGCGATGACCGCCGTCGTCCAGCCGACCGATGCCTCCAATGTCTGGGCGGTGTCGGGTGCCCGCACGCAAAGCGGCAGTCCGATCATCGCCAATGATCCCCATCTCGGTTTTCAGGCGCCGAGCGTCTGGTACTTCGCCGGTCTCAAGGCACCCGGTCTCGAGCTGTTCGGCGCGACGGTTCCCGGCGTGCCACTGCATATGATCGCCCGGAACGCCGATGTCGCATGGGGCATTACCACCACACACAGTGACACTGCCGACCTGTTCATCGAGAAACTGGGGCCCGACGGGAAAACATATGAAACGCCCGAAGGCCCACGCGAATTCATCGAGCGCACCGAGACAATCAATGTGCGCTTTGGAAGTCCCGTCTCTCTTACAGTGCGCGAAACGCGGCATGGCCCGGTCGTCAGCGACGTCCTGCGCCGCCCACCCGGGATGAACGATCTGATTCCCGAACCCTACGTCCTCGCCTTGTCGGCAGCGCTGCTCGCACCCGAAGACGGAACCGCCGAAGCGGTCTATTTCATGAACCACGCCAAGGATTCGGCCGCCTTCATCGACGCGGTGCGCCAGTTCCACGCGCCGCACCAAAACATGATGTTCGCAGACAAGACGGGTGCGATTGGTTATTACGCGCCCGGCCGCGTGCCGACGCGCAAGGCCGGTAACGGCCTCGTCCCCGCGCCGGGTTGGGATGGTTCCCACGACTGGACGGGTTGGATCCCGTTTGAAGAGCTGCCGCGCGTGGTCGATCCCACCGCCGAAGTTCTTATCAACGCGAACAATAAGATGGTTGGAGACGCCTACACGCATCTCATCGCGGCGCAGTGGCCCGACTCCTTCCGCGCCATGCGCATCGCGGACGTTCTCGCCACCGAAAAAATCGTCACGCTCGATTCAACGGCCGCGCTTCAGCTCGACATCGTTTCGGTCATGGCACGCGAGATGTTGCCGCTGATGGCGGCGCGCGCCAACGCCAAGACACCGCAGGAGACGGAACTGCTTGAGCGCCTGAAGTCATGGGACGGCACGACGGACGCAGGCCGCCTCGAACCCCTGATGTTCGCCGTCTGGATCGAACGCTTGAAGACCCAAGTCCTCGCCGATGATCTTGGCGACATGATGCGTTTCTTCGGCGGCGTCCGGCCCGAATTACTGCGCACGATTCTAACGACGGATCAGCACTGGTGTGACGACCTGTCCACAACCGAACCGGAATCCTGCGAGACACAGGTTTCGGCGGCCTGGACTCAGGCGGTCGATTGGCTTTCGAGCCAGGGTACGCCGCCCGCTTCCCTCCGCTGGGGCGACTATCACCGGGCGACCTTCGGCCACCTTCTCTTCGGCAATTTCCCAGTGATCGGCGAACTCGGCCTCTTGCGGATCTCCACAAGCGGCGACGGCTTCACGGTAAATCGCGGCAGCTTCTCCGCCTCGACCGCGGCGCGCCCCTTCCGCCACTTCCACGGTGCGACTTTGCGGGCGATCTACGATCTCAATGATCTTTCCCAGTCCCGTTTCGCTTTGGCGGGCGGGCAATCCGGCCACTTGCTGTCGAACGACTATGGCTCGCTCTTGGAGCCCTGGAACGACGGGCGATATTTCACCGCCCCCTCAGAGGCCGCCGGAGTCCGCCGCCTCACCCTCCAGCCGGCCCAATAAAGGCAACGGGTTAGGGCCTAGCGCCGGGCATTCCCGCGCCTTGTGGACACGCCACGGACAATCTAAATTGTCCGTTAAGGTTTGGGGCGTGAAATAGCCTGTCACTCTTTGTGTATTAGCGGGTTGGGGAATGGCTGAACGGCCAGATTTTGGCGGCGGCGCCGGCGGTAAAGAAGGCGGCGTCACCATCATCAAGCGCATCAAGAAAGGCGGACACGGCCACCATGGTGGCGCGTGGAAGGTCGCTTACGCCGACTTCGTGACGGCCATGATGGCCTTCTTTCTCCTGCTTTGGCTCTTGAACGCTGTGACTGAGCAGCAGCTCAACGGCGTAGCCGACTACTTCACCCCGATTGCCGCCTCGACCCGCGAAAGCGGCGCCGGCGGCATGCTCGGCGGCCAGACGATAGGCGAAGGAGCCTCCCAGAGCCAAACGGGTTCGACCGCCGCGGTCGTGTTGCCGCCGCCGTCGATCGGCTCGGGCGGCTCGGACCTCACGGACCCCGCCGAGAATACGCGCGTGGATGAAGAGGCCATCCGCGCCGCACAGGAAGCCAAAGAGCAGAAAGAATTCGAGCAGGTTACGGCTGACTTGAAACAGCAAATCAGCGGGGTGCCCGATCTGGCCCCCCTCGCCTCCAGCCTGATGGTCGAAAATACGCCGGAAGGCGTGCGAATCCAGATCATGGATCAGGACAAGATCGACATGTTCGCTCCGGGGAGCGCCAATCTATTCCCGCGCTCGAAAGAGCTGCTGGTGCAGGTCGCGAAAGTGATCCGTAAGATGCCGAACAAGGTCAGTATTTCCGGGCACACCGATCCCTCGACCGCCGTCGATCCTTCGGGTTATACCAATTGGGAGCTTTCCTCCGACCGCGCCCTCGCCACGCGCCGCGCCCTTCTGGAAGGCGGCCTCGACGACCGCCAGTTGGGCAAGGTTGTCGGCGTTGCCGACCGTGAGCCCATAGAGGGAGGCCAGCTGCGCTCGCCGCGCAACCGGCGCGTTTCCATCGTGCTCCTCCGGGCCGAGGGCACCCGCGGCGACGCGTTCGATAGGCTTCCGAATTTCCTGGAGAAAGCCGCCCAACCTGCCCCGCTCAATTCGGCGACGGGCGAGACGCTGGCGCCGGCCGCGCCGAATTAGATTGCTTGCGGCTGCGGAACATCATTGTTTTCATGCGCGTTAGCGCGCTTGCCAGGATTGATGCGGCCCTCCAAACTATCAGGGTTCGAGCGCGTACGAGGTCATGGACCATACACCTCTAAAACGGCCGCAATTTTTCTTCACCACGGCACCCCTGCCGTGTCCGTACCTCCCCGACCGGTTGGAGCGTAAGCTCGTCACCGAACTGTCAGGACCAGGCGCCGAAAACCTGCATGAAGCGCTTGCCCGCTCCGGTTTCCGCCGCAGCCATTCGATCGCCTACGCGCCGGCCTGCCCGGGCTGCAAGGCTTGTGTTCCGGTACGTGTGGTGGTCAGAGAGTTTGAGCGCCGCCGCAGCCTTTCACGCCTGTGGCGAGAGAATGCCGATCTGATTCCGACCCGCGTTCCGGCCCGGGCCACCACCGAACAGTACGAGCTGTTCGCGCGCTATCAGCAGTCGCGCCATCCCGGCAGCGATATGGCGCTCATGGGATTTTACGAATATAGCGCGATGGTTGAAGACAGCCCCATCGATACATTCATGGTGGAGTTCCGCGACCGCGCGAGCGTGCTCACCGCCGTGTGTCTCACAGACCGCACGTCGGACGGGCTATCCGCGGTCTACAGTTTCTTCGAGTCCAACGGCATGCGCGAAGGACTCGGCAACTATGTCGTCCTTTGGTTGATCGAACAGGCCCGCAGGTTGGAGCTTCCTTATGCGTACCTCGGCTACTGGATCACCAATAGCGCCAAGATGGCGTACAAGGCGCGGTTCCAACCGCTCGAGTGCTTAGGCCCCGACGGCTGGCAGCGCCTCGATTTTCCAGGTTGAGTCTCGCACCTCAGGCAAATGAAAACGGCAGCCAAGGGTTTGATCCGACGTTATCGGATCAAACCCTCTTTTTATTGAATCGGGCCGCGCTCGGGCGCAAAACCGGCTTCCACTTTTGCTGATCACGGCCCGCCGGCTGCCGTTTTCATTTGCGCACGCTCCTGCTGCGGTCAGGCGGACTTCCTACGCCGCATCATGCCTGCAAGGCCAAGGAGAGCGACACCGAGGAGCGCGAGGCCGCCGGGCTCCGGCACCGGGTTCTGACGAAACGTCACGATAAGATCGTCGTAATCGTCGTCGTCGCCAAGAACAGGAATTCCGCCACCGTCATCATCGAAGAAGAAGGCCCAGGCCTTGGAATCTGCGTGGTAGAAAATGTCCATTCCACCCTGAAGCCTGCCGGGCGTTCCGCCGCTCGAGAAGCCGTCGGTGTACTGACGGTTGTCGTCCGAGGCGAGTAGGATGTCCGTGCCGTTGGCCGAGAAATAGAACAGTCGCTCCGAGGCGCTTTCTGCGAGATTGAAGACCGCACCCGCACCCGCCGATCCGCCAAAAATTTCCGTGCGATTGGTGTGGGACGTGTCCGAGATGCCGAAGGTGTTCAGGTACGACGAGGATCGCTGCTTCACTTCGAGACGGCCGCCGACCCAGAACGGACTTGGCGGACCAAGGTCTTCGCCGAAGTAGCTCCAACCGTCCGTGTTCGGCGCGATCGCGCCCAAGAACAGCGAGCCCTCTACGTGACTTCCAAGAATCAATGCGGCCTGCGCCGGCGCGGCCGAAAGGCCAAACAGCAACGCAATAGCCAGAGTTGTAGCGGGCAGTATCTTCGCGATCATCTGTTCTCTCTCAATTGTTATGGCCGCGTTCCCGGCCGTTGTTTTTCTGAGCGAGTGCCTATGAGGCGTGCAACAGCCGTGCCACTGCCGCCGAAGTGAGGGAAATCAACGCGCTAGACTGCACGTTCTGCGGCAAAAAAATGGCAGCTGTAAAATGCCGCGCGAACCTCGGCGCGAGGCGCCAATCCGCATGTACGATGAACGGTTGTGGAACGCTTGACGCGACGTCTAGGCGTCGTGCGCGCGGGGCTGGATGTAGTTGCCAGAGAATTCGGCGAAGGACATAAGGCCTTCGGTGTCTTTCACGATGATGGAACGCCGCTGCAAGCTGACGAAGCGTTTTTCGCGCAGGCGGCCGAGCACGCGATTGATATGCACGGGTGAAAGCGCCGTGGCATCCGCAAGGTCGATTTGCGTAAGCGGCAGAGCGCAACTGCTCGGTCGCGGCGATTCAGAGGCCAGCAGACGGAAGCAGAGCTCCGACATCAGGTAAGCCACGCGACGCACGGCGGGCCTGCGGCCGACATTGGCCAGCCATTCGCGCAAAACACCTTCATTGATGAGCGCGAGGGACCACAGCGCGCGGGCGATGCGCGGATGACGGTCCATGAGCACGGTCAAGGATTGGTGATCGATGTGCGTGAAGCTGCACGGCGACAACGCTGCGAGGCTGTAGCCCGTGTCGGCGCCGGCGATATAGTCGCATCCACAAAGATCGCCGGGCACGAGGAAGTCGGTGATCTGCCGACTGCCGTCTTCAAGGATGCGGTACCGGCAGGCCAGGCCTGAAAGAATGATGTGCGCGCCACCGTTGCGGTCCCCTTCGCGCAAGATTGCGCGGCGAGCCCCGACTTTCTGGACGTTCTTGGTGGCCTCGGCAATCGCCTGACGTTCCACCTTCGTGAGGCGTTCTACACTATCGAGTCTACGGATAAATGCGTTCGACATAACGTGCCTATCAACAAAGGGAATAGGACACGGCGCGGCGCAGGCGGCGCCGCACGTCTGAGCAAATTCCCCTCACCCCAGGCCCGAAGTTAACCCAAGGTCGAAGAGGCCACATTGTCGTAGGTTAAGGTGAGCGAGTTCGAACGGATGGTATATCTGGCGACGGGGGCCGCACCGGCACATGTCACTCGCCAATTACGTGCGATGAGTGCCGATTCACGTATGAGTACAGCAGATCGTTTTGTCAGGTTGGCTTGTCCGGGATGCCGCCGCGAAGGTACGGCGGCCTGGGCACGCGGAAACGCAAACGTGTCCCGCAAGCTCCATGATTTGTCGGCTGGCTTTCTGAGCATCGACTCTGGCACGAAGGACGATCCGCGCATCGTTTGTCAGAAATGCCGCATCCGGGTGAATGAACAATCGGTTGGGTGACAAACCGGCTGGAGCCGCTCTCGTCTCTCTCCGTTTAATACAACGACCAGGATGCCGTACGGCACCGCGTGTTGGAGCAACGCGCAAATCTGAAAAGAGTTGCTGCGCCGATACGCGCTCTGCTGGCAACTAGGAGGGAACTTTTAGTGAAGCGGGGGCGCGCACGCGCGACTGGCGAGTATTAGCCGCTGAAGGGCCGATCTTCGCGGGAAAATCCCTTGGGAGGCAGACGACCGGACTGTGCGCGCTCGCCGCGCCAGTCCTTGAGGTCGGTTTCAACGCGCTCGCGGTCGCCCGACTTCCAAGAAAGACCTTCCTTGAAATTGAAGACCTTCGCATCGGCGCAACCACCATCCTTGTAGCGTTGCAGGATGACGCCGCGGCCGCGCGACATCTCGGGCACTTCGCTCAAGGGGAAGATCAGAAGCTTGCGGTTCTCGCCGATGATCGCAACGGAGTCCGCAGGCTTGGCGAGAAGATCGCCGCCGGCGCCGGAAGTGCCGGGGAGTGGGGCGCACACCCGCGCCTTCTCTCCCTCGGCAAGATTGAGCGCCTGCTTGCCGTTCTTCGTCTGCGCAAAGACCTGTTCGGCCGGCACGATAAAACCGCGGCCCTCCGAAGACACCAGCAGGAATTTTTCGTCGCGGTTATAGACACGCACCGTGACGATATCGGCGTCATTGGGGAGGTCGATCAGGAGACGGATCGGTTCGCCGAAGCCGCGGCCTTGGGGGAGCCGGTCGGCAGCCACCGTATAGAAGCGGCCGTCCGATCCGAAGAGAAGGATCTTGTCGGTCGACTGCGCTTTCACCGCGACCTGGAAGGAATCGCCTTCCTTGAATTTCACATCGCCGCCGCCGCTGACCACGTCGTCCTTGTGGCCTTTCATCGCCCGGATCCAGCCCTTGGTCGAGAACACGACCGTGACAGGCTCCTTCTCCACCAGTGCTTCGATGGGAACCACCACCGCCGTGGGCGCGTCGGAGAGCGTGGTACGGCGTTTGCCGAGCGGTGTTCCCTGCCCGAACTGTTTCTTGGTTTCCTTGATCTGCCAAGCGATGGTCTGCCACTGCTTGTTTTCGTCCTTGAGCAGCGCCTTGATCTGCTTGAGCTCTTCCGAGAGGCTCTTGTGCTCGGTCTTGATCTCGAATTCCTCGAGCTTGCGCAAGCTACGCAGGCGCATGTTGAGGATCGCCTCGGCTTGCGTGTCCGTAAGCTTGAATCGCTTCATCAGGACGGGCTTCGGTTCGTCTTCAGTGCGGATAATCTTGATCACCGCATCGAGATTCAAATAGGCGATGAGATAGCCTTCGAGAATCTCAATGCGCCGCTCGATGACCCCCAGGCGGTGCTTGGAGCGCCGCACCAGAACGACCTGGCGGTGATCCAGATACGCTTGAAGCACCTCGCGCAGGTCCATGACCCGCGGAATGCTGTTGGCGTCCAGCACGTTCATATTGAGACCGAAACGGACCTCAAGATCGGTTTGCCGGAAAAGCTGTTCCATCAGCTGCTCGGCATCGACCGTGCGGGACTTCGGCTCCAGCACGATCCGGACTTCTTCGGTCGACTCGTCGCGGATATCGGCCAGGAACGGAAGCTTCTTTTCCTCCATCAAAGCCGCGACGCGCTCGATCAACTTCGCCTTCTGGACCTGATAGGGGACTTCGGAAATGACGATTTGATACTGGCCGCGGTCGAGCTTCTCTTCCGTCCAACGGGCGCGCAGGCGCAGCGACCCGCGGCCGGTGCGATAGGCCTCGACAATCGTTTCCCGATTTTCGACAAGCACGCCGCCGGTGGGAAAGTCGGGCCCGGGAATGAGATCGACAAGCGTGCCGATCTGCGCTTTCGGCGTCTTGATGAGATGCAATAGGGCGTCGCAGAGCTCGCCCAGGTTGTGCGGCGGAATATTGGTCGCCATCCCGACCGCGATTCCCGATGACCCGTTGGCCAGCAAGTTCGGCACGGCCGCCGGCATCACGACAGGTTCGCTTTCCTCGCCGTCGTAGGTGGCGCGGAGGTCGACGGCGTCCTCGTCCAGGCCTTCCATCAGCGCCTGGGCATAAGACGTCAGCTTCGCCTCGGTGTAGCGCATGGCCGCGGCGTTATCGCCGTCGATATTGCCGAAGTTCCCTTGGCCCTCCACCAGCGGGTAGCGGACGGCGAATTCCTGAGCGAGACGGACAAGCGCGTCGTAAACCGACGAATCCCCGTGCGGGTGATACTTACCGATGACGTCGCCGACGACGCGGGCGCACTTCTTGAAGCCGCCCGCCGGATCAAGGCGCAGCTGGCGCATGGCATAGAGTACCCGCCGGTGCACCGGCTTGAGGCCGTCCCGAACGTCAGGCAGCGAACGCGAAACGATCGTCGAGAGCGCATAGGCGAGATAGCGTTCGCCTAACGCGTCGGCCAGAGGCGTCGGGCGGATATCTTCAACGATCAGCTTGGGTGTGGCGGGTGTCTTGGCCATGGGGGCGAGAGAATAGCGATCCCGAGCAAAAGGACAAGCGGATCAGGTCTTGAACCGTTCCGCGAAGCGTGTGCGCGACGCAGGCATCTTCTGTTGGTGCGGACCAAAGACGTGGGCCTCGAAGAAATGGCCCGTCAGCGCAAGACCCTGAACGATGTCCGCCGCGCCGATCTCAGCCTGCTCGGAGCACAGGAACGGCGGCAGTGCAAAAAGTTTATCCACATAGGGCGCGCCGGCGCCGCGCGATACCGCCCGGCCGGTGCGGGGCGAGACGTAGACGAGGTCCTCGGTCGTGCCGGTCGCCGCGCAGGTCCTAAGATCGAGGCCGTAACCCATATCGCGTAGGAGTTCCATTTCCCACAGCACGTATTCGGCCTCCCACCCGGGCGCGCCCAAGTGTTCCAGGAGACCGAGCGTATGGCGGTATACGGCGCCGTGCGGTTCTCGCTCCGGCAAAGTGGTTTCGATCATGGAGCATAGGGCACTGAGGCCCGCGAGCGCCGCGGGGGCCGAGAGCGCGGCTGCGGCGAAGTTGTGGACCGGCTCCAGCGCATAGGTGCCGATATGAGCATCGAGGCGGCCGCGCCAGGCCGCCTTGACGACGTTACCGGGTTGGAGAAGCGCCCGCGTGCGCTTACCGCTGCCGCCCTTTACGACCCCAACATGGCGCCCCTGATTTTCGGTCAAAAGGCTGGCGATGGTGTCATGTTCGCCCAGGCGGCGAACCGTGAGCACAATGCCGTGGTCTTCCCAGCTAATAGCCATTTCAGGAGTTTAAGTCCGGCGCACCTATCGCACCAGCTTCAGCTATCGCAAGATGGGATCGGATCTAATCAATCCGATCCCACCTTGCGATAGTTTAAATGAATAGGGCGCGATTCAACGCAAAACCGCTTCACGCTTTTGCTGTCGCGCCCTAGCCGAAGCGCATGAAGATCACGCCGATGCCGACGATCACGCCGGCGGTGCCGAGGAAAACGAGAAGATGATCGAGCCCACGCTGGGGTAGCTTCCGCCCGCGGCGGATCACGAGCATCGCAAGGGCAATCACCCCAACAATAAAAGATGTCACCCCAAAAACAGCCACGGCCCGTGCACCCCGCGCCCCTTCCCGCGCCATGTATCAAAGCGGACTTACGCGTTGAAGTCGAGGCCCCAGGCGGCATAGAGGGCGCGATCCTCGCTCCAGCGCTCGTTCACTTTCACGTGCAGGAAAAGGTGAACGCGCCGGTCGAACATCACCTCCAGCTCCTTGCGCGCGGCGGCGCCGATGGTCTTGATGCGCTGCCCCCCCTGACCAAGCACGATAGGCCGGTGACTTTCGCGGGTCACATAGATCACCTGTTCGACCCTAATGCTCCCGTCGCGCTTCTCTTCCCAGCGCTCGGTTTCTACGGCGCAGGAATATGGAAGCTCCTGCTTAAGGTTGAGGAACAGCTTCTCGCGGGTGACCTCCGAGGCCAGCATCCGGGACGGCATGTCCGTCACCTCGTCCTCCGGAAAGAGCCACGGGCTTTGCGGGACCATTCCCGTCAGGACCTCGCGTATCCGCTCGAGGCCGTCGCCGGTAAGAGCCGAGACCATGTAAATCTCCGTGAACACGCCCGCACCGTTCAAACGCTGGGTCAACTCGAGGAGCTTACCCTTATCGGCGATATCGACCTTGTTGAGCGCCAGAAGCGCCTTGCGGTTGGTGGCCTTGAGATCCGCGACGATGCGGTCGGTGTCCTCTTCCCCGCCTGGCTTGCTTGCCTTCACGGCATCGACCACCAAGAGGATGATTTCCGCATCGGCCGCGCCTGCCCAGGCGGCTGCGACCATGGCGCGCTCGAAGCGCTTCTTCGGCTGGAAGATTCCGGGTGTGTCGACGAACACGACCTGGGACGCGCCGTACATGGCGATCCCGCGGACCAGTGTGCGCGTGGTCTGCACCCGGGGCGAGACAATGCTCACCTTGGCGCCGACCAGGGCATTCACCAGCGTCGACTTGCCCGCGTTCGGCGCTCCGACGACCGCGACGAAGCCGCACCGTGGAACTTCAAGCGGGCGGGATTCGGGTGGGTGCTCGGACTCTTCCGTCATTTTTTACTTCTCAGTCAGTTG
>CAMDOZ010000010.1 GCA_945903705.1 Fidelibacterota bacterium | reverse complement strand
AATGAGGAAAACAAAGTAGAGGACGGTATAGGCGACGATTCCGGGCGCCATGCGCTCGCCCGATAGAGAGACGGCGATCCATGGCGGAACGATCGCACTTGTCAGGAACGCCGCCATCGCCGCAGGAATGCAATACATCATGATCGTTGCGCCGGCGGCCATGCCGGCGATCATGCTGAACGTCAGAAGGTCGACGCCGGTGTCGGGCGCGTAGATGACAAGCGTCGTCGTAAATGCGCCCCACATGAGACCGAAGAAGGCGCCCCAATAGATCAAACGCGTAATGGTGCGATCTCTGATCTCGGAGGGGCGCGGCCGACCGCGCCGGCGCGCCCAGACGTAGAGCTGCCACATCGAAGCGATCTGGAATAGCACGAGAAGCGCGATGAACGCCGGAGGGTGGAAAAAGGGCCAGGCTGCGATCGCGAGGATCAGGGAATTGACGGAATTGGCGACGGCGGCGACGGGTTGCAGGCGTACCACGGCGAGCAGCCGCTCGACGTTGAGCTCGCGTTCTATGTCAGGCGCAAGGACCGGCTTCATCCATAGGGCGTGCCAGCGAGCCATGCCGCGAACCAAACTCCGGATACGCGGGCGTCCCCAATGGCGCGCGCGAAACTCACATTAGCCGGAGTGAGAGCCTACTTACAACAGCGTGCGCCGAATTCCGGCGTGCGTTATACTTGGTGCATGAAAGCGATCGAGCGCACATATCGCCGAATCATTCGCGCCGCCAAATCCACGAAACTGCCGGGCATCGAAGAGATCGCCTGGTGGGGCCGGCCTTCGCTCGCGGTGAAAGGCAAAGGATTCATGGGCGTGAAGGACGAAGACACACTTGTCGTCCGTTGCGCGCTCGAGGAAAAAGAAGTGCTGATGGAAGTAGCGCCCGAGATTTACTTCGAGACAGATCACTATAAAGGCTGGCCCGCGGTGCTGGTGCGCACACCGGCAATCTCGGACGCCGAGCTCGCGCACTGCATAGCACGCGCCTGGAGGCTCATGGCGCCCAAGAAGCTTTTAAAGGAAGTAGAACAGGCGGCGAAAAAATCAGCGCCGCCCGCCAACAATAAATCCCGCGCGAAGAAAAGGCGCTAGACCGCGGTGCCGCCCACGGTGAGCTGTTCGATCTTCAAAGTTGGCTGGCCGACGCCGCACGGCACCCCCTGGCCTTCCTTGCCGCACGTGCCGATGCCAGGATCGAGCTTCATGTCGTTGCCGATCATGGAGACCTTCGTCATCGCGTCTGGCCCGTTGCCGATCAAAGTCGCACCTTTTACAGGCCTGCCGACCTTTCCGTCCTCGATCATGTAGGCTTCGGTCGCCGAGAACACGAACTTACCCGATGTGATGTCGACCTGCCCGCCGCCGAAGTTCACGGCATAGAGACCTTTCTTCACTGACGAGATGATCTCATCCGGGTGGCGGTCGCCGCCCAGCATGAAGGTGTTGGTCATGCGCGGCATTGGGTGATGAGCGTAGGACTGCCTACGCCCATTGCCCGTTGGCCGCATGTTCATGAGGCGTGCGTTCAGGCGGTCCTGGAGATACCCGGTGAGGATACCGTCTTCGATCAGCACGGTGCGCGACGTCGGCGTGCCTTCGTCATCGACCGTAAGCGAGCCGCGGCGGTCGTGGAACGTGCCGTCGTCGACAACCGTGACCCCCTTCGAGGCCACGCGCTGCCCCATGAGGTTGGAGAAGGCCGAGGTCTTCTTGCGGTTGAAGTCGCCTTCGAGGCCATGGCCCACCGCTTCATGCAACAGCACGCCCGGCCAGCCCGGCCCGAGCACGACCTGCATCTCGCCGCCCGGCGCTTCCACGGACTCAAGATTGACGAGAGCCTGGCGCAACGCTTCGTCCACCGCGCCCTGCCATGTCTCCGCTTTCAGGAACTCGCCGTAGGTGACGCGGCCGCCGGTGCCGTAGCTGCCGGACTCCATGCGGCCCTTTTCCTCGACGATGACACTTACGTTCAGGCGCACCAGCGGGCGGATGTCGGCGACATTGTAGCCATCGGGGCGCAGGATATGTACGGCCTGCCACGAGCCGGCGAGCGAAGCGCTCACCTGCTTGATGCGCGGGTCCTTCTTGCGTGCGTAGGCGTCGATTTCCGCCAGCGTCGAGACCTTGATGTCGAAAGGCACCATCGGCAGGGGGTTGTCGTCGGTATAGAGCTGCTGGTTCGTGCCCGTCGGCGGATCGGCCAAGGTTCCACCGCTGCCGGTACGCACGGCCCGTACAGTTTCGCCCGCCCGCGCGATGGATTGCTCGGTCAGCGTCGTGGAATGCGCGAAGCCTGTGGTTTCGCCGGCGACGGCGCGTAGGCCGAAGCCTTGCGAGGTATCGAAAGATGCATTCTTGATGCGGCCGTCGTCGAAGGTGAAGCTCTCCGACTGGCAGTATTCGAGATAGAGCTCGCCGTCGTCGCAGCCCTGAAGCGCATTCGAGACGAGGCGGGTCACCGAGCCTTTGTCCATGCCGGTCTTATCGAAGAACAGCGTATCGGTAATTTTGAGATCGGACATGGACCTACTCCGCGGGTTCGGCGTGAAGGGGTGAGGCGGTGCGCGCGCCTACGGCGTGCGCGCCGCGCTGGGTGTGGGCGAACCACACCGTCAGCGTGAAAAGAACGAGAGCACCGGCCTGATGGGCAAGGGCGAGGCCGAGCGGAACCTGAAGCACCAGCGTCGAGACTCCAAGCGCCGCCTGTACCAAGGCCATCGCCAACATGGCGTTCAGCACGCCGGGCGTACGGCCTGCGGCCGTGCGACGGCCGCGCCACCAGGTGACGGCGACAAGGATGACGAGCATGATCGCGAGGACGCGGTGATTGAACTGCACCGTGGTCGCGTCTTCGAATGCGCTCATGAACCAGGGTTGCATCGCGTAGAGACCTTCCGGGATCACCCGCCCGTCCATCAACGGGAATGTATTATAGATAAGGCCGGCATTGATCCCCGCAACAAAGGCTCCGGCGCCTACGACCGCCAGCGCAAAGAAGGGCAGAAGGACCGCAAGCCGTCGTGACGCGGGATCGAGCGTCGATGGTGTCTCGGCGCCTTCCTTGGCGAAGAGATCGAGGGCCACCCAGACGATCAATCCATAGACCGCGAAGGCCAGGGCGAGATGGGCCGTGAGGCGGTACTGGGACACGTCCGGCCGGTCGACAAGTCCGCTCGCGACCATGAACCATCCGAGGGCGCCCTGAAGCCCACCCAGAATGAACAGGCCGCCAAGTTTGAAGAAGAGGGGCCTATCTACGGCGCCCTTCCAGATGAACCAGAGGAGCGGAAACGCGAATGCAAAGCCGATCAACCGGCCCCACAAGCGATGGGTGAATTCGAACCAGTAGATCGTCTTGAAGGCCGCGAGAGACATGCCGGCGTTCTTAAGCTTGTACTCGGGCGACGTCTGATAGGCGGCGAATTCCGCCTGCCACTGCGTATCGTTCAGCGGCGGCACCATGGTGAGGGGCTTCCACTCGACCATCGAGAGCCCGGATTCCGTCAGGCGCGTCGCCCCGCCGATGACAACCATGATGAAGATCATGGCCGCGCACACGACAAGCCACCAGGCGATGGCGCGGGAGGACGGCGGTCGGCGGGCGGGGGACGCTGGCATTGGCCTAGCATTAGGCCAAGGTCCCTGGGCGGACAAGTAGCGCGAACAAGGCCGCGCCCATATACAAAGGCAATACAAGCCTTTGATCGGCGCCTTCCGCGCGTGTATGACGGCGGCACCACCACTCCTGGCCCTTTATGAACGCGCTCCTGTCCTCGGCCTCTTTAGAGCTTTCGATTGTCATCCCGGTCCGCGACGAGGCCGGCAACGTCGCGCAGCTTGCGGCCGAGATTCATCGCGCGCTGAAGGGCACCGGGTCTTACGAGATCGTTTTTGTCGACGACGGTTCGACCGATGCGACGCCTGCCGAACTCGCGGGGCTCAACGATGCGCGCGTGCGCGTCATCACCCACGCCACGTCCTGCGGCCAGAGCCAGGCGACCATTACAGGGGTCGCGGCGGCGAAAGGAGCCTGGATCGCCACGCTCGACGGTGACGGACAAAATGATCCTGCGGACCTCCTGCGTCTCCTGGACGCACGCGACAAGGCGGAGACGGATGCGAACCGCACTCTGTTTATCGGTCGACGCGCCGGCCGGCGCGATAATGTGCGGCGCCGCATTGCCTCGCGTATCGCCAACGGTATCCGTGGCGCGGTGCTCGGCGACGCGACGCCCGATTCCGGATGCGGCATAAAACTCCTCGCGCGCGAGCTTTTCTTATCGCTGCCGCGGTTCGATGCGCTCCATCGCTTCATGCCGGCGCTGACGTTACGCGCGGGCGGACGCGTCCTCTCCATCCCCGTCGCGCACCGCATGCGTGTGCGGGGGTCGTCGAAATACACGATCTGGCGGCGAGGCCTCATCGGCGTCGTCGACATGCTGGGTGTATTCTGGCTCATGCGCCGGAACACGCGCCCGACACTTAAATCATAAGAGGTTCAAGATGAGCTGGTTCCTGGGTTGGTTCGCGACGATGAACCTGATGAAGTCCTTAGGGCTTCTCGGACAGGTGACCTTTGGCTCGCGCTTTTTCGTGCAATGGTTCGCGAGCGAGCGCCTGAAGCGCAGCGTCATTCCCCTGGCCTTCTGGCACTTGAGCCTCGTGGGCGGGATCCTGACGTTCGTCTACGCGGTCTATATCGAGGAGCCCGTCTTCGTCATCGCCCAATTGGGCGGTGTGGTGATCTATAGCCGCAACCTCTACTTCATCTATCGGGACAAGCGCTCCCATCCGCTCCTGGGGCCCGATCGGGGCTGATTGTCTCCGCCAATCCAAGCCTTATTTCACCGGCGCTGCCCTTGACTTGAGGGGGGCGGGTAGCTACCTAGCTGGCACTCACCGGGCTTGAGTGCTAATAACGGTGCCGGCCGGGGGAAAAGTCGTTGAAAATCAATATGATAAATGGAGGATCGAGATGAAATTTCGGCCATTGCATGACCGGATCCTGGTCGAGCGCGTCGAATCCGACACTAAGACCAAGGGCGGAATCATCATTCCTGACACCGCTCAGGAAAAGCCGATGGAAGGCAAAGTGATTTCCGTCGGTTCGGGCAATCGCGACGAAGCCGGCAAGCTCGTGCCGCTCGACGTGAAGAAGAACGATCGCATTTTGTTCGGCAAGTGGTCGGGCACGGAAGTCAAGATCGACGGCAAGGAGCTGTTGATCATGAAGGAATCCGACGTGATGGGAATCATCGAATAGCCGGTCGTCCAAAGAAATAAGAAAGGGACAAACACCATGGCAGCTAAAGACGTAAAATTCGGACCCGACGCGCGCGATCGTATGCTGCGCGGGGTCGACATCCTCGCCAACGCCGTGAAAGTCACGCTCGGCCCCAAAGGCCGCAACGTCGTACTTGAAAAGTCGTTCGGCGCTCCGCGTATCACCAAGGACGGTGTCACCGTCGCCAAGGAAATCGAACTTAAGGATAAGTTCGAGAACATGGGCGCGCAGATGGTGAAGGAAGTCGCCAACAAGACCAACGACCTCGCCGGCGACGGCACCACCACCGCAACCGTTCTTGCTCAAGCGATCGTTCGCGAAGGCGCGAAGTCGGTGGCCGCGGGCATGAACCCGATGGATCTCAAGCGCGGCATCGACAAGGCGGTTGACGCCGTCGTCGCCGAACTCGTGAAGATGTCCAAGAAGGTCAAGACGAACGAAGAAATCGCCCAGGTCGGTACCATCTCGGCCAACGGCGAACGCGAAATCGGCGACATCATTGCCAAGGCCATGGATAAGGTCGGCAAGGAAGGCGTCATCACCGTTGAAGAGGCCAAGGGCCTCGACACCGAACTCGACGTCGTCGAAGGCATGCAGTTCGACCGCGGCTATCTCTCGCCGTACTTCATCACCAACGCCGACAAGATGGTGGTGGAGCTTCAGAACCCGTACATCCTGATCCACGAAAAGAAGCTCTCGGACCTGCAGCCGCTGCTGCCGATCCTGGAAGCCGTCGTGCAGTCGAACCGTCCGCTGCTCATCATCGCCGAAGACATTGAAGGCCAGGCGCTTGCCACCCTCGTGGTGAACAAGCTGCGCGGCGGCCTCAAGGTCGCGGCCGTGAAGGCCCCGGGCTTCGGCGATCGCCGCAAGGCCATGCTGGAAGACATTGCCGTGCTCACCGCCGGCCAGGTCGTCAGCGAAGATCTGGGCATCAAGCTGGAAGGCGTCTCGCTCCCGATGCTCGGCTCGGCCAAGCACGTCACCATCGACAAGGACAACACGACCATCATCGACGGCGCCGGCAAGAAGGCCGACATCAACGCCCGCTGCGAACAGCTCCGCCGTCAGGTCGAAGACACGACGTCGGACTACGACAAGGAAAAGCTGCAGGAACGTCTGGCGAAGATCGCCGGCGGTGTTGCGGTGATCAAGGTCGGCGGTGCGACCGAAGTCGAAGTGAAGGAAAAGAAGGACCGCGTCGACGACGCCCTCCATGCCACCCGCGCTGCGGTGGAAGAAGGCATCGTGCCGGGCGGCGGCGTCGCCCTGCTCCGTGCGTCCAAGATCCTCGCGAAACTCGACAACTCCCACGACGATCAGAAGGTGGGCATCGAGATCGTCCGCCGCGCGCTGGCGGTGCCGTTGCGTCAGATCGCCGAAAACGCCGGTGAAGACGGCGCGGTTGTCGCCGGCAAGGTGTCTGAGTCCAAGGAACCGAACTTCGGTTACGACGCTCAGACCGGCAAGTACGTGGACATGGTGAAAGCCGGCATCATCGACCCGACCAAGGTCGTGCGTGTGGCTCTGCAGGATGCGGCCTCGGTCGCGGGCCTGCTCATCACCACCGAAGCGATGGTGGCCGAGCTGCCGAAGAAGGATGACGGTCCGTCGATGCCCCAGGGCGGCGGCGGAATGGGCGGCATGGACTTCTAAAGAGTCCGTTCGCTTAAGTCGAAAGAACGCGAAGGGCCGTACCCGATTGGTACGGCCCTTTTGCTTTCTCGCAGCACCTGCCATGCGCAAATCGGAAAAGACCGTCCAACCCTTGCTGGGCTATAAGTCAGTTAGGGAGAATACATGGGACCTTCGAAATCCTTTCTCAAAGTCCTCGGGCTGCTTGCGATCTTCACGCTGGCGCCGGCGACCATCTATTTCCTCTACACGCGGACCGGCGGGCCTGAGTCGCGTAAGGAACTGGTCTTTCAGCGCAACCTGCGCTTTGCCCTGATGGAGGGCACCGATACGCTGAACTTCGCCCCCCTGACCGACTGGCCGTGGGAGAAGGTCTGCGCGCTCACCAACGGCCTTACGGACAAAGAGGTCGATGAGGTCCTCGGTTTTGAATATATCGGTAAGGCGGAATTGCATTGGATGCACCGGCCTGAGTATTGGACGATTGTGTTCGTCGACGTGGAGCGCGAAGTGAGCTGGGGCAAGGCTCGTCCCGTCACCGCCATCCGCATTTCGCGCGCGGGGCTCGCGGACCTGCACCTGCCCACCGACTTCAAGGGCACTTGCGTCGATCGCCAGTCCATCCAAGCGCGGCTCACGCGCGCGCCGGCCGCGGTCGGCACAAGTCCCGTCACCATCCGGTTCGCGTCGTAAAGGGAGAGGCGATGTTCAAGAACGTAGTTGCCGTCGGAGCTGGAGCAGTCGGATCGTACTATGGCGGACTGCTTGCGCGCGCCGGCGTGCCCATCACCTTGATTGCCCGGCCGGCCCATGTGGACGCTATCAACAATAACGGTCTTTTCCTCGATACCACGACCTTCAAGGAAACGGTGCGCGTGAAGGCGACCGCCGACATGAGTGCGGTGAAGGGCGCTGACCTCGTTCTTCTCTGCGTGAAGACGCTCGATACCGTCAGCGCGGCCCGCGAGGCCAAAGCGCAGATGAACACGGATGCCGTGATGATCAGCATGCAAAACGGTGTCGACAATGCTGATCGCATCAAGGAGGAGTTGGGCTTCGACGTCATCTCGGCCGCCGTATACGTCGCCGCTTCGGTGCCGCAGCCGGGGGTCGTAAAGCACACCGGGCGCGGCGAACTTGTGATCGGTGGCGACTTTCCCGAATCTCTTCTGAAGGCTATCGCCGAAATGTTCACGGCCGCCGGTATGCCCTGCACGATAAGTGCGGCCTTGCCGCAGCAAATGTGGACGAAGTTGATCATGAACTGTACCTACAACGCTCAGTGCGCGTTGACGGCTTGTTCCTACGGTACGCTCGTGAGTGATCCGGGCGCCGTCCAGAACATGATGATAATCGTCGACGAGTGCATCGCCGTGGCAAAGGCCAAAGGCATCATTCTCGATCCCGCCGATATTAAGGACCGTGTCTTGAAGCTGGGCCCCTCGATGCCGGCGACCTTGTCGTCGACCTACCAGGATCTCGCCAAAGGCAAGCTGACGGAGATCGACTCTCTCAACGGGTATATTGCCGCGCAGGGTCAGCGGCACGGTGTGCCGACGCCACTGAACACGGCCATGCACGCCCTCGTACGTTTGCGGGAAACGCGCAAGCCGGCCTAAGGACTCAGAAATTCCCGGACCATCGCCGCGGCTTCCGCGAGGCCGACGCGCGATACCGTCACGCCGGGCGGAAACGCCGTGCAGAGGCGCGTTGGCATCATGGGATCGAGGAGTACGAATACGCCGCGGTCGGTCTCGCGCCGGATCAGGCGCCCGAACGCCTGCTTCAGGCGAAGCCGCGTAATGGCGTCGTCGTAGCCCTTCTTTCCGTGCGCGGTGCGGCGGGCTTTGTGCAGGATATCCGGACGCGGCCAGGGCACGCGGTCGAACACAACGAGGCGCAACGAGCGGCCCGGCACGTCGACGCCCTCCCGAACGGCGTCCGTCCCAAGGAGGCAGGCGTCTTCCTCGGCGCGGAAGATGTCGACAAGGGTCGAGGTATCCATGGCGTCCACGTGCTGGGCGTAGAGCGGGATGCCGGCCTCATCCATCGGCGCGCAGATGTGGCCGTGCACTTCCCTGAGGCGCGAGATCGCCGTGAACAGGCCGAGCGCGCCGCCGTTTGCGGCCATGAACAGCTCGCGGTAGGCGGAGGCGACCTGTTTGAGATCGTCCTTGCGTACGTCGGTGACCACGATGACGCGCGTATTCTCGACGTAGTTGAACGGCGAGGCCAATGACGCCCGCGCCACCGGCGCCGAAAGGTGCCATGCGCCGACCCGTTGTTCAGCGTGCGTCCATTGCTCCGCTTCGTCGGTTTCCCCGGTCAGCATGGTCGCGGACGTGACCACGATGCCGTGGGCGTGGTCGGCGAGCGCTCTTGCGAACGGCAGGGTCGGATCGATCCAATGCCGGTTGAGTCCGACGTCGACGTCGTGCCCGTCGATGCGTTCGATATTGAACCAATCCACGAACTCCTGCGGTGTCGTCTCTCTCAGCGACTTCACCATGCCGCGCCATGCCGTCACCTGCATGGCGCCCCGATGTTCGAGGGTGCGGATCACGGCCTCGAGGCGCTGGCGCATCGAGGTGTCGAGGATACCCGCATCCTTGTTGAGCTTGGCGGTGAAGCCCGAAATGAGCCGGCGCAGCGGCGCATCCAGGCGTGTGAGTGCGGTCGCCAGATCGTCAGCCGCTTCGGCAAGGCCTTCCACAAGCGGCGTGGTTTCGGCTTCGAGCGAGTAAGGCGAGGCCGTGTCGCCGCGGGCGATGACCTGCCGGCGCACGAG
Organism: Fidelibacterota bacterium; assembly: GCA_945903705.1. Classification (GTDB taxonomy): domain Bacteria; phylum Pseudomonadota; class Alphaproteobacteria; order Rhodospirillales; family Rhodospirillaceae; genus SHVO01. Next base: position 30,870 of record CAMDOZ010000010.1, on the reverse strand, counting down.
GGTCAGGAATTTTTCCGAGGGGCCCTGCGGCGCGCCGTCCTTCACACGGTTACGCCAGCCTTGGCTCGGCAGCGCTCGCGCGGCGTCGAGCGCCTCTTCGACGGCGTTGGCGAGGCCAAAGTCGTCGCCGGTGCCGCACGCGATCAAGTCTTCGCAGCGGCGTTTCAGCCCGCGGGCGCGGCTGCGCTTGGCGTTGCCTTCCGCGCCTAGAAGCCACCGCCGCAGATCGGCCGCCTCGAGCCCGGTGAAATGCGCCGAAAAGGCGGAGTCCGCAGCTTCGAAAATATGATGGCCTTCGTCGAAGACGTAGCGCGTCGGGCGAAGGGCGTCGTCGATGCCGCCCAAGGCGGCTTGCGCCATGACGAGGGCATGGTTCGCCACCACGATATCGGCGTAGCGCGCGCGCCGCACCGTGCGCTCGACAAAACACTTCTGATAGTGATTGCACGCGGCGTAGATGCATTCGCCCCGGCGGTCGGCGAGGCCGACGACTTTGTCCCGGCCCAGGACCTCCGGCAGCCAGCCCGGTAGATCACCGCCGACCATGTCGCCGCTGCGTGTCGCGCCGACCCAGCGCGCGACCAGGCCGAGAGCGACGGCGTCATAAGGCTGCGCGCCGAGCCGGTTCAGCGCTTCCTCGTAGCTCAGGAGACACATGTAGTTCTCGCGGCCCTTGCGGATCACCACGCGGCGCTTTTTCTCGTCCGGGTCGGGGTGCAGCCGGTCGAGTTCCTGATCCAACTGGCGCTGGAGGTTACGCGTGAAGGTCGAGAGCCACACCGCGCCTTCGTTCTGTTCCGCCCAGACGCTCGCAGGCGCCACATAGCCCAGGGTCTTGCCGGTGCCGGTCCCCGCTTCCGCAAGCACGAGCAGCGGCTGGTTGGAAGCGCCGCGGGGTTGGAAGGCTTCGGTAACGAGGCGCGTATAGTCGCGCTGCGTCGGCCGGGCCTCGGCACTGCCGCCGAGAAGCCGTTCGAGGCGCGCCTCGGCCTCTGCCGCCGGAACCGGTTTGCTCCCCGGCGGCGCCGGCGGCGCGCGTTCTTCCCACTCGGGCAGGTCGAGCCATACGCGAAGACCCGCGGCGGGGCCGAAGCCGCGCGCGGCGTTGGGATCGCCGCCGAGGGCGGCAAGCACGCTCGGGCCCCAGGCCCAACCGCCGCGCGCCATGGCGCCGGCCATCGCACCGAGGGTCTTGGCTTCAAGGTCACCGATCCTCGTCAGCTCTTCGAGCAGCGCGCGCACGGCGCGCAGCAGCGTCTCCGGTTTGTCCTCGAGGGTGCGCGGAGCCGGCAAACCGAGAACTGCGGCGAGGCCGGCGATGGTGGGAAGACAAAAGGCCGCCGGCCGCACGAAGGCGAAAAGTTCGAGCGCGTCATGCGCGGGGAAGCGGTCCGTCTTGAGACGCGCCGCCGTCGCCGGCGCATGACACAAGATTGGGCGCGCCGTGGACATCTGCTGGCCGGCCCGCGCGACGGGTTTCGTGGAAATCTCGCCGCTGGTGTCGAGGATCGCCGCACTGGTCCACTCAGCCGCGATCACCGGCGCATCGGGAAGCAGGATGCGGCGAGGCGTAAGGACGGTGACGGAGGGTGCGGTCATGGGAAGAAGCGACCAGTACCCGCAGTTCGCAGCGGACGCAAGCGCCGCCCGCCTTGCGCCGCTCACGCCTCTCGGGAAACCTCGACGATGAGTCCCTCGTGAGGCCGGAGGCGGATCAGCGGGCCGACGCTTTCGTGCGATTCGTCAAGGTAGGTGCTCAGGAGCGGCGCGCCTGCGCCCTCGAGCGGCGTATAGACGGCGGAATCTGCAAGATTCAGGATGACGGCCAATCGGCGTGCGCCGTGATGGCGCTCGTAGACCAGCACGTCTCCGCGGGCTTCCACCTTTCCATAGGCGCCAATGCTGAGGGCGGGTTCCTTCCGTCGCGTTGCGATCAGCGCACGGTAAAGCGCGAGCAGGGAGCTCTTCTGTGTTTGCTGCGCTGCGACGTTGCGAGACGCGATGTCGTTCAGCGGTAACCAGGGCTCTCCCGTTGTGAACCCGGCGCCAGGTTCCGCGGTCCAGGCCATGGGCGTGCGCACCGGATCGCGGCCAAATCCGAACCCCGGCACCCGCTTTTCCCACGGATCCTGCACTTTCTCCGGCGGGATGGCGCCGTCGGTCATGCCGATTTCGTCGCCATAATAAAGCGTGGGCGTGCCGCGCAGTGTGAGCAGCAGCATGGCGGCGGTGCGGGCGGCCTTGGGGCCGACCCGGCTCGCAACCCGGGCGCGATCATGGTTCCCCAGCACCCAATTGGGCCAGGCGCTGTCCGGCAGCAGCGCTTCGTAACGCGTGATCAAGTCGGCCAACACCTTGGCCTGCCACGCGGCGCCGATGAGATGGAAGTTGAACGGCAGGTGCACGCCCGTGAGATCCGCGCCGTAGTAGGTCACGATCCGGTCCAGGGGCAGATAGACCTCGCCGATGAGAACACGCTCGCCATAGGTATCGGCAATCGCGCGCATCTCTTTCAGGGCGTCATGCACCTCGGGCTGGTCGTATTGATGCCGGCGGTCCAGCGCCAGGGTCGGCGCCATGCCGGGGGTGAAATCCGGGTTCGCTGGATTGTCGGCGAGCGACGGTTCTTCGAACAGGTGGTGCACCGTATCGATGCGAAAACCGTCAACCCCGCGCGCGAACCAGAAATGCAGGATGTCGTACATGGCCGCGCGGACGGCCGGGTTGCGCCAGTTGAGGTCCGGTTGCTGCGGCAGGTAGGCGTGATAGTAGTACTGGCCCGTCGCATCATCCCAGGTCCACGCCGACCCGCCGAACTCCGACAGCCAATTGTTGGGCGGACCGCCTCCGGGCGCGGCGTCGCGCCAGACATACCAGTCACGCTTTGCGGAGGTGACGGAGCCGCGGCTTTCCACGAACCAGGGATGCGCCTCCGAGGTGTGGTTCGGCACATAGTCCATGATGACCTTGAGACCGCGCTTCTGCGCTTCCGCGACGAGGCGGTCGAAGTCCTTCAGCGAACCGAAGATTGGATCGATGTCGACGTAATTCGAGACGTCGTAACCGAAGTCGGCCATGGGTGACGGATAGACCGGCGAAAGCCAGAGCGCGTCGACTCCCAGCCAGACAAGATAGTCGAGCCGCGCGATGACGCCTTTGAGATCGCCGATGCCGTCGCCGTTGCTGTCCTGAAACGAGCGGGGATAGACCTGATAGACGATGCCGCTCTGCCACCAGCGGGGATCGGGCGAGGAAACCATTAGGGCGCCGGCCGGATGTGCTCGCCGATGAAGGCGTCGATGGCGCCGAACCAGCGCTCCCGCACCGCATCGGTTTCGTGGAAGAGTTCATGTTTCGCGGCGTCAAATGTGACCAGCCGGCAATTGGGGAGCAGCGTTGCGGCCCTCAAGTGCGCCGCCGGGTCGACGAGAAGATCGTGACCGGCGCTGCCCATCAGGATCGGGGTCTGAATGTGCCTGAGAAAATTCGCGCCTTGAGTCGCGGACGTGAGGGCGAAGGCCGCGCTCAGCCAGGCGTGCGTCGGTCCATCCACCCGCAGATCCTCGAACGCGCCAAACCAGGCATCCATGAGCTTGCTTCGCACGGGGTCGTTGGACACGCGGCTCATCCCCGGCGGAAACCGCGGCGCGAGATTTGGCCACGCGCCTGCGCCAGGCACGAAATCGTTACCCCGGCCAAGGAGTGTCATCACGCGCGCGAGCAAACGCGCGGCCCACCGCGGCGCGTTGCCGGTGTTGATCTCGAGCATGGGCGCCGAAAGTGCCGCCGCGTCGACCGCCGCTGGATGATGGCGAAGCATCAGGAGCGAGATCGCGCCTCCCATGGAGTGGCCGACGAGTAGGCGCTTGTGCGCCCGCGGCGACATGGTCGAGATGAACTGCGCGAGCTCTTCGGCGTCGCGTTCAAAGAGGCGGGCGGTCGGTTTTGTGGCGCCTGTGCGGACCGAACGGCCTTGGCCCCGCCAGTCGAGGCACCAGACGTTGAAGCCGCGCGCGTGAAAGTCGCGCACCACTTCGAAGTACTTCTCGATGAACTCGAGGAAGCCGCCGACAAGGATGCAGTCTTTTGACGACCCGCCGGCGGGAAGGTGACCCCATCTCAGGCGCGCGCCATCACGGGCGGTGAAATGGCCCCACTGGAAGCCCGCAGGCTCCAGGAATCGCGCGTCCAATGCGGGCGCCGAGGCAATCAAAGGGGTGGTGTCCATGGGACAAAAGCCATTGCTCAGAGCCCAGAATGCCGGTTCCATACGGTTATAGCCAAAGACAGAACGGCGAAATCGAGGATTCGTGCGACTCAAAACCTCCGGTTATCCCCTTGAAAGGGGTGACCCTACCGAAAATTGCCGGTACTAAGGCCCCGCCTTGTCTTTAGTTGTTCCCTATATCTTACGCCCGAGATCATGACCGACCTTGCCGCCCATGCCCGCCACAGCAATGCCTGGCCCTTTGTCGAAGCCCGTGCCCTATGGGACGAGCGCCTGAAGGCGGCTATTCCGAAAAAGGGCTACGTCCTGTTTGAAACCGGCTACGGCCCCTCGGGCCTGCCGCATATCGGCACCTTCGGCGAGGTCGTCCGTACCACCATGGTCCGCAAGGCGTTCGAGCTGCTGACGCCCGCTGTAAAAACACGGATGTTCACCTTCTCCGACGACATGGACGGCCTGCGCAAGGTGCCAGACAACGTGCCCAACCAGGATATGGTGCGCCAGCACCTGGGCAAGCCCGTCACCAGCGTGCCCGACCCTTTTGGGACCCATGACAGCTTCGGCGCCCACAATAACGCGCGCCTGCGCGCCTTCCTCGATTCCTTCGGCTTCGAGTATGAATTCAAGAGCTCGACCGAGATGTATAAGTCCGGCGCGTTCGATGACGCGCTGCGGCGGGTTTTGGAAAAATACGACGAGGTGATCGAGGTCATCCTGCCGACGCTCGGGCCCGAACGCCGTGCGACCTACTCACCGTTCCTGCCCCTCTGCTCGAAGACGGGCGTCGTTCTCCAGGTGCCGATCGTCGAGCGCGATCTCGCGAGCGGTACGATCGTCTATAAGGACGAGGACGGAAAGGACGTGCGGGTTCCCGTCACCGGTGGACACTGCAAACTGCAGTGGAAGGTCGACTGGGCCATGCGCTGGTACGCGCTGGGTGTCGACTATGAAATGTCTGGCAAGGACTTGATCGATTCCGTCAAGCTCTCGAGCCGCATCTGCCGAATCCTCGGTGGTACGCCGCCTCTCAATCTCACCTACGAGCTATTCAACGACGAGGAAGGCCAGAAGATCTCGAAGTCGAAAGGCAACGGCCTCGCGGTGGAGGACTGGCTGAAGTACGCGCCGGCGGAAAGCCTCTCGCTGTTCATGTACCAGAAGCCGAAGACCGCCAAGCGCCTGTTCTTCGACGTGATCCCGAAGACGGTCGACGAATATCTCGACTTCCTCGAGAAGTATCCGAACGAAGAAGACAAAGCGAAGCTTGACAATCCGGCCTGGCACATTCACGGCGGCCGTCCACCCCAGGACACTGTGCATGTCGGCTTCAGCATGCTTCTGAATCTCGCGAGCGTCGCCCACTCCGAGAATCCGGCCGTGCTATGGCACTACATCTCGCGCTTCGTGCCGGGCGCCACGCCCGAAAGCGCGCCCTTGCTCGATCGTCTCGTGAAACACGCCATCGCCTACTACAAGGACTTCGTGAAGCCGGCGAAGGTCTACCGTAAGATCGAAGCAGCCGAGCGCCAGGCCTTCGTCGATCTCCGCGAGGCTCTTGCGGGTTACAGAGATGCGCCGACGCCAGAAGGCCTGCAGACGGTCGTGTACGAAATCGGCAAACGCTATCCGGAGGCATTTGGCTCGCTCCGGGACTGGTTCAAGGCCCTCTATCAGGTGCTCCTCGGCCAGGAGCAAGGCCCGCGCATGGGCTCCTTCATTGCTTTATATGGCGTTGCGGAATCAGTCGGACTGCTGGACAAGGCGCTGGCCGGCGACGATCTCGCACAAGCGTCCTAATCCCTTTTGCACGCGCCGGTTGATGCCTCGCGCCTTTACGGGCGTCGGCCTCTCCTCGTAAGATACTGGGAATCAAGGACTCTGGGGCAGGGAAGGCTCCCGTCCGATCGTCGGACTGGGCCGGGTCCCCGGACCTTACGGGGAGGTTTCCATGGAACGTACGCTCGGTTCTCGCGCGTCTGCGCGCGGCATTTTTGGCATCACTCTAAAGTCGGCTCTTCTGGTGTCCACCGCACTCGCGGTCACGGCGGTGCCTGCGAAAGCGCAGGAACTGGTGATGGAAGAGATCATCGTCACCGCGCAGTCGCGCGCGCAAAGCCTTCAAGACACGCCGATCTCGCTCACCGCCGTCACCGGCGACAAACTCCAGGATGTGAACATCCAGAAGGCTGAAGACCTTCAGCAGCTGGTGCCGAACTTCACGATGACCGAAACCGGCATCAGCACCAACATTTTCATCCGCGGCCTCGGCTCGGGCATCAACCAGGCCTTCGAACAGTCGGTCGGATACTATGTCGACGGCATCGCCTATACGCGCGCCCAGCAGACGCGCCTGCCGTTCCTCGATCTCGCCCGCGTCGAAGTGCTGCGTGGCCCGCAAACCATTCTGTTCGGCAAGAACTCCATCGCCGGCGCCCTCAATATCGTCACCGCCCAACCGACCACGAGTTTCGAGGGCTTTCTCACGGGCACCTACGAGTTCGAGAATCAGGAGTATATCGCCGAAGGCGCGGTCTCCGGACCGCTCACCGACCGCATCCGCATGCGTGTCGCCGGCCGCTGGCGCGACAGCGATGGTTACGTGCGCAATCTTACGCTCTCCCGCACCGAACCGAAGCGCGACGACATCACCTTGCGCGGAATCCTTGAAGCCGACGTCTCCGATACCGTCGTCGCCAACTTCAAGGCCGAAATCAGCGACTTCGACGTGCTCGGCCGGTCGATCGAAACTCTGAATGAACGTCCGGCTGCCGCCGGCCCGTTCGCGGGCCGCACCTACGGGCAAATCCTGGCCGGGTTCGGCGCCGACCGCGGCGTGCTCAACAACACGCTGGACGGCAACCGCAGTTCCAACGGCGACTTCAGCAACAACCGCCAAGAAACATTTGTCGGCAACGTCCGCGTCGATATCGGTGGGTATGAGTTCCGGTCCATCACGGGCTACACCACCCTCAAGTATGACGAACTCTGCGATTGCGATTACACCGGCGCCAATGTGTTCCTCGCCGGCTTGCGCGAGGACTATAGCCAGTTCAGCCAGGAATTCCGGCTGACCTCGCCGGTCAACGAAAGCTACGACTTCGTCGCCGGTGCTTACTATCAGACGTCCGACCACGCCTACTCGGATAACATCGTCGTCCAGCCGACGTCGGTGCTCGTGCCACTCGTCAATCAGCAGTCACCTGGCGCAGGCAGCGCGATGGCCGGCACTCAGGCGGCGCGCAATGCGGGTGTGGACGCCAACCTGATCTCCGCATTTGCTCAAGTGAACGTGCGTCCCTTCGGCGAGCAGTTTGAAGTGCAACTGGGCGCGCGCGTCTCCAGCGAGAAGAAAGAAGGCAATCGCACGCTCAGCATCCTGCGCGAGAACGGCGATCCGTTGCCGGCGGCACAGGCCGCCGCCGCGGCGGTCTACGCTTCGGTCTTCCGCGTCAGTTCGACCAATCTGTCAAACCTTGGTCCCACGGGCATGGCTTTGATCGGTCAGCTGGGTTCGTTGCCCGTGTCCGGGGAACGCAAGGAAACGCGGTTCTCGCCCGATCTGAAGCTGGTTTATACGGCGTCGGATGACCTGATGCTCTACGCAAGCTACGCCCGCGGCGCCAAGAGCGGCGGTTTCGACTTCCGCGCCAACAACCGCAACTTCTATCCGACGATGCAGGACTCGTTCGAGTTCGAAGACGAAAGCGCCAACAGCTTCGAAACAGGCGCCAAGGCGAGCTTCGGCGCGGCGCAGCTCAATGTCGCGGTCTACTACACCGAGTTCAAGGACCTGCAGATCTCGATCTTCGACGGGATCTTGGGCTTCAACGTCGGTAACGCCGCGTCGGCTCGTTCGCAGGGCATCGAAGCGGATGGCCGCATACGGATGAGCGAATACATCTCGCTCACCGGATCTCTCGCGCTCACGGACTTCAAGTTCAAGGACTTCCGCAACGGCCAGTGCTACTTCGGGCAAACCCCGAACGTCGATCTCAACGGCGACGGCCGTAACGAGCTCTGCAACTACACCGGCCAGACCAATCAGCTGGTCTCGGACGTGCAAGGCACCGTCGGTCTTGCGGCCTATTATCCGATCCTCTCCGGCTACCGGCTCGACGGGTCCTTCGACGTATTCTTCACCTCGAAGTACCACGCCTCCAACACCTTCGATCCGGACCTGATCCAGAAGGGCTACGCCACCCTTGGCGTGCGCCTCGGCGTTGGTCCGGACTCAGGGCTTTGGCAGCTGGCGTTCATCGGCCGCAACCTGACCAACGAGCAGTACATCCAGTTCGGCGGCGATACGCCGCTGTCGGGTTCGACGTTCGGCGTGAACTCGGACTACGCCTTCGCCGATCGTGGCCGTACTCTTGCCATACAGGCGCGCATAAATTTCTAGGGTGAAGGTTCGAACACCGCTCTTTCTGATCCTGCTGGGCTCCGCCGCAATCGCGGCGGAGCCCGGTCTTATTTTTGCCGACCGCGCCACGCCGGTGGAGATCTGCGGACTGAAAGCGCCGTCGCTCGATCAAATGGCGAATGTGCTGGTCGAGCACGGCGGGGTGCGCGAAGCCGCGGGCGACGAAAAGTTCGTCGCCTACGAGCAGCTTGATTTCACACATATCTGGACCTTCACCCGGCCCGGTCACGGCGCTCATCCCACGGCGGTCTGCCGCGAGCTCAAGGACGGCGCCACGGGACTCGAGGTGAACATGCAGTTCGTCTGCGGCGGCCCGCCCGCCGCCTGCGCCGCGCTCTATCGCGACTTCGTCGAGCTCAATGAGCAGATGAAGGCCAAGGCGAAGAAACCGCCGGCCTAAAGTCGTTCAGACTTTATCGCCAGGTGATGAGCGAGATCCTTATCAAGCGGCAGCGGCAAACGGATATCGCCCGCGTCTTCGCGTATCTCTCCTACAAGCCGCTGGGCATCATTACCTAGTACTGCAATTTATGAGAAAGGCGGACCCGCGAAGGTCCGCCCTTTGATCACGCGGACTGCGGCTTGGGCTCATCGATTATGACGGCGAGATTGAGGTCCGTAGCGGACTTCTCAATGTCGTACTCAGCGACGCATCAGGTGTGATGGATGCGTACGTCCGTCGCCTTACGCGAAAGCGCTCTAGTCGCAGCCTGCGACTTTGAGCAATTTCGGTTGATAACCCCGCGTGCCGGATCCATACCCGCAAATCCGTCCTGCGGGATCGGTTCTGACCAGCCATTGAACGGTCACGGGGGATCGATACTGCGTTGCGCCGGCCGCGCCGCCCACAATCCAGCTGCCGTCGTCCTGCCACTCCATGGACAGCGTTTCGCATCCTCCTAGCGATATTTCCCTGAAGTTGTCCGCGAATATCCTAGCTGCGGCAAACTCCTTGGCGGATTGGCATGCATCGCCTTTCGAACCTGCGTTTATGGGCAAGACGCTTGCGTCGGAGAAGAGGGGGCCGCCTCGCGTTGCGGCCAAGACAATGAAACTGGCCAGCGCGACGCAGACGGCGACGACGGCAAACATGACCGGTTTGTTCGTGCGCGCCGGCTGGACGAAGGCGAGGAGTCGGCTTGCCACAGAGACCTTGGCCTTCGCCGCGGCGCCCGCGGCTCATTAAAATGAGGGAGAGAGGGTGAGATAACGTGGGTGCGGGGTGATCGGCTCTATGTCTTCAAAATAAGGTTCACGACCTTCCTTCTGCGTGGACGGCCCGTCCGTGCGCGACATCCGGCGCGATAACAATCCCTCGATTCTTACGACCTCTATCGCCGCAATGGGCTGGGCCGCTGTTAACACGCGGTATTTGGCAGTGGCTCGATTGTTGCCATGACTTTCACGGGAGCGAGGGGAGCAATTCTTTTCCTAGATTTCCAGACCTGCAGTGAAGCTGCGGCGCGAGTCGGGTCGCTAATCACAATTCCGCAGCGTAAGGAGCAATTGCATGAAATCCCTTCGAGCCTTCTCCATATCGACGCTTAGCGCATTAGCGCTGGGCATTGGCCTCGTTCCCGGCACCGCCAGCGCAGCCATCATCGTGAATCCCTTGGTTGGTGGCGCCCCGACCGGTGCCAACTACGCCAATTTTGACAACCTCGCCCTGGGCCCTGCCGGCGGCACGAGCGGCGGCGTGGGCGTCTCCTTCACTGGCGGCGGCCAAACGGTGCAAAACGATTCACCTGGCCTCTATGCACCGCCATTCATCTCCAATAGCAACGGCGTGCTGTTCGGCGACAATACAGTGCTCGGAGCTGACACGACGCCCTATTTGACGACAGGTCTGGGCAGCGTCGTCCTCAGTCTGGGTGGTGCCATGCAGTACTTCGGCATGTTGTGGGGCTCGGTGGATACCTACAACACACTCGAGTTCTTCATGGGCGCCACGTCCGTGGGATCCGTCACGGGCGCCGACATTTTCGCCGGTGCCAACGGCAACCAGGGTGCGAGCGGAACCTATTACGTGAACTTCCTCTCCGACCTGGACTTCGACACGGTCATCGCAACGAGCACGAGTTACGCGTTCGAGTTCGACAATGTCTCCTACAACCCGACCAACCCGGTTCCGGAACCCTTCACCTTGAGCCTTCTGGGTCTGGGTCTTCTCGGAGCTGGCTTCGTGACACGCCGCAAGACCGCCAAGATTGCAGCCTAACGAGGTTGCAGCCTAAGACTCCACGAGCAGGGCGGGCCGCGAGGCCCGCCCTGATACTTTTCGCCGGGTCTTCTAACGGACGGTTTTTCCCGGCATCGTCTTCATGATCGGCGATGGCGGGGCCGGCATCTCGGCGTGTTCGACCAGCTCGATTTTGAAGAAGATATCGCGCCCGGCCAACGGATGCCCCACCGACCCATAGGCCATCTGCGTGGGAACATAGACGAGCCACTCGTCGCCCGGCTTCATCATCATGACGGCTGAGACGAAGCCCGGAATGAGCGCGCGCAAAGGATAGATGGTGGCGTTGTCGGCCTCTTTTCCATAGGAGCTGTCGAAGATCTCGCCGTCGAGGTAGCTGCCCTCGTAGCGCACCTTGATGGCGCTGGAGCGCGACGGATGAGCGCCGCTCGCGGGACCGGACTTCAAAACCTTATAGCTGCTCGCGGGTATAGCCATGGCGGGCGCTTTTCCCTTCGCGTCGAAGACCTCTTTGTTGGCGGCAGCGCGGGCCGCGGCACCCTCGGCTTGCGCGAACGCCGGCAGCGAGAAGGCGAGGGCAATCAGGACAGTGCAGAAACGAAGCATCCGATTCATGTCGCGAGACTCCTGTGATTAGGTGGTTCCGTATGATTTCTTGTCACCTGAAGAGCCAATGGCCCATGAGACGCTCGACGGGAAAGGTGAACGCGCCGGCGATGATCAGCGCTCCAACGATCATGCCGCGGACGGAGTGGCGATGCCAGTTGACCCGGTGGGTCCGTGCGGTCCAGGCGATCATGGGGACCTGAGTGAGAGTCCAGGCCGAGAGGAGATGGATCCAGCTCAGGTTCGCGCCGTTAACGCCGCGGATGCCGAAGGTGAAAAGGGCCGTAAAAAATAGCGCGCTCACCCAAATCCAGCCGAGGCGCCGGTGGAGCCGGTCGCCGCGGCGCCGGAGCAACATGAGAGGGGTCAGCGCAACGGCGACGAGGATGGTCGCGATATGCGCCCAGATGAAGACCGGTACGTCGCCCCACTCCGCCCGGCCGCGCCAGATCGCCGACGCGACGGCCGCAAGCAGGACAAGAGCGACGCCGGCGAGAATGCGATCGAATGTATCCGGCGCGAGGTTGACTACACGCGGGGAGGCCGCCTCAGCGGTCGTGGTTGTCATGCACCCTCTCGCTCCCGAATTCTACGCCTTCAATACCAGGTCCAAATCCGCAACTTCTTTCGCAATCTGGCTTTCGGGTTTCGGTCCCGTGTAGCCCATCAATGCGACAATCTGCTCAATCGGCGCGCGGCCGGCTTTGGTCACGAAGGCCGCCTTCATTACGCCGATGGCGGCGATGTCGTCCTTCGTGATGAACTTGTGCAGGAGGTACACCCACTTGTCGTCCCAGCTGAGGACGCTGGTGGTAACTGTGAATTTTTGAAACGGGGCGATGGCGCGGCGGTACCGGTAGGTCCCCGAGCCCAGCACAGGCAATAGACCTGCCGCGCGCAACCGCTTCCAGGCGCCGTTGCGGATCATGAAGTTGACCCGGGATAAGTCCCCGAAACTCGCATAGCGCGAATTGGTCATATGCATGTTGAAGTCGAGATCGGTGGGGAGGCATCGGAAGGTGAGCGCCCCTTCGCCCATGATGTCGCACCGCGCGCCGAAGCGCGCGGCAATGAACATCCAGATCATCCGCCAGACGAGATTCATGCGAAGCTGGGTGGGCCGTTAAGCCGCCACCGCCGCCGAGAACAATTCGTCTTCCATGTCCATGATGGTCTCGCCGCCGGCCATGAGCGAAGAGAGCAGCGCGCCGGTCTGGGGCATCAGTTTCGCCATGTAGAACCTGGCCGTCTTGATCTTGCCCTTGTAGAAGCCGGTGGGATCGTCGCCCTGTTTCGCGAAGGCGAGTTTGGCCATCTTTGCCCACATATAGCCGACCGAGACGTAGGAGAGGATCTTGAGAAGATCCATGGACGCGGCGCCCGCCTCGTTGGGATTGCCCATGCCCTTCTGCGCGACGGTACCGACGGCCTGCTGAAGGCGGCCGAAGCCTTTCGCGAGTTCGAGCACGATCTCTCCCATATCCGGATCGGCCGCGTTCTCTTCGATGAACTGCTGCACCGGATGGAAGAAGGCGCGCATGTAGCGCCCATAGTGCGCGGTCATCTTCCGTCCGACGAGGTCGAGAGCCTGGATACCGTTGGTGCCTTCGTAGATCTGCGTAATACGCGCATCGCGCACGTATTGCTCCATGCCGTGCTCGCGGATGTAGCCGTGGCCGCCGAAGATCTGCACGCCGAGATTCGCATTGTCGAAGCCGATGTCGGTGCCGAAAGCCTTCACCACCGGTGTCAGGAACTGGATCAGGTCGTCGTGCCGGGTGCGTTCTTCTTCAGTCGCGGCCTTCTCGGCGTGGTCTTGGCTCGTGGACACCCACATCACGAGGGCACGCATGCCTTCGGTCAGCGCCTTCATGGTGAGGAGATTCTTGCGCACGTCCGGATGCACGATCAGCGGATCTGCGGGCTTTTCGGGGTGTTTCGCGCCCTTCAAGCTACGGCCCTGCAACCGTTCGCGCGCGTAGAGGAGCCCGCCCTGATAGGCGGCTTCCGAGAGGCCGAGGCCCTGCACACCCACACCGAGACGGGCCGTGTTCATCATGGCGAACATGCCGCGCATGCCCTTGTGCTTCTCGCCTACCAGCCAGCCCTTGGCGTTGTCGAAGTTGATGACGCAGGTGGCCGACGCCTTGATGCCCATCTTGTGTTCGATCGAGCCGCAGGAGGCTCCATTGCGCGGCCCCACGCTGCCGTCGGGCTTGGGAAGGAACTTCGGGCAGATGAACAGGCTGATGCCCTTGATGCCCGGCGGCGCGTCGGGAAGGCGCGCAAGCACCAGGTGCACGATGTTCTGCGTCAGGTCGTGTTCGCCGGCGGAGATGAAGATCTTCGTGCCCGAGATGTTATAGCTACCGTCCGCTTGCGGGTCGGCCTTGGTGCGCACGAGGCCAAGGTCCGTGCCGCACTGAGGCTCGGTGAGACACATGGTGCCGCTCCAGGTGCCGTCGGTGAACTTCGGCAGGTAAAGCTGCTTTTGTTCGTCGGTGCCGTAGAGTTTCAGCGCGTTGTAGGCGCCGTGGGTGAGGCCGGGGTACATGCCGAAGGACATGTTGGCCGAGCAGATCATTTCCTCGACCAGCATGTTCACAGCTTTCGGAGCGCCTTGGCCGCCGTAGTCGGGATCGGCCCCGAGACCGGTCCAGCCGCCGGCGATGAACTGGGCATAGGCTTCCTTGAAGCCCTTTGGCGTGCGCACGACACCGTTCTCAAAGGTGCAGCCTTCCTCGTCACCCGAGCGGTTGATCGGGAACAGGACCTCCTGCGAAATCTTGGCGGCTTCCTCGAGCACCGCGTCGACCACGTCGGAGCTGAAGTCGCCGTAGCCCGGAAGATTCTGAAGTCCGTCACCATCGAACAACTCGCGATAGACGAACTTCATGTCACGCAGGGGGGCGGTGTAAACGGCCATGGGTGCGTTCCTTCTATTGCCGCTCGAGATAAATGTCGTGGGTGATGTGCCAAGCCTCTTGAGCGTCTTGCCCAACGGGCAGAATGGCGATCACATAATCGGGGAAAGCGGTCGTCGCTTGCCGTGCGCCGCTTTTCAATCCGCGCACCTCCGCCGGAGACGCAAAGGCCTCCCGCTCGTCGGCAAGCCGCAATTCTTCCATTCTCAGTTTGTAGCCGGGCTGGTTCACCACATAGTGGATGTGGGCGCCGTTGGCGCCGTAGCCCGCCGGCCTGATAGTCTCATACCGGAAGCGGCCCTCGGCGTCCGTCCGCAGCGCGCCGTGGAGCCGCGCGTTCTCGTCGGTGTTCGGGCCTTCCCGATCCCGCGTGTATCGGCCTTCGCGATCCGCATGGAAGACATACAGGGAGGCGCCGGCCAATCCACGCGGCCATACCATCACTTTTCCTGTGACGATCAAGCGCTCGCCCGGCTCGCCGGGAGCAATGTTGATTCGGGAGGGCACGCCCTTGGGTGCTACGTATTTGGACGACTGATACACCGGTGGCACCTGCGCGCCCGCGCGCCACGGCAGAAGCGCCGCTGTGGCGGAGAGTGTGAGGAGATCGCGGCGGCGCATACTCATCACGACGTCCGCTCCATCAGGATGTCGTTGGTGATCTGCCAGACGCGGTTCGTATCTCTGACAGCTTTGCGCATGAGAAAACGATCCGGATCCTTTGCCTGTCCCGCAAGATGATCTTCCTTGATCATCGGATCGCCTTCGAACCAGAACTCGAAAACGCGTGATTGAAAACCGTCTGCCTGCACGACGAAATGCACATGCGCCGGTAAGGTCAGTCCAGGATAAGCCGCCGGGCGAATGTTGCCGTACACATAACGGCCGACTGAATCGGTGCGCATATAACCAAAGAGGCGAGGTTGCTCCCCGCCGAAACCCGGTCGCGGCTCGGTGTCGTTGTAACGGCCTTGGGCGTCGGTGTGATAAATGTAAACCGAAGCGTTCGCGACCGGCTTCTTGTCCGCATCCATCACGACGCCGCGGACGACCATGCGGTCGCCTCTCTCGCTCTTCGGCGTGTTCGAAATGAAGAACGAGGAGCCTTCCGGCGCCTTGTACTTCTCGAAGAACGCGGCGTCCTCGCCCGGACGTAACGCCGCGCGCGCTGGCAGTGCGGCCATTAGCGCTGCGAGGGGAATGTATGAAAGAACTGTACGGCGGGTGGTCATGAAAATTCTAAATTACGTTTCTCTGTTGAACCCTCACCCTCCCAGCGCTTCGCGCCGGGGCCCTCCCTCTCCCGCAAGCGGGAGAGGGTCGGGGTGAGGGGCTTGCTTAGTTCCGTAACGGCTTCCCCGTATCCAGCATGTGTTCGATGCGTGCGAGGGTCATCGAATTCTTCACAAGCTCCATAAAGGCATTTCGCTCGAGCTTGAGGAGGTCCTTCTCCGTGAGTTGCTCGCCGAAGTCGGTCTTGCCTCCGGTAAGCACACTTGCCAGCGCGAGCGATACCGTCTGGTCGTGCGGCGTGACCTTGCCTTGCAGCGTCAGGCCTTGGAGCGCGACCTTCAGGGCCGCGACGCCGTGAATGCCGGGCAGGTTGATCGTCTCTTCCTTCGGCGGCGCATAGTTCTCGGCCAGCTTCAAGACTTTGGCCTTCGCGTCCGCGAGCAGGCGGTCGCGATTCATGCTGATGCCGTCCTCCTTGCGTAAGAATCCCATTTCCTTTGCTTCGAAGGCCGACTTCGAGACTTGCGCGGTGCCGATCATCTCAAACGCCTTGGCCACCGTCGGGATCGGGCCCTTCGGCGTCTTCGGGTCCTTTCGGATGCGGAGCAGCATTTCCTTGCACCCGCCCCAGCCCGGGATCACGCCGACACCGACTTCCACGAGGCCGGTATAGGTCTCCGCGTGGGCCTGGATGGCTGAGCTGTGCAGCAGGATTTCGCAACCGCCGCCGAGCGCCATGCCCAAAGGAGCGGCGACGACGGGGAAGGGCGCATGTTTGAGCGCCATATAGGTCTTCTGCCCATCCTCGATCTGGGATTCGAGTTCGCTCCAGACTGCGATATTCGCGGCGAACAGCAAGAGGCCGATGTTCGCTCCGACCGAGAAGTTCGGACCCTCGTTATGGATGACGAGGCCTTTCCACTTCTTGTCGTTCTTGAAGAGTTTCAGGACATCCTTGTAGCCTTGCATGATCATGGGATCGAGGCTGTTGGAGCGCGACGTGAACTCGAAGCACGCCACGCCATCGCCCAGGTCCCACACCTTGGCGGAGGGAGTCTTGAGGATCGGTGTTGCGCCGCGCTTGACGTCGGACAGGCGGAGCACGCCGGGCGCCCGCACGACATCTTCGTACTTGCCGTCGACCGTGAGGAATTTGAGCGCCTTGCCTTCGGCTTTGTAGAAGCCGCCCTTCTCCGCCGCGAGCTTGAGGAGCGGCGGCACGGTCATTTTCTCGGCCGCGAGTTTGTCGGCGAACCACTTCGCTCCCATTGTGTCGATGATCTCGAACGGCCCGAGCTTCCAGCCGTAGCCGTCCTTCATCGCTTCATCGACGTCGACGATGGTGTCGGCGATCTCCGGCACCAGGGCCGCGGTGTAGGTGAGGCCCTTGCTCGCGAGCTTCCAGGCATATGCCCCGCCCTTGTCGGCGTGTTCGATCACGCCTTTGAGGCCGCCCTTCTTGCCGGCATCGACGCTCTCCAGGCGCGATTTTACGCTGGGCGCATATTCCGCCGTCTTGAGGTTGATGCTCTCCTTAACCTTCTCGGCGCCGTTCTTGCGCAGGCGATAGAACCCGCCGGGGCCTTTGCGGCCGATCCAGCCGTTCTTGAGCATGGTCTGGACAACCGGCACTTCGCCCGAGATGGCGACGTAAGGATCGCTCTTGGGCAGAAGCGAGAGCATGGACTTCGTAAGGTGCGGCATCAGGTCGATGCCGATGAGATCGAGGAGACCGAACACGCCGGTCTTGGGGATACCGAAGGGGCGCGAGCCCACCGCGTCCGCTTCGTCGATGGAAAGTCCGAGGTTGAGCGCTTCCACCACTGCGTTCTGCATCCAGTAGATGCCGATGCGGTTGCCGATGAAGCCCGGGGTGTCCTTGGCGATCACCACGCCCTTGCCGAGGCGCACATCGCAGAAATCGCGCACCATCTGGAGCGCGTCCTTACGGGTCTTGGGTCCGCCGACGATCTCCAAGAGGCGCATGTAGCGCGGCGGATTAAAGAAGTGGGTGATCACAAAGTCCGGAACCATGGACTCCGGCATTCCGGCCGTGAGTTCCTTCAACGGAATGGTCGAGGTGTTCGACGACACCACCGAGCCCTTCTTCCGGTGCTTCTCGACCTTCTTGTAGAGGTCCTGCTTGATGTCGAGGCGCTCGATCACGGCCTCGACGATCCAGTCGCAATCCGCAAGGAGGTCCAAGTTGTCCTCGAGGTTCCCGGCCGTGATCATGCTTGCGTTGCGCTTGGACATGAACGGCGCGGGATCGGCCTTCTGGAGTTTGGCGATCGCGCCTTCGGCGATGGCGTTTCTGTTCGCGCCGTCTTTCGGGACGATGTCGAGGAGTACGACAGGTACCCCCGCATTGGTGATGTGAGCCGCTATGCCTGCACCCATCACGCCCGCGCCGATCACGGCGGCTTTTTTGATCTCAGCCATGGGCCGGACCTCCCTTAAAGCGCTTCGAGGATCGTAGCGATGCCTTGGCCGCCGCCGATGCACATGGAGGCGAGGGCGTACTTCTTTTTCTCGCGCTTCAGGAGCCAGGCGGCCTTGCCGGTGATACGCGCCCCGGAAGCGCCCAGCGGATGCCCGATGGCGATGGCGCCGCCTTCGATGTTGGTCTTGGCCGGATCGACGCCGAGCTCCTGCATGACCGACATGGCTTGCGCCGCGAAGGCCTCGTTGAGTTCGATTAAATCGATTTGATTGAGCTTCAGCCCGGCGCGCAGTAGCGCTTTCTGGATGGCCGGAACCGGCCCGATGCCCATGATCTCCGGCGCACAACCGGCCACGGCGATGGCCTTGATGCGCGCGAGAGGCGTCAGGTTGTTCTTCTTGGCGTACTCTTCGCTGCACACCAACACCGCCGAGGCGCCGTCGGTGAGTGGCGAGGACGTGCCCGCCGTGACCGATCCCGTTTCCTTGAACGCGGGTTTAAGGCCGGCGAGCGTTTCGAGCGTCGATTCCGGGCGAATGCAGCCGTCGGTATCGACCATGCCGCCGTCGCCTTTTACGGCCACGATCTCGTCCTTGAGCTTGCCGGCCGCTTGCGCTTTCGCCGCGCGCTGGTGGCTCTCGAGCGCGAAGGCTTCCTGCTTGGCGCGCGGGATCTGATACTTCTGCGCCAGGTTCTCGGCCGTTTCGCCCATGCCGATGTAAGCCTGATGGCCCGCGTCCACGAGGGTCGGGTTCGGCATCGGGTTGTATCCGCCCATGGGTACGCGGCTCATGCTTTCGACGCCGGCGGCGATGAAGCACTCGCCCGCCCCCATCGCGATAGACCCTGCGGCCTGGTGGATCGTCTGCATGGACGACCCGCAGAAGCGGTTGACCGTGTCACCCGCTACGCTGTTGGGAAGCCCTGCGAGGAAGGCCACGATGCGGCCCATGTTCATGCCCTGCTCGCCTTCGGGGAAAGCGCAGCCCAGGGCCACATCCTCGATATCCGCCGGGTTCACCTTGGTGCGCTCGACCAAGCCCTTGATCACGGCTGCGACCAGGTCGTCCGGTCGGGTTTTGCGCAGCGCGCCCTTATGGGCGAGCGTGAACGCTGAGCGGGCGTAGCCTGCAATCACAATGTTGGTCATGGTCGTTCCCTTCACCCGCCTGATTTGGCGGCTTCTTCCTGTTTCAATTCTTTTTTCGAGAGTTTGCCGATAAGCGATTTCGGTAACACGTCACGGAACTCATATACGGCGGGCAATTCGATTTTCGAGAGCTTGTCATTCAAGAAAGTGCGGATCTCCGCCTCGGTGAGCGTCATGTCCTTGCGCACCTTGATGAACGCCTTGGGCGCCTGACCGCGGTATTCGTCTTCGACGCCGATGACGGTTACTTCCTCGACGGCGGGATGAAGATAGATCGCTTCTTCCACCATGCGCGGATAGATCTTGAACCCTGAGGCGATGATCATGTCCTTGATGTGATCGACGATGAAGACATAACCCTCGTCATCCATGTAGCCGACGTCACCGGTGTGGAAGGATCCGTTCTTCATCACCTCAGCCGTGTCCTCGGGCCGCTTCCAGTAGCCCTTCATCACCTGGGGTCCGCGGACGCAAATTTCGCCCTTTTCGCCGACGCCGAGGACGCGGTCGTCGTCGAGGGCGCGGATTTCCACGATCGTACCGGGCATCGGCAATCCCACCGAGCCGGCCTTGTTCACACCCTGGGTAGGATTGGTGCAGACCACAGGCGAGGTTTCCGACAGGCCATAGCCTTCAACCACCACACAGCCGGAGCTCTCCTCGAACTGGCGCTTAACTTCCACCGGCAGGGGCGCACCGCCCGAGATGCACAGCTTGAGCGACGTCAGATCGAAATTCTTGGCGAGCGGTGAATTGTTGATGGCGGTGAAGATGGTCGGCACCGCCGGAAAGACGGTCGGTTTTTTCTTGGCGATCTGCTTAAGGCAGTCTTTGAGTTCAAAGCGCGGCATCATGATGATCTCGGCGCCGAGATCCATCGCGCAGAGCAGCGCCACAGTCATGGCGAAGACGTGGAAGAAGGGCAGGGCGGCAAGGAACTTTTCATGCCCATAAACCGGGCTTCCGTGCCAGCTCGATACCATGCGCACGTTCGCGACGATGTTGGAGTGGGTTAGCATCGCGCCCTTGGGCAGCCCCGTCGTGCCGCCGGTGTACTGCAAGACCGCGACGTCCTCGGCCGGATCGATGGCCGGGATCTGCGGCTTGCCGTCGTTGTTCACGAGGTCGTCCCACCAGACTTGCCGGTCGTCTTCCTCGACGTTCGCGACCGTCGAACGACGGAATAGGTTGAAGAGCACCGACGTACCGAGCGGCAACGCCTCGGTCATTGAGCACACTACCAGCTTGCGCAGGTTGGTGTTGTTGAGGACCGTACGCGCTTTCGGATACATGGCGGTGAGGTCCATGGTCACCAGGAACTCGGCGCCGGAATCCTTCACCATCACTTCGAGTTCGCGCACGGCGTAAAGCGGGTTCATGTTGACCACGATGCCGCCCGCCATCATCACGCCGAAGTAAGCGGCGATGTAGTAAGGCGAATTGGGCAACAAGAGGCCGACGCGCGTGCCCTTGGTCACGCCGATCTTCTGGAAGCCTTTCGCGGCATGCGCCGCCAGTTCCGCAGTCTCGGCGTAGGTCCAGCGCTTGCCGAAGAAATCCATGGCCGGGCGGTCGGCGTACTTCGCCGCGGCGTCATGCAGAAGATTGAAGACGGGCATCGACGGCAGCGGCATGTTCCACGGCGCATAGGCCGGATATGTCCGCAGCCACGGATAGGATGTGTTTTGAGATGAACCGTCAGCGTTCATGCGCTGGGCCCGATTCTATTTATCAAGAAGGCTCGAAAGCTTGAGCGCGATGCCCTTGGAGCCGAACACCTTCAACTTGCCGAGCGTGAAGGCCACCATCGGATTCAGATCCCCATTCACCAGCTTCACGAGGTTCTCGCTCGAAAGCACCAATGTCGTCTCGGCCTCCTCATTGTCCGGATTGGGGGTGATCTTCACGTCGCCGCCGGTAGCGTCGAGCAGAATTTTCCCCTCGTCGCCCAGGTCGAACAGGACGCTATGATTCAACTCTTTGAGCTTGTCGGCCTGGGCCGACATTTCGCCCACTAGATCTTCGAGGCTCATTTCCGACCTCCCCCAGCATTTCGCTTATTCTCGGCTACTTGGGGGTATTCGAAAACCCTAATTCGCAGTTTCTCTTTTTTCTTCAAGACATTCCGCCCGATTTGTCCTCCGTCAAAGGCCTCCCCTCGCGAATGCGATATGTCCTGGGGTCTGTCTGCTCTGGAAGGTTGGAAAGTCCAACTTTATCATGGCTTTAATTGACCGGTGCGGGGTTAAAGGCTAGCTTGGCCGAAGCGAGGGCTTCTGTGACAATTCCCAGTTTCGATATGCAGTTCTGGGGGCTGTGGCCTTCGGCAAGGACTGGAAGGGATGTCTGACGTAACGTCGACGGCAGCGGCGGACGACGGCGGTGGAAACCGCTCGAAGCCGAAGGACCTGCGCGCCCTTGTCCAGGACATGGGCCAATGGCGTCACGCGCCTGAAGCCGGGGTAAATCTCGTAATAGTAAGCGTTGCCGCCGCGCTGCCGGAAACCAAGCGCGTGCCGTCGCTCATTGCGCAAATCGGCGAAGGCATGGCCGCCATCGGCGCCAAGCGCCACGGCCTGACCTACCAAGTTTCTACCTCTGATTTCGGTATCATGGCCAAGGTCACCGAGACCGCGCTGATCGGCCTCGTGCGCGACCTCAAGGTCGAAATGCTGCGCACCATCGAACGTAATTTTCCCGGCAGCTTCGGCACCATCGACCAGAGCCGTCTCGTCCTCAGCTACGACCTGGTGAACAACTATCGTTCGGCCGCGGACCGCGTCGCGAAATACGCCGAGGTCGCCCAGCGCACCGCCGGCGAGCAGGAGCAGGGCGGCGACAAGCAGCTGCGCCCGCTCACGACCGCCGACATCAAGAACGTGATGAAGGCCTACGAGAAGTTCGGCACCGAGAAATTCGTCAAAGCCTTCGTGCGCAACCAGGACATCGTGATGCAGGTGCCCGGCAAGCCGATGGAGAAAGTGCTGACCGAGTATTTCATCAGCATGGATCTCCTGCGCAAGCCCCTGTTCATCGACGTCGAAATGCGCGGCTCGGGGCGTCTGTTCAACGAATTTACGCTCGTCCTCGATCAGATCCTCCTCCAGGCCTTCGATCAGATGCATACGATCGGCGGGCGTTGCTCGATCAACCTCAATGTCGAAAGCGTGTTCACCGAGCAGTTCGAAGCCTTCATCGAGCGCACGTCCGAGGCGGTGCTGAAGGATGTCGTGTTCGAGTTCCGGCAGTCGAACATCGTCGAAAATTTTGACGAGTTTCAGGTCGCCCGCGGCCTCATCAAGTCGAAAGGCGCGACCATCGCTGTCGACCAGAATTTTCCGCAGACCGTCGGCCTCGTGGACCTCGACTACATCGGCGCCAGCATCGCCAAAATCCACTGGCGCAACGGGGCCGAGGACATCCTCAAAGAGCGCGAGCGGGCCGTGAAATACCTGCTCGATTGCGGCGTGCTGCCGGTCCTGATCCGCGTCGATAACGAAAGGGCCCTGGAAGTGGGCGCCCGGATGGGGATCAATATGTTCCAAGGCTTCCTGATCGACGACCTCATCAAGAAGAACGCACCGCCGGCTCCGTAACTGCCGATCGGCCAAGGCCATCGGAAAGTATCCCAACCTTCGTTAGTTCGCTATACCGCTGCCATGCGCATTCAAGCGAAGCTCTTCATCCTTCTCTTGGTCATCGGCCTCATTCCGCTGGCGGCCCTCTCTTGGCGCAGCGACAAGGCGATGGAGAGTCTCGGCCGCGCCATCGCGGGCGCCGGCAAGACGGCGGCCGTCGGCGAGATGCAGAATCAGCTTCTGCAAGCTGTGGCCACGTCGTCGGACCTGATGGAGTCCCAGCGGCGCCAGGTCGAGCTTGCGCTTCGCCTCCTCGCCGGCGACGTCGAAACCCGCCTCGCCGGCGATCCGCCGGTGGTTGAGGCGCCGCTCTATTTTCATACGCACCTCGACTCTCCCAAGACCTGGCCGCCGGGGACGGAACTTGCGATCGATCACGCCATCGCCTCGCCGACCGGCGAGTTGCAAGCGATCCCGATTTCGCGCGAGCACCAGTCGTTCTTGGTCGCGCCCGGAGTGGAACCGGATGCGGTCCGGCCGATGATGCGCCGGCTTGCCGGTATGGACGCCCTCTATCGTCGCCTCGCCGAGGACAACCCCAGTCTCTTCTATTGGCAGTACGTCACGCTGGAAGAAGGCGTCCACGCCTCATTCCCGGGCCACGGCGGCTACCCGCTCAATTATGATCCGCGGCAGCGCGAGTGGTATCGCAATACGATGAATGCCGACGACGTGGTGTGGAACCCGCCGCTGCTCGATGCGTCAACGCGGCGCCTTCTGCTCACCGCCACGATGCCCATTCGGAAGGGCGAGGGCGTTTTCGCCGGTGTTGCGGCCATCGACGTGGACGTCTTGTCTTTCCTCAACGGCGTCCACGCACGCGCGCGTCTCGGCGCCACCGCCGAGAGCTTTATCGTCCAGCTTGCCGATCAGAGCGGAAATCCGTTCGTGCAAGGAACCAGCACCGGCGCTCCGGTGCTGCGGGTGATCGCCTCCAGCCTCTATCGCGACACCGGCATCGCCTGGGACGCGCGGCCGGAAACGCCGGCGCTTGAAGCGGAAAAAACGATCTTCGACGCCGTCACGGCCGATCTTCTTGCGGGCCGCGACGGGATCCAGCGCGGCGCGCACAGGGGCAGGGAGTCCCTTTGGGTTTACGGCGGTCTCGAGAACCTGGGTTCAACAATCCTCTATATAGTGCCCGTCGACGACATCGAAGGCGTCGCCGACAAGGCCCAAGACAATGTGCGCCAGGCGGTGGTCGACGAGGTGCGTCTGGCGGGGATCGCCTCGATTGCCCTGGTCGTGATGATCGCCGGTCTTGCGGCGCTCGCGGCGCGCACGATCACAAGCCCCTTGCGCGAACTCGCGGCCACCGCCGAGGGCCTTGCGCGCGGCAACCTCGAAGCCAGGGCCGAAGTCACCAGCCGCGACGAAGTAGGCGACCTCGCCGCGGTCTTCAACGCCATGGTTCCGGAGCTGCGCAATCATATTCAAGTGAAGGAATCCCTCACCCTTGCGCGTGAGGTGCAACAGAAACTGCTCCCAGAAGCGCCGCCGCGGATCGAAGGTTTCGACATCGCGGGCCGCAGCGTCTATCACGACGCCGTCGGCGGCGATTACTATGATTTCATTCCCCTGCACACGAGCGACGGGCGCGTACGGCTGGGCCTTGTCGTGGGCGATGTCTCCGGCCACGGCATCGTCGCCGCCCTTACGATGACCTCGGTCCGCGCGCTCTTGCGCAGCTTCGCCGAAGAAGATGCGGCGCTGCAGCCGGTGATGCGCGCCGTGAACCGTCACGTCGCGCAGGATGCCGCGGCGGGACGATTCGTCACGCTGGTCTATCTGGTGCTCGAACCAGAGACGCGCCGTCTGCGCTGGATCAGCGCGGGCCACGGACCGCTTCTGTTTTTCGACCGCGCCACGCGCGAGTTCGAGGAACTGGCGGCTCATGACATTCCCTTGGGTGTCAATCCGGATTGGCAGTTCCATGAGAACGCGCGAGAGGAGTGGCCCGCGAGCGCGCTTCTTATCATCGGCACGGACGGTATCTGGGAAACGCGCAATCCGGAGGGCGCGGCTTTTGGCAAGGAAGGCCTGATGGATGTGATCCGCGCCAACTCGCATCTCCCCGCGGCGCAGATCTGCGATGCGGTCGTCGATGCGCTTGCAGCCTTCTCCGGCGGTGCGACGCAAAGCGACGACGTCACTCTTGTCGTCGTAAAGTTCCTCGGCAAAGGCGAATAAGCAGGCGGCTTAGCCGAGCATCACCAGCACGAGGCCGGCGGCGATGATCGCGATGCCGGCAACCTTCATGCCGGTGAGTGGTTCGCTGAAGGCGGCCCGGCCCAGGACGAGCGACAACAGAAGGGCCACCGTCCGCTTAATGACTTCGATCAGCGCGACCATCGCGATGGAATAGGCGAAGAGCTGGAGCAGATAGGCAAGCGCGCCGGTCACGGCTGCGCCGCCGACCGGGCGCGCGGCGTCGCCGGAGATGCGCAAGGTCCCAAGCCCGCGCGCAAGGGCCCCGAGCAAGAGCGCCGTCCAGATCAGCGCGACTTGCAACAGCCCATGCATGCCCGGCGAGGCGTAAGCCAAACAGAGCTTGTCGAGGGACGGCGTGGTCGCCCAGAGCAGGATGACCCCCAGCATCGGCGCCGTTCCGCGCTCGGCCTTCAACGTGCGCCAGGCCGCTTTCAGTCCCAGCTGGGCGCCCGGCGGCTGAAAGAGGATAAACAGCCCGGCGGCGATCATGACGACGCCTAGGTCCTGCCGGGGAGTCGGCCACTCGCCGAGCATGAGGCCGCCTACGAGCAGCGCGGCCACTGGAACAAGGGCCAGCAGCGGGATCATCAGGCTGAGCGGCGACCGCCGAATGGACACGATAAAGAGCAGGTTCGCCCCAAGACCGAAGGCCGCGTCGATAAGTCCCGGTCCAAGATACCCCAGCGAAATGCTCGTCTCGCCGGTCCACAGCACCCATGTCGCAAGCACCGGGAGCTGCCCGCCGATATAGTAGAAGAGAATTGTCTCCGACGGGCACGTGGCGGGGGCAGCCTTGCGGAAGTAGTCGCCGGCCGAATACAGAATGCCGCAGGCGAGGCCGAGCGCCAGTGCGGGCAGACTAATGGCGAGCATCACTTAAGCTCCGCGTTGTTCCAGCCATTGACCCGCCATCGCCTTAACTCCATCTTGGGCAGACCGATCCGCCCATAGTTCCAGCGCTTTAGCACAATCAGCCCCATGCCCGAATTTCTTCGTCAAATCTTAGACCGGCTGAAGGGCCTGTTGAGTGCGGGACGCGAGCAGGTGGCGCAAGCGTCCGCCGCGGACATGCAAGATACCTTAAGTCGCGCACTCCCTTGGATCGTAGCGGCGATCCTGTTCGTCTTCATCGTCTACTATCCGCTGGGCATGCTGGTGTTCAACGAGATCGACGACGATCTCGACGTCGCGCCGGCGCCGCAATACAGCGTGCAGGGCGGGAGTCAGGCGGTCGCCATCGCCGCGACCGTCACCATGCGCGAGGCTGACCGCTGGATCGCGAACAAACCGTTCTGGCATCCGTCGGCCCCGTTGGACAACACACCGAACTATCAGCTCGGCATCATGTACGCCGTGTCGCGCTTTGCTCTCGAGCTCGGGGATCACCTCGGCCGCGTGCGCGGTTCCAGCGCCATCGACGAGAATGTCGACCGCGCCTCGT
Source organism: Fidelibacterota bacterium (assembly GCA_945903705.1). Lineage (GTDB taxonomy): Bacteria > Pseudomonadota > Alphaproteobacteria > Rhodospirillales > Rhodospirillaceae > SHVO01. The sequence goes on along the minus strand of CAMDOZ010000010.1, from coordinate 4,376 downwards.
CGCTGCTCAGGTACGACGGCACGGTCTGGTACTGGGGACAAGGCAATATCTGGCCGGACGCCAAGGCTGAGGCACAGTACCGAAGGGGCGTCGACGCGCTTCTCCAATACAACCGCGACGTTGCCGCGGGGAAAGCGACCTTCGAGCGGCGCGCCGACAATCTCATCGTGCTGCTCGACCGCATCGCCTCCGATCTCGGCTCATCCAGCGCGGTGCTCGACGAGCGCGTCGCCGCGGCGGGCGGCCATTTTGATTCCCGGGCCGACGACGTCTTCTTCAACGTCAAAGGCAAAATGTACGGTTATGCCGTGATCTTGAACGCCGTCGGCCAAGACTTCTCGACCGTCATCGAGGAACGTCGCGCGGGCGAAATCTGGACCAACATGCTGACCTCGATGCGCACCGGCGCAAGCATGGACCCTCTGATCGTGGTCAACGGCGAGCAGGACAGCACGCTTTCACCCTCGCACCTCGCCACCTTGGGCTTCCACCTCCTGCGCGCTCGTACGCAGCTTCGCGAGCTCGTCGACACGCTGCAGAAGTGAAGGGAGGAGGTTGATGGCGAAGATCTCGAAGTCCGACGAGCAATGGCGGAACGAGCTGACGGCGGAGCAGTTCCGCATCTTGCGTCAGAAGGGAACCGAGCGCCCGTTCACCGGCGCCTACAACGACTTCAAGGGCGAGGGCAGATTCACCTGTGCCGGCTGCGGAGCAATTCTGTTCGACGCCAAGACCAAGTTTGAGTCCGGTTGCGGGTGGCCGAGTTTCTTCGCGCCCGCGTCCGTTGAGGCGATCGAGGAACATCGCGACACCAGCCACGGCATGGTGAGGGTCGAAGTGACCTGCGCAAATTGTGGCGGCCACCTGGGACATGTGTTTCCGGATGGTCCGGCGCCCACGGGCGAGCGCTATTGCATCAATTCGGCATCGCTGAATTTAAAAGACAAATCCGACTCATAACCGCGCGAAGTTGCCCGGCTACTCAACCGCGACCGTGACATATTTGTCCGTCAACCGAAAAATATTACGGTCTTGTTAAGGTCGAGCTTGCCCGCGCGGGGTCGATAAGCAATGTTTTCGCCGTCGCGGCGCACCTCCGAGCGCCGCATCTGACACGAGGGGGGGAGGGCTCCAGGTCGCTGTAATCCGGCTGACCAGGAGACAAAAAGGGGCGCGGTATCCGCGCCCCTTTTTATTTTTCCTGTACGAGCGATGAATGCGATCAGCCGCGCCCGCGATACGGCGCGACGCCCTGATCGGGCACCCAGAGATCCTCCGGCGGCGCTCCCGTTTGCCAGAACACGTCGATGGGAATTCCGCCGCGCGGGTACCAGTAGCCGCCGATGCGCAGCCATCTCGGTGCTGCGGCTTCCACGATTCGCTTGGCGATCGTAAGCGTGCAGTCCTCGTGGAATGCACCATGGTTGCGGAACGAGCCGAGGAAGAGTTTTAGCGATTTTGATTCGACGATGGTCTCGTCCGCGACGTAGTCGATCACCAGGTGAGCGAAGTCGGGCTGCCCGGTGACCGGGCAGAGCGAGGTGAATTCGGGGCAGGTGAATCGGATCAGGTAATCTGTCTCCCGATGCGGATTCGGAACGGTTTCCAGCACCGCCACGTCCGGAGACGCGGGCAGCTGTGCTTGTTCGCCGAGTTGGGTCAGGTTATCCGGTATACTCATCGCTCTATCCTGCTGATTGCTTCACATCCTAGCACGCACGCTTACGTCGCATGACAGTTCCTCCGGCTCCCACGGCCGATGATCCCCCCGATGCCGAGATCCCCGATGAGGATGTCGTGGCATCGCCGTGCGTCAGTGTCTGCACCATGGACCGCACCACCGGCCTTTGCATCGGCTGCCTGCGCACAATCCAGGAGATCGGCGCCTGGCGCACCATGACCATGGCGGAGAAACGCGTGACCGTCGCCGCCTGCGCCGAACGCGCCAAATCGATCGCGCCACGGGGGAAAGACTGGAAACCCCTGGAGTCCGACCGCTAAAGCCGGGTCCTAGATATCCCAGGGATAAACAAGTTTTATCCACAGGGAACTTGCAGGGGCCAGCGCCGTTTGATCATTGGGTCCCCCTCTGTGCGCAGGAGCTCACTATGGCAATTGTCTCGACCGAGAACTTTGGACGTTCGTTCACGGCCGCGCCGGTTGCTCCGATGGAGCCGCGCGTCCTTGGACGCGAAGCGGGTGGGCGCGCCAAGCGCTTCGACGCCCGCGACCTCAAAGGCGTCGTCTCGCGCACGGTCATGAGCGCCCGCGCAACGGGTCGGGATTATATGGGACAGAGCCGCGCGGCAGCCGCGGCGGTGATGTCGGTGCGCCCCGACCTCACTTTCGGCGAAGCGCTCGACGCGGTCATTCGTCTCCGGGAAATCGAAACCTTCTAGCTAGACGGACCGGTCTAGGTCCGGCCTAGCGCAAGGCCGGATCGGATTGAATCAATCCGATCCTATCTTGCGCTATTTTAAATGATGGGGCGCGATTCAACGCAAAACCGCTTCACACTTCCCGCCTTCGCTAAAGCTTCGGCGGGTCTTGAGCATGTAGGTCCTCCGAAGCCGCAAGGCGAAGGAGGATTGCTATCGCGCCCTCGCGACGATGAAGATGCGGCGCATGCAGAACATCGTGCGCCCGTCGGGCTGCGGCGGATACGCCGCGCGCAATGCATCGGCATAGGCGGCTGTAAACTCCGCGGCCTCGGCTTCATCAAGCAGGCTCGTATACGGCCGGAGCGCCGTGCCGGCGGCCCATGCCACCACCGGATCCTCGCCCGCGAGCACGTGGTGATAGTCCGTCTCCCAGATGTCGATTTCGTCCATCAGCGGAGCGATGAGATCGTAGTAGGCGCTCGGCGCAAGCGGCGCCCGCTGGCGATGGCCTTTGGCGAGTTTCTCCCGCCAGCGAGGCCCAAACGCGAGTTCGTCAAGGCAGGTGTGGTAGGGAGCTTTCTGTCCGACCGGCATCTGCGCGGCAAACACGCCCCCGGGCGCGAGACATTGCGCAAGGTGCGGAAACAACCGCTCGTGATCGCCAACCCAATGCAGAGCGGCGTTGGCGAAGATGAGGGCCGCGGGCGAGGGGGGTGTCCAGCCGGCTATGTCACCCAGCTGCCAGCTTATTCCGTCGGGGTAGGCGCGGCGCGCGGCCTCGAGCATCTCGGGTGATGAATCAACACCCGTGATCGGCCGCCCGGGCCAGCGGGCTTTCAGTTTCGCCGTGACGTTGCCGGGCCCGCATCCGAGATCGAAGATCGCGCCGTGGTCGGGCGGCGTGAGGCGCGGCAAAAGATCGTCGACCGGCCTCGCACGATAGGCCGCGAAGTTAAGATAAACCTCCGGCTTCCAAGTGACCGTCGCGCCGCTCATGCGTTGGTGTTGCCCGCCGGGCTATTTTCCTGCGTCGCCTCGTTCGTGGGCGGCGGGCTGGTTGGCGGCGTCGCGAATACGCAGCAATTGCCGCCGCGTTCGAGCGCATCGGCAAGTCCTTGTTCGGCCCGGCGCAGCATGTCGCCGGCCCAGCGGTCGACGGCGTGCATTTCCGTTGCTCCGATGCTCACCGTGAAATTCAGCTTGCCGCCGGCGTGCGCGACATCGAGCGCGGCTATGTCGCGGCACATCCTGTTTGCGAGCGTGTGTGCGCCGAGCGTCGGCGTTTCCGGCAGCAGGGCCAGGAAGCGGTTCGGGTCAAGGCGGCCGAAGCTGTCGCAGTGGCGCATCACCACGACGCAATAGCCGGTGAAGACTTGCACGATGGCGGTGAGCGCCGCGGGACCGTGGGCGGCGAGCCGCTCGTAACTCTCGATCTCGATCATGAGACACGAGTAGGCTTCGCCGTATCGGCGCGCACGCGCGAATTCGTTTTGCGCAAGAAGGCTTACGTGCGCACGGTTCGAGACGCCGGTGATCTCGTCGGAGGTTGCGCGCCGCGCGAGTTCGCCGCGCAGCAAAGCTGTCTCGCGCCGCGAGTCGTCGAGGGCGTCGGCGATGCACATCGACAACACGAAGATTGCCACAAGCAGCGCAAGCGCCAGGACGAGGTTGAAAGACTCCGCGCGCACGCCAATTGCTAATGCACCCGCTGCGGCGATCAGGCTCATGGCGGCGGTCGCCATGAGTGCGCCTTGTCTCGTGGGTGCGAGCAAGCACAAGAACGGAGCGAGGCAGGCGTACATGAATGCGAAACGCACGACATCGGGTCGCGGATCGATCAGTGCGGCCGCAGTGATGCCGCCGCCGTGCACCAGCGCCACGGCGAGCGGCAGTATCAGGAGCGGAAAGCGCGCACTGCTCGTGCGAATGAAGATGAGGCCGAGGGTCGCGGCGGCGACGACCGCGAGGATGACAAAGCGAACGCCCGTGTCGCTC
>CAMDOZ010000009.1 GCA_945903705.1 Fidelibacterota bacterium | reverse complement strand
GGCCTGGAAGGCGAAGACGAAGCTGGCGCCCGCGCCCGTCGGTTCGAACGGCAGCTCGGCACCGCCAAGGTAGCCGAACACAAAAGACGTTCCGGCGCGCGTTGCGTTGGTAAGGCCGCTTACCGCGTCATTCAGAACCGCGAGGCTGTTCTGAAACACGGGGACTTTTAGAAGCAAAACCGCCAGGACGAACTGAAGCGCGACCCCAAGGATCACCGACCGCCAAATAACGCCGCGCCGGTTCTCACTGATGAGCCATGCGAGACCGATGATGACGCATAAGCCTAAGGCGCTCTGCAAGGCTAACAGGGTGCATCCCCACTTAATTAAATGCCCCGCTCTCGATGGCCCGCTTTTTTTGAATAGCGCGCGGCGAAAGCCCGGGGGAAGGGATATCCCTTCCCGTCAAATATCTTTCACATTCGTCGCGGAAGCTAGTTCAGAATACCTACAATGGCGCCCGCGATGCAGGTGGCCAGCGTTCCGGAAATGACCGTTTTTGGGGCAAGGGCTGCGATGTCGTTGCGGCGCTCCGGAACCATGGCGGCGAGGCCGCCGATCATGGTGCCAAGCGAGGCAAAGTTCGCAAAGCCGCACAGCGCATAAGTCATGATCATGCGTGAACGCTCCGACAGGGCGCCTTCAGGCAGCTTGGTCAGCTCGTCGTAGGCGATCACTTCATTGAGGACGGTTTTCGTCCCCAGAAGAGCGCCGGCTGTCGTCGCCTCGCTCCAGGGAATGCCGAGCAGCCACGCCAGCGGCGACATGATCCAACCGAAAACGCGCTGCAACGTGAGGGGGCCTCCCGCGACATCGGGCGTCACGAAAGCGATGATCACGTTCACCATGAAGACCAGGGCCACGAGCACCAGCAGCATCGCCATGACGTTCAGCCAAAGCTGGATTCCGTCGAGCGTACCGCGCGCGATGGCCGCCATCGCGTTCTCGCCCTCGCGGCGGCCCTCGATGGCGACGTCGGCTGGATCGGTCGCATTCTTGAGTTCCTTGCGATCGGGCGGAAACATGATGAAGGCGACGGCAATAGCGGCGGGGGCCGAAATGATGGAAGCGGCGATCAGCTGGCCGAGCGCGTTTGGAATAGAACCGCTCAAGATGGTCGCGTACAGCACCAGCACGCTGCCGGAGCTGGACGCCATGCCCGCCGTCATGATCACAAAGAGTCCGGCGCGAGATTCCTTGCGCAGGTACGGGCTGATCACCAAGGGCGATTCCACCATCCCGACAAAGATGTTCATGGCGCTCGACACCCCCGCCGGTCCGTCGAGACCGATCGTGCGCTTCAGGACCCAAGCGAAGCCGCGCACGACCGGCTGGATGATGTGCCAGTGGAAGAAAAGGGCCGAGAGGGCGCCGACCACAAGGATGATCGGCAGCGCCTGGAAGGCGAAGATGAAGGCCGATCCGGGTCCCGTTGCTTCAAACGGCAGCGAAGCGCCGCCCAGATATCCGAAGACGAAAGACGAGCCTGCGTGGGTCGCGTCGGTCAGCACGTTCATGGCGTCGTTCAGCACCGCGAGGCTGTTCTGGAGCAGCGGCACTTTCAGGAGCAACACCGCCAGCATGAACGTGAGCCCGATGCCGATGATGACCGGACGCCAGACGACGGTCCGGCTTCGGTCGCGCACAAGCCACGCAAGGCCGATAAGGGCGAAAAGCCCCAAAGCGCTTTGTAACGCTAACAGTTTTTGATCCCCGCTCTTATGTCCCCGCCTGTGATTGGTAGCGCGGGGGGACATGCGAGGGGAGCGAAAAACACGCGCAAATCCAAGGTTTTGCTCTTGCTTTTGCAGGGTGCGCGCCCAACCCCTTGAATCGCGCGACATAGCTTCGGTTGAAAGCGAAGCGCACCCGCAGTATGTTCCGGCCGTTCATTCACTACGGCGGTGGCTGGCAATGCTGAGCACCATTCATAACAAGGTCCGATCGCGCCATTAGAGCGCCGTAAGACCGCAAGCCCGGGCTCCGCCCGGCAACAGGTCACGGAACTGAACCGCCGACCCCGGCGTAAGCCCTGGGTCATTCTGCATAGATATCGAATTGGAGCCGGCGCCTTGGGCGCTGGACGCGTCACATGTCATCCAAGAAAAAACCGCGCGCGCACGCGATGCGCGACGTTCTTGCGTTCACCTTCCGCCATTGGGCTAAGCAGCCGGGTTACGCAATGCTTATCGCAGCTGCCATGAGCGGTGCGACGCTCACCGAAATTTTCGTGCCGGTGGTGGCGGGAAAACTCATCGACGCTCTCGTCCAGAACGGACGCGAGAGCATCCTTCCCTTATTTTTCGCGATTGCCGGGCTCGGCCTCGGCATGGTCGTTCTGCGCCATACCGCCTGGATGTCGGTCATCGGCTTTACCTTGCGCATCATGAGCGATGTTGCGTGTGAGACGTTCCATCGGGTGCAAAGGTTCTCGACCGATTGGCATGCTAATACGTTCGCGGGCTCGACCGTACGCAAGATCACGCGCGGCATGTGGGCGCTCGACATGATGAACGACACGATCCTGCTTGCCCTCGTACCGTCCCTGGTCGTGCTGACGGGAACCATGCTGCTGCTGGCCGCGCAGGCGCCGTTGCTCGGCGTCGTCATGGCGGTCGGCGCGGTCCTCTATGTCGCGCTCACGGTAACGCTCGCCACACGCCTGGTTGCGCCGGCTGCATCGCTTTCCAATGTCTGGGATACGCGCATGAGCGGGGCGCTTGCCGACTCCATCAGCAGCAATGCGGTGGTGAAAGCCTTCGGCGCCGAAAACCGCGAGGAGGGCGGCTTTGCCCGCCTGATCGACAAGTGGCGGCGGCGCACGGACCGCACCTGGACCCTGGGGACCTGGTCGGGCACCGTGCAGATCCTCCTTCTCTGGGTGGTGCGTCTCGCCCTCATCGGCACGTCGCTCTATCTCTGGTTCCTTGGGCAGGCGTCGCCGGGCGATGTCACTTACGTGCTCACCAGCTACTTCATCATGCATGGTTATCTGCGTGATATCGGCCAGCACGTCCAGCATCTCCAGCGTTCGGTGAACGACATGGAAGAGATGGTCGCCATGTACGATCAACCGCTCGGCATCGAGGACAAGGCGGACGCCAAACCGGCGCGTCTGACCGCGGGCGAAGTCAGGTTCGATCGCGTGACTTTCCGCTACGGTGGTCACGAAACCGCACTCTTCAACGATCTCGCCGTGCTCATTCGCGCCGGCGAGCGCGTCGGCCTTGTCGGTCACTCAGGCTCCGGCAAGACGACCTTCGTGAAGTTGATCCAGCGTCTCTACGACGTGACCGGCGGGCGAGTGCTTGTCGACGGTCAGGATGTGCGCGGCGCGACGCAACAGTCGCTCCGCTCGCAGATCGCCATCGTGCAGCAGGAACCGATCCTGTTTCACCGCAGTCTCGCGGAAAATATTTCCTACGCGCGGCCAAGCGCCTCGCGGGCGGACATCGAGCATGCGGCGAGGCTGGCCAATGCGCATGACTTCATCATGCGTCTTCCGAAGGCCTACGCCACCTTGGTGGGCGAGCGCGGCGTGAAACTCTCCGGCGGCGAGCGCCAGCGCGTTGCTCTCGCGCGCGCCTTCCTCGCCGATGCGCCGATCCTGATCCTGGACGAGGCGACCTCGAGCCTCGATTCCGAATCCGAGGCGCTGATTCAGGAAGCCATCGTTCGCCTGATGAAGGGGCGTACCGCGATCATCATCGCGCACCGGCTTTCTACGGTGCGGGCGCTCGACCGCATTCTTGTTTTCGACCGCGGCCAGATCGTCGAGGACGGCAATCATGAGGCACTGCTTGCCAATCCCGGCGGGCTGTATCGCCGCCTCTTCGACCGGCAGGCCGGAGCGATCAAGGAACCGTTGACCTTGATCGACGCGCCAAGCGTCACCGGCGCCGCAGAGCCGATTGAGTCTGAGGAGCAGGTCGTCGACGAGGCCTGAGCCGTCATACCGTCTGTATGGGGCCGGGTCCTGCTAATAGAAGGGCCCGGCCTGTTACAAAGCGGCGCGGCGATTTCACGCAAAGGCCCGTTGCTTAAGCTCCTGATTTCGTTGCACCATCGCGCCGATTTGCGCGTCCAGGGAGGATCAATATGCATCTCAAAAAATTGGGAATGTTAAGTGTCGGCTTGGCGATGGTGCTGGCCGGCTGCTCTGAGCCGGCGGGAACGTTGCCTGCGGCATCCAAGGCGCTCGATGCGCCTGGCACGACGTCCATCAGCTTCACCGGTACGGGCAAGTGGTATCAGTTCGGTCAAGCGCCGGTTCCCGGTCAGGCATGGCCTGAATTCGCCGTGTCCGCCTACACACAGACGGTTTCCTACAGCGATCCTGCGGCCGGCCGCGTGGAGATGACGAGACTGCAGGTGATCGATCCGAACCGCGCGCGTCCAGCGCCGGTGGAAGCGAAGGTCGATCAGTATGTCGTCGGCGAGATGGCGTGGAACGTGGCGCCGAATGGCACCATTGCCGCGCAACCCGGCGCCGTCCAAGAACGTATCGTGGAAGCCTGGGCAACACCGCACGGCTTCCTGCGCTCGGCGACCGCCAACAAAGCGACGGGCACTCCGGCGAACGGCGGCTCCGAAGTCTCGTTCTCCGTCGGCAATCTCAAGCTCACCGGGTCGATCAATGCGCAAAACGAAGTCATGCGCGTTCTTTCCCAGTTCGACAATCCGGTGACGGGCGATACGCCGGTCGAGTTTACATACTCCGACTATAAGGACTTCAACGGCGTGCGATTCCCGGGCCGCATCGTGCGGACGCAAGGAGGTCACCCCGTCCTCGAGATCACTGTTGCATCGGTGACGAAGAACCCGACGGTGGCGTACGCGGTTCCCGACGACGTCAAGAGCTACGCCGCACCGCCGATCAACGTCGAGGTCGAGCAGTTGGCCGACGGCGTCTATTACCTCAAGGGTGGTAGCCACCACAGCATCCTGATCGACCAAGCGGATCATCTTGTGATCGTCGAAGGTCCGCAAAGCCCGGCGCGCGGCCAGGCGGTGATCGACAAGGCCAAGGAACTTGTGCCGAACAAGCCCATCCGTTACGTCGTCAACACGCACGTGCACTTCGACCATTCCGGCGGCCTCCGGCCGTTCGTGGCGGAAGGGGCGACGATCGTCACGCACGAAAGCGCCCGTCCGTTCTACGAAGCGGCCTGGGGCAATCCGCGCATGCTCGGCCCGGACAGCATGAGCACGGGCGGCAAGCCCGCGACGTTCGAAACCGTGGGCGACAAGCACGTGCTTACCGACGGTAAGCGCCCGATCGAGCTCCATGCCATCCAAGGCAGCGGCCATGCCGACGGGTTCCTGATGGTCTATCTCCCCAACGAGAAGATCCTCAGCGAAGCCGACGCCTATTCGCCGCTGGCGCCCGACGCGCCGCCGCCGGCCACGCCCAATCCGTACTCCGTCAATCTCCACGAGAATATTGAACGGCTCGGCTTGGATGTCGCGGCGATCGCGCCGATCCACGGCCGCCGGGTCACCATGACCGATCTCCGCAGGGATATCGGTGTGCCCGAACCCGTGGCCGCCAAGTCCAAGGCCAAAGCCAAGGCGAAATAGGGCTCGATTTTCGAGCTTTTCCGAGGGACGGGCCGGCCTCAAGCCGGCCCGTCTTTCATTTGAAGTGCGGCCTTTTCCACCCCGCGTTGCAGCGGCTTTGAATCTGCGGCACTAGACACCCTCGAATAAACGGCGAAAACTAGGAACCGCGCGCCGGCCTGGGCGGGGGGATCGTGGATACTTTCAGGGACAGGACGTCCGAGGAAAAGGCGCGCAACAGCGCGCCCGCGTCTCCGCAAGCCCTGTTCTCGCCCAAACCTCTCCCGCTCCAGATTCGCCTCCTTGTTCTCATCACCGGAACGCTGGTGCCGATGCTGGTGCTGACCGCGGCGGGTCGTGTTCCAGACCTATGACCGGGCTGAGGACGCGGCGGCCGAACAGGTGCTGCAGGTCACCCGCGGCACCATGGTGGCGGTCGATGGCGAGCTCAACAACCTGACGGCCGCCCTCGAGGTGCTGGCCCTCGAACCTGCTCTCCAGGCGGAGACTCTCGAGGATTTCCTCCCCGATGCCGAGCGCTTCCTCACCCGCTACCCTCCGGGCACGGCGATTTCCGTGGCGGACGCGACCGGCAATCAGCTCTTCAATACCTATGCCGATGGGCGGCCGGCGTTCACGCGGCCGGAAGTGCTGGAACCTATCGCCGCGGTTTTTAGCGACAAGCGACCGCAAGTCTCCAATGTCTATCTCAGCCGGCGGACGGGCGAGCCGACGTTTACCGTGAGCGTGCCGGTCAGAAGAAACGACGCCGTGATCTACGCGCTGATCTTCAATCCGCCGCCGACCATCTTCCAAAATATCTTGCAGCGGCTCGATCTGCCGGACGGCTGGGTGCTCGCGGTGTTCGATCGCACGGCTCACCATGTGGCGCGGAGGCCGGTCCTCGCGCAGGACGCCCTTACATCGGCTTCAGACTCTCTGACGGTCGAGCTTGCGACCGGCGATGAATGTTTGACCGAGACCACGTCGGTGGAAGGCACGCGCGTGCTCACCGGCTTTACGCGCTCGCCCGCGACCGGATGGGTCGTCGCAGTCGGCGTTCCGGTTGACGACTATCAAGCGCCGACGCGACGTTCTCTGATTACGACCTTCGCCGTCGGCGCAACACTCATTTTTATCGGCGGCTTCTTTGCAATCCGCGTCGCCAGTCAGCTTGTGCGCGCCGAAGGCCATCGCGAGCTCTTGGTTAACGAGCTCAACCATCGCGTCAAGAACACACTGAGCTCCGTTCAGGCCATTGTCTGGCGGGGCTTGCGCAATTCCGGCGCCGCGCCCGAAGTGCGCCAGGGCATCGATGCGCGGCTGCAAGCACTCTCCAGTGCGCACAATGTGCTCAGCCGCAAGAACTGGGAAGGGGCATACCTTGCGGATGTGATCGGATCCATCATGGCGCCCTATTCCGGCCAGCAGGGTGCACGCGTCAAGCTTGACGGGCCGGACGTCGCGCTGCATCCGCGAGTCGCCATCGCGCTCGCCATGATCGTGAACGAACTCGCGACCAATGCCGTCAAGTACGGCTCACTCTCCGCCGGTAGCGGCATCGTGCGTGTTGTCTGGTCGCTGGTTGGGCAGGAGCATTTAAGGATGGAGTGGATCGAGTCCGGCGGACCGCATGTGCAACCGCCGTCGCAAACGGGTTATGGAACGAAATTCATCGAGCGCGCTGTCGTGGACGAACTTCACGGCGCCTATAACGCATCCTTCCCGCCCGAAGGAATGAGATGCGTCATTGAAGTAAGTCTCTAGGGTGGCCATGGCGAAGTCTGATCTCCTCTCAGGGCTGGATGTACTGCTCATCGAAGACGAGACCATGGTCTCGTTTCTGATCGAGGAAATGCTGGAGCAACTTGGCGCCGCGGCCGTGCGGCATGCCGCACGCGTGGATGCGGGCCTCTCCCTCGTCGCCGCGAAGCTTCCGTCGGTCGCAATCCTCGACGTGAATATCGCGGGCGAGACCGTCTTTCCGATCGCCGAGCGCCTGAAGACCGCCGGCGTCCCCTTTGTCTTTATTACGGGCTATGGCCGCGATGGCCTGCACGACCCCTGGGCGGACTGCGAGGTCCTGCAGAAACCCCTGACGGTCCAGGAATTCGAGCAAGGGTTACGCCGGATTCTCGGCCGCTAAGAACTGGCGTCTTTCCGGGCTCGCCTCTATAACTCCGGCGGCCGCGGCGACCTTCCAGTGCCGACCGGTCTGTTCAAACCATCCCCGGATCCTGACCGCTCCCCGTGTTCAAGCTTTTCGAAGGTTTTCTGAACCCCACCGAGGACGCCGAGGGCGAACCGCCGCCGCCCGGGCTGCTCGCGTTCTATTGGCATTTTATCCGCCAGACCCGCTGGCTGCTCATCGCTCTGTTTGTCATGGGCGCACTGGTCGCCTTTCTCGACCTTCTCATTCCCATTTTTATCGGCAAGGTGGTGGAGCTCGTGTCCAGCCACGCGCCGGAAGATATCTTTCGCGACTATTGGCCGCTGCTCCTTGGCATGGCCGTGGTGCAGATTTTCGTGCGACCGCTTGTAATCCTGGTTCATGGCATCGTCACCAACCAGGGTCTTGCCGCCAACTTCCAGAACATGGTGCGCTGGCAGAGCCATTGGCATGTGGTGCGCCAAGGCTGGAGCTTCTTTCAGAACGACTTCGCCGGACGCATCGCCAACCGCATCATGCAGACGGGGCCGTCGCTTCGGGAAAGCGTCGTCGCCTCCCTGAACGCCGTTTGGTACATCCTCGTTTACGGCACCAGCGCCGTCATCCTGCTGGCGAACTTCGATTGGCGCCTGACCTTGCCGATCCTTGCGTGGTTCACGGCTTATGTACTTCTCTTGCGGCACTTCGTGCCCCAGATGCGCGACCGTTCGCGCGCCGTCTCCGAAATACGCTCGACGCTGACCGGCAAAGTCGTCGACAGCTACACCAACATCCTCACGGTGAAACTCTTCGCCAAGCCGCGCGATGAAGACGCGTTCGTGCGCGCGACCATGGACGAACACACCGTCAAGTATCACCGCCTCTTGCGCTTGATGACGGTCTTCAATTTTGTCCTGACAGCGTTCAATGCCGTCATGCTTGTCAGCGTCGCCGGGTTTTCCATCGCGCTCTGGTCTACGGGCGAGGTGGACGTCGGCGTCGTGGCCATGGCGCTGCCGCTCGCCTGGCAGATCGTCTCCATGTCGGGATGGGTCGCCGGCAGCATCACCACCATCTTCGAACAGGTCGGCACCGTTCAGGACGGCATCAAGTCCATCGCGACGCCGCGCACCATGCGCGACCGCGAGGGCGCTCGCCCGCTTCACGTCGCCAAGGGCGAGATCGTCTTCAAGGATGTTCACTTCGGCTACGGCACGGCCAGGGGTGTGCTTCACGGCATCGACCTTGCCATCACGCCGGGCGAGCGCATCGGACTTGTCGGTCCGTCCGGCGCGGGCAAGTCGACCATGGTCAATTTGCTCCTGCGGTTCTTCGACGTCGACACCGGCCGCATCCTCATCGACGGCCAGGACATCGCCGGCGTCACGCAGGAATCATTGCGCGCCAGTATCGCCATGGTGACGCAGGACACTTCGCTCCTGCACCGCTCGATCCGCGAGAATATCCGCTATGGGCGGCCCGACGCGACTGACGCGGAAATCCGTGCCGCGGTGGAACGGGCTCATGCGCTGGAGTTCGTCGAGACGCTCGAAGACTGGCAGGGACGCAAGGGCTTTGACGCACAGGTGGGCGAGCGGGGCGTGAAGCTTTCAGGCGGTCAACGCCAGCGCATCGCGCTGGCGCGCGTTATTCTCAAGAACGCGCCCATTCTCGTGCTCGACGAAGCCACCTCGGCGCTTGATTCCGACGTCGAAGCCGCCATCCAGGAACAGCTCGCCTCGCTCATGGAAGGGCGCACCGTCATCGCCATTGCCCACCGCCTCTCGACCATCGCCCAGATGGATCGGTTGATCGTCATGGATCACGGCCGCATTGTGGAGACCGGGAGCCATACGGCGCTCTTGGCCGCCGGCGGCACCTACGCGCGCCTCTGGAAGCGCCAGTCGGGCGGTTTCCATGACCAGAACGCGCGGCTGATGGCCGAATGAGCACGGCCTTCGATTTCCATCTCCGCGCGCTGGATGGAGGCCTCCTCGACCTTGCGGGCTTCGCCGGACGGCCCATCCTGATCGTCAATACGGCGTCCAAGTGCGGCTTCACGCCGCACTACACGGGACTTCAGGCGCTCTGGCGGGAGTTCGAAAGCGCCGGTCTTGTGGTGCTCGGCGTTCCGTCGAACGATTTCGGCGCCCAGGAACCCGGAAGCCCGGCGGAGATCGCAACCTTCTGCCGCGATAGCTTCGGCATCACCTTCCCGATGACCGAGAAGATTCATGTGAGCGGTTCTGCCGCGCATCCCTTATTTCAGTGGCTGGCGCGGGAAGGGGGCTTCTTCGCGAAACCCCGCTGGAACTTCTACAAGTATTTGATCGGCCGCGACGGGCGGCTTGCGGCCTGGTTCGCCAGCATCACACCGCCGGACGCTGGCCGCGTCCGGCGGGCGATCGAGGATGCCGTCAAAGGCTAGTTCGGCTGCCCCCTTAATTCGGTGGCCCTCTCAATTCGGCGGATTATGCTTCTTCACGAAGGCGAGCGCGTGCGTAAGCATTTCGATACGCGTCGCTTCCCCGGAAAGCCAGTGATCCTCGCCCTTCATGCGGATGATCTCGACGGGTTTGTCGGCACTCTCCAGCGCGCTGGCCATCATTCCGCTTTGCGCGATCGGCACGACCGTGTCGTCTACGCCGTGGATGAGAAGGACTGGCGCATCCGCCCGCCCCGCATAGGTCACAGGCGAAATCTCGGTCATGATCTTCTCGCCGCGTTCCGCAGCGCCCGTGGCGGCGCGGTAGAAGCGCGTTGACGAGTTCTGCCGCCCGCCGCGGCGGTCGATGATCCACCTGAAGAAGCTGCGCATGTCGGAAACGCCGTTCACCGAAACCGCGCACTTATAGAGGCCTTGTTGCACGGTCACACCGGCAAGCGCGGCATAGCCGCCGTAACTGCCGCCGACGATGCAGGCCCGCTTCGGATCCACGGCGCCGGCATCCGCGAGCGCCTTGAGGCCGTCGGAGATGTCCGAGAGCATCTTGCCGCCCCATTCACCGTAGCCCGCGTCACGGAAGGTGGCACCGTAGCCGCCCGAGCCGCGATAGTTTGGCTGAAACACGGCATAGCCCGCGTCTGTATAGGCCTGCGCCCACCAATCGAAGCCGACGCTGTCGAACGGACCAATCGGTCCGCCGTGCGGCATCACAACAACGGGAAGGTTCTTCGCCGCGCCCTTCGCGGGCAGCGTCAGCACGCCTTCGATGTCGAGGCCGTCGGACGCCTTGTACTTGAACATCTGCGTTGTGCCGACGCGGGTCGGCAGGATGGCGGGATAGGGCTTGCCGAGCACCTTCGTCGTGCCGGTCGCCATATCGACCTTCCAGTAGGTGCCGGAATCCCGCTGGCCGTCGGTCTTTACGATCGCATGCGCAAGCGTGTGGTCCCAAGAGATAAGGCGGGTGTTGAATCCAGGGAAGGTCTTCTTCACGCCGCGCCAGCGCGCGTCCAACGCGGGATCGAAGAAAATGGCGCGCGGCTCCTCGGCAATTTGAGCGCCGAGGAGAAGGCGCGTGACCGGATCGAAGATCAGCCCTTCGATGTTGTATTCTTCCAAGAGCAGCGTCTGCTCGCCGGTCGTCGCGTTCACTTCTTGCAGTTCATCAACTTCGCCGGTGTTGTCCATAACCAGGAACGTGCCCGGCGTGCGCCCGAGGCCCGAGAGACCGATTTCAGGGATGGGAATCTTGGACTCGCGCAAGGGCTTGTTCTTGCCCTCACCCGGATGCAGGCGCCAGGTGCCGTCCTTGGTGAAATAGATCGACGTCGCGGCCACTGTGCCGTCGGGACCGACGATCCACTCGTGACTACCTTGCTCGACCGAGCGGGCCTCGAGGCGCGATTTGCCGGTGTCGAGGTCGACCCGGAACAGATCGACGTCCATGGACGGATCCCAGTCGTAGCCGGCGCGGGTTCCGGTCGCGCGGCGCAGCGGAATGCCCGCGAAATATCCATAAGCTTTGTCGCCGACAACCGCGGTGCCGTGCATGCCGAACACCGCATCCGCGATGCCCGGATCATCGTCGAATACGAAGCCGGCCTTCTTTTCCTTCAGATTGATCCAAAGGACGTTCCAGATCTCCGCCGTGACGCCGAACGTCGCCATCATGTTTTGGGTATCGCTAATTTCGATCATCACATGATCTTCGCTCGCCCAGCGGATGCCGCGGATTTTCTTATCGCCCAACGCGTTGTGGAAGATGATCTTGTCCTGCGCATCCATGACGACCAGACGGCGCTGGTCGCCGACCAGGGCGACAAACGCGTAGCGCGTGCCTTTCGGCGAAAGGTCCACGCTCTCGAGTCCGGGCAGTTTTCCGTAGATGTCCGCGCTCGCGAAAGCGGCCTGCGTGAGGCCGCAGAAAACCGCGACGCAAATCGCGGCGAAAGTCGTTCTCATAAAATGTCCCAGCTCGGCCGCCGAGCGGCCGTTTCTCACATGTTGTCCAAGGGTCCCAGCGACCCGGTGCGCAAGAACCATGCGCTACATGCGGGAAGCAACGGTGCCGGCACTACTCGCGCGATTGCATCGCGAAGCGCCCGGTGATTCGTGAGGAAAAACAGCCTGTGGTACCGGGCATGAAATTTCTGTGATCAGAATGGCGTCGAAACGCTCCCGCTCACGTTGCGCCCGCTGTGTTGGGGGAACAAAGGCTTTGAAGGACCCGTTACGCCTCCGGCTTATCCAAGGAGGATCTCATGCCCACAGCAGCAGGACACACGAGCGCGATTCTGGCTTCCAAAGTTAAAGGCACCGCCGTCTATGACGCCACCGGCGACAAGGTCGGTCACGTCGAGGACGTTGTGCTCGACAAACTCTCCAACGGCATCATGGGAATGGGCGAGAAGTACGCGCCGGTCCCCTGGTCGGTGCTCGACTATTCCGAAGACAAGAACGGCTACGTCGTGCCGATGTCGAAGGAAGAGTTGAAAAAGGCCCCGGCCTATGACCTCAAAGACCTTATCCAAGGGGACGGCCAAGCGGGCAAGGTCCGCGACATGAGCTTCGATTACTTCAAGGTCGCGCGCTCGGTTCACTAAGCGTTCTTGAAGAAAGCAGAAGGCCGGCGCTTGCGCCGGCCTTTTCCTTTTTCGAATCAACTGGCTAAGCGGCTGTGACACAGCCGTGACATTGCCGCCATCGGGTCATGCTATCTGGCCCCCATGGATCAATTCGCGCTCATCGGCGCCTCCTATAAGTCGGCCGGAGTCGAGCGGCTCGGGCAGCTCGCGTGGCCGAAAACCGAGATTGAGGACCGGCTGCGCGGCCTTGCCGCCCGCCTCGGTGTCCCCGAACTCGCCTATATCGGCACCTGCAACCGGATCGAGTTTGTGCTCGCCGGCGATGACGACCTCGCCGTGCAGGAGTGTCGCGACGCCCTTGGCGAAGTCTTCGCCGATATCCTGAACGGCGACGATGTGCGCCAGGTCTTCCGCGCCTGGGTGGGCGAGGGCGCGGCGGAGCATCTTTTCCTGGTGACGGCCGGTCTCGATTCCGCCCAGGCCGGCGAGCGCGAGATCTACAACCAGGTGCGCCATGCGTGGAGTGCTGCGAAGGCGGCGGGGACCTGCGGCCCGCAACTCGACTATCTTTTCGCCGAGGCGCTGCGTGCCGCTCAGGACGTGCACAAGGAAATCGCCGGTGCGGCCGACGTGGAATCCCTCGCCGACTATGCGGTGAAGCGCGCGCTTGCCCATGTGGACGGCGCGCGAGGTCGCGTGACGCTTGTCGGCATCTCGCCCATGACGCGCCAGGCCGGCCGCGCGCTTGCCGCGCAAGGCCTGCCCGTCACCGTCGTGAACCGTACCTTTGAGACGGCGCAGGAGCTCGCGGCGGAGTTAGGCGGCGATGCCCGGCCGCTCGATGCATTCCTTTCGGATCCCGGCGCGATCGACGTCGTCATCACCGCTGTCGGCGGAGCCGAGCCCGTGATCGACCTGACGGTCGCCGCGCGCATCGCCGCCGCGGCTCCGGCGCGCGGCGCCTTGATCATCGACCTGGGCGTTCCGCCCAATGTCGATCCCGCGGCCGGAATGATTGCGGGCCTTACGCGTCTCGGCATAGATGCGGTGATCGCCGATGCGGCGCTCGGCCGCACCGAACGCCTGAAGGAACTCGCCTCCGCGCGCCTCGTCATCGACGATCATCTCGACCGTCTGCGCGGCGAATACGCGATCCGTGAGGCCTCGGCCTTGATCCAGGACCTCACCATGCAGTATCAGCGCGCGGCCGTCGAAAGTCTGCGCCGCCTGCCGAAGTCCGACACCGACGAAGAAGGCTTGCGCCGGTGGGCCGAAGCTTTCGCGCGCCGCCTCGCGCACGCGCCGCTCAAGGGCCTCAGGGCGCTGGCCACGGAATCGGGGCCCGCCGCGGTGCAAGCTTATTTGCGCGGCATGCAGGATGCGCTCCACGGCGAGAGCGCGCGCCATCCTATCAATAAGGAGAAGATACAGTGACCGAGACCAACATCGCTCTCTTCGAGCGCGCGCGCCGCTTCATTCCGGGCGGCGTCAATTCGCCTGTGCGCGCCTTTCGCTCCGTTGGCGGCACGCCGCGGTTTATCGCGAAAGGCGAAGGCGCTTACGTCACCGACGAGGAGGGCAAGCGTTACCTCGATTTTGTCGGCTCGTGGGGACCGCTCATTCTCGGTCACGCGCCGCTTGAAGTCGTAACAGTCGTTCAGAAGGCTGCAGCGCTCGGCACCACCTACGGGGCGCCCTGCCGCGGCGAAGTGGACCTGGCCGAGCGCGTCGTCGCATCCTACCCGGGGCTCGAACAGGTGCGCTTTGTCTCCTCCGGCACCGAAGCGACCATGAGCGCCATCCGCCTCGCGCGCGGTGCGACGGGGCGTGATCTCATCGTGAAGTTCTCCGGTTGTTACCATGGCCACGCGGATCACTTGCTGGTGGCGGCAGGCTCCGGCCTCGTCACTGCCGGCCAGCCGTCTTCGGCCGGCGTTCCTAAGGATTTCGCAGCGCTCACGCGCGTGCTGCCGCTCGACGATGACGCCAAGCTCGACGCTCTGTTCGCCGCCGAGGGCGTGAAGATCGCCGCCGTCATCATCGAGCCGGTGCCCGCCAACAACGGACTCCTGCTTCAGCGGCCGGAATTCCTACACAAGCTCCGCGCCGTGACCAAACAACACGGCGCGCTGCTCATTTTCGACGAAGTCATCTCCGGCTTCCGTGTCCCTAAGGGCAGCGCCGCGGCTTATTACGGCATCACACCGGACCTGGTTACGTTTGGAAAGGTGATCGGCGGCGGATTGCCGGTGGGCGCCTACGGCGGGTCGCGCCAGCTCATGTCCCATATCGCGCCGGAAGGCCCGGTCTATCAGGCCGGAACCCTCTCCGGAAATCCCGTGGCCATGGCCGCGGGCCTTGCCACCTTGCGCATCCTCGAGCGCGACAATGTCATCGCCAAGCTCGATGATCTGGGCGCGGTCCTGGAAGCAAAGGCGACTGCGGCCCTGAAAGCCACCGGGCGACCGGTTGGTTTTGCCCGGATCGGCTCCATCTTCTGGCTGGCCTTCCAGGAGGGTGCGCCGCCCCGGTCGGCCGAGGCCATCGACGGCGCCGCGGGCGCCCGCTTTGCACCGCTCTTTCAAGCGCTTCTGGAGAAGGGTATCTACATTGCACCCTCGGCCTACGAGGTCGGCTTTCTGTCCGCCGCCCATACGGAAGCGGATATCGACACCTTCGTCGCAGCGCTCGCCGAAGCGGTCGCGGCCCTTCCTTGGTAGGCGACACAACCGGACGATCCGCCATGGCCACCACCCTCCGTTCCGATCCCATCCGCTTCCTGCATATTGTGATGATCGCGCTGCAGGTGTTTGCGGTCGCGCAGGTGGTCTGGTGGATCGTTGATCAGCGCATGTACGTCGATGAGCGCACGCTCCAGGTGCGCACGCTTTATACCTACGACGTCGCTGCCGGGCAGCGCCTCGAATCGGCGGGCATCGCGGCCTCCGAAATCGCCTCGATCTTTCCGCATCTCCACGTGGTTGGCGAGGAGGTCATGGTGAAGCCTGAAGCACTCGCCGAGCTCGACGAATCGCGCCGGAGCCGGGTGAACCAGTACACGGCTGAAGGCGGGTTCTTCCTCCTAGTCCTCGCGGCCGGCATCGCCGTCCTGTGGCGCGGCCTTTCCGGCGAGGCGGAAGTGCGCCGCAAGCAGGACAATTTCCTCGCCATGGTCTCGCACCAATTCAAGACGCCGCTCGCGAGCCTTCAGTTGTCATTGGAAACCATGCTCCGCCGCCAGTTCTCGCCCGAGCGCTTCCAGCAGCTTTCGCAGCGCATGCTCGACGACTTGCGGCGCATGGAAAACATGGTCGCCAAGATCCTCGATAGCGCGCGCCTGGATCGCGGCCGTGTGCAGCTCAACCGTGAGCGCATCGGCGTCGCCGAGGCCGTGCGCCATGTGCTCGCGAATGTGGAAGAAGTGGCCAAGCGCGAGAACGTCGCGTTCACCGTCGACATTCCCGCCGACCTCGACGTCTTCGCCGATGCCGTCGCCACCGACGGGGTCGTGCGCAATCTCATCGATAACGCCATCGCCGCCATCGCGCCCTTGAAGGGCGGCGAGATCACCATCAGCGGCCGTCGCACCGGCGCCGCCGTCGAACTCTCGGTCCGCGACACCGGCATCGGTTTCGAGCCTGCGGAGGCCGAGCGCTTGTTCGAGAAGTTCGTGCGCCTGGATATCACCGGCGGCCGCGACGCTGCGGGGACCGGCCTCGGCCTCTATATCGTGCGGCGCTTCATGCATTTCGAGAACGGCGAAGCGAAGGCTCATAGCGATGGGCCGGGGAAGGGCGCCACCTTCACCGTGACCTGGCCCGCCGCCGTCACCCAGGATGTGGTATGAGCGAAGCGCATCGCATCCTTGTTGTCGAAGACGACCTTCATCTGGCCGAGGGTATGGCCGAGAACATGCGCGCGGAAGGTTATGCGGCCGACACGGCTTATGACGGCCGCGCGGGCCTTTCCCAGGCGCTCGGCGCCGATTACGACCTCCTGATCCTCGACGTCATGCTCCCGCATATGGACGGCTTCGCCCTGTGCCGCGAGCTGCGCCAGGCGGGAAAGAACACACCCGTCCTCTTCCTCACCGCCCGCGGCGACCCGCAGGATCGCGTGCGCGGCCTCGAAGCCGGCGGTGACGACTATCTGACCAAGCCTTTCCATCTCGACGAGTTTCTGCTCCGGGTGAAAGCGATCTTGCGCCGCTGGGATTGGTACAAACAGTCGACGGCCAAGCCCGCCTCCGATGGCGTGCTCCGCTTCGCGGGCAATGAAGTGAACTTCCGGACCTTCCGCGCCAAGTCGTGGGATGGCTCGTTCCACGACCTCACCGAAAAGGAAGCGATGATCCTGAAAGTTCTGTCCGAACAGCCGGGCGACGTAGTCGCGCGGGACGACCTTCTTGAGAAGGTGTGGGGCTATGAGGTGTTTCCCTCGACCCGCACGGTCGACAATTTCATCCTGCGCCTGCGCAAGATTTTCGAACGCGCCCCGCATGAGCCCAAGCACTTCTTGACTGTGCGCGGCGTCGGCTATCGCTTCCTGCCCGACGGAGAGCGGGCGTGAGCTTGCGTATCGGCACCCGCGGTTCCGCGCTCGCCCTCTGGCAATCGGAAGAGGTGAAGCGCCTCATCGGCCTTCTTCCGGGCGCGCCGACTGTCGAGCTTGTGATCATCAAGACCCGCGGCGATCTGCAGACCGACGTGCCGCTGTGGTCGACCGAAGGCAAAGGGTTTTTCACCGCCGAGCTCGATCGCGCGCTCTTGGATAAAGAGGTGGACCTGGTGGTCCACAGCCTCAAGGATCTCGCCACCGCCATGACCGCTGGTACGACACTCGCCGCCGTTCTCGAGCGCGAAGACCCGCGCGATGCCCTCATCTCCAAGGGCGGACTCGGCTTTACCGGCCTGCCCGCCGGCGCGCGCGTCGGCACGTCAAGCCTTCGGCGCAAGGCGTTCCTGGCCAAGGCGCGCCCGGACCTGAAGCAGGTGGAACTGCGCGGCAATGTGCCGACGCGTATCCGCAAACTCGATGAGGGCGAATACGACGCCATCATCCTCGCCACCGCCGGGTTGAAGCGTCTCGGTCTTGCCGATCGCATCACGGAACGCCTTGATACGCTCATGTTCCCCAACGCCGCCGCCCAAGGCGCGATTGCGGTATGTGCGCGGGCGGGCGATCAGGAAACTTTGCGCTGGCTGCGGCCGCTCGATCATGGCGCCACCCGCGCCGCCGTTGACGCCGAACGCGCCATGCTCGGCCGCCTTGAAGGCGGCTGCCAAGTGCCGCTCGGCGTGCTCGCCACGGTGAACGGAACCTCGCTCTCGCTCTATGCCGCCGCCTGCAATCTCGATGGCTCCGACTTCGTCTCCGTCAGCCGCACAGGATCCGTGACCGAACCTGTCGCTCTTGGCGACAGCGCGGCAAGTGACTTCATCTCCAAAGGCGGCGACGCCGTGCTCGCGCAAGCTCATGCCCGCCGGCAAAGCGCCATCGTTTCCGGCCCTTAAGAAAGCCAATCCTCGTGACAGACCAAAAGCTGCCCCCGTTCCTCGCCGCATGCCGCCGTCAGCCGACACCTCACACGCCGGTCTGGGTGATGCGCCAGGCTGGACGCTACCTGCCGGAATATCGCGAGGTGCGGGCCAAGGTCGGGTTTTCCGAACTCACCCGCTCGCCGGAGCTCGCCGCGGAGGTCACGCTTCAGCCCATCCGTCGCTTTGCTTTTGATGCCTCCATTATCTTCTCCGACATCATGGTGCCCCTCGAAGGCATGGGCATCGATCTCGATTATGCCCCGGGACCGGTGATCGCCGAGCCCATCCGCACCATGAAGCAGGTCGAGGAGATGCGGAGCCTCGAGCCGCAGCGTGACGTGCCCTTCGTCATGGAAGCCATTCGCCTGACCCGCGCCGGTCTTCCGGCGCATGTGCCGCTGATCGGTTTCGCGGGCTCGCCCTTCACGCTGTTCGCCTACTTGGTTGCTGGTAAGCCCTCCAAGGAATTCGCGGTGCCGCGTTCATTCCTTCATGCGGAGCCGCAGGTCTCGGCGCGGCTCCTGGAAAAACTCGCCGACGCCATGATCGTCTATCTCCGCGCCCAGGCCGCCGCCGGCGCCCAAGCGCTGATGCTGTTCGAATCCTGGGGCGGCCTGCTCGGACCTTACGACTTCCGCCACGTGGCCTTGCCGCCGGTGAAGCGCATCTTTGACGGTCTCAAAGACCTCGGTGTTCCGCTCATCTATTTTGCCAACAACTGTGGAACGGTGCTCGACATCATCTCTGAGCTGCCGGTCGACGTGGTGGGTGTTGATTGGCGCGTCCCGCTCGCTGGAGCCCGCAAACTTCTGCCGGGCAAAGCCATCCAGGGCAATCTCGACCCGGCAGTATTGTTCGCGCCGAAGGCCACACTCGAAAAACGCATCGACGACGTGCTGGCGGACGCCGGTCCGGCGCCCGGCCATATCTTCAATCTCGGCCACGGCATTTGGCCGGAAGTCGATCCCGACGCGATAACGCGCCTTGTCGACTACGTGCACGAGCGGACGGCAAAATGAGCGCGCCTGCCTCCGAAGAATTCATCGCCGACGCCGTCTCGTTCTTCCGCGGTCTTCAGGACCGCATCTGCGCGAGCTTCGAGAGCTTTGAGCCGTCCGCAAAGTTCGAGCAGACCGAGTGGGAACGTGGCCCCGATCATCGCCTCAAGGGCGGGGGGCGCATGCGCATCATGCGGGGGTCTGTGTTCGAGAAGGTCGGCGTCAACGTCAGCCACGTCTGGGGCAAGCTCTCCGACCAGAGCATCGGCCAAGTGCAAGGGGCGAAGGAGTCCGGCGGCCAGTTCACCGCCAGTGGGATTTCCCTCGTCACCCACATGGCCAACCCCTTCGTGCCCACCGTGCATATGAATCTCCGCTTCATGCACACCAGCAAACTTTGGTTCGGCGGCGGGTCTGATCTCACGCCGACCTTTCCCTTCGACGACGACACCGCGGATTTTCACGCCGCCCTGAAAGCCGCGAGCGAGCGCTACCGCCCCGGCGCCTACGCCGAATACAAGGAGTGGTGCGACAAGTATTTCTATCTGCCGCACCGCAAGGAGCCGCGCGGCGTCGGCGGGATCTTCTTCGACGACCTCGACAGCGGCGACATCGAGAAGGACTTTGCCTTCCTGCGCGATGTCGGCGCGGCGTTCCTCGAGATCTATCCGAAGATCGTCGCCCGACGTAAAGACACGCCTTTCACCGAAGCCGACCGCGAGCAGCAGCTCATCAAGCGCGGCCGCTATGTGGAGTTCAATCTGGTCTACGACCGCGGCACGAAGTTCGGGTTCGCCACCGACGCCAACCCCGACGCCTATCTCATGAGCCTACCGCCGGTAGTCAAATGGCCGTAGCTATCGAGGTCTGAGCCGATAAACTCATAACGTCATCCCGGACAAGCCTGCGACGCTGCGAAGCAGCAGAGCAGGCGCGATCCGGGATCCAGGGTTGCCGGGTTCGATGCCTGCAGCGCCAGCGAAAGGTGCGGCATGGTCCGGAGTTCGAAAACCCTGGATCGCCGGAACAAGTCCGGTGATGACATGAAAACGAACAAAGGACGGGGCCACGGCAATGCTCTTTTTCTGGATCAAGGCGCTGCACATCATTTCCGTCATCGCGTGGATGGCGGGGCTGCTTTATCTCCCGCGCCTGTTCGTGAACCACGTCGGCCTCGCGCCCGGGTCCGAGGCCTCGGAGATGCTGAAGGGCATGGAAGGCCGCCTCCTGCGCATCATCATGCGCCCGGCGGCCGCCGGGTCGATGATCTTCGGGATCACCATGCTCTTCATGGCGGAAAGCCCGGTGGACTGGTCCATGGGCTGGATCTACGTGAAGCTCGCCTTCGTCGCGGGTATCGGCTTCATGCAAGGGCGCATGGAGCGCTGGGCGAAAGACTTCGCCAACGACGCCAATACCCGCTCAGCCAAATACTATCGGATCGCCAACGAGCTTCCGGCCGTCTTCATGATCATCATCGTGATCATGGTCGTGCTGAAGCCGTTCTAATCCGCCGAACGAGGCTGCGAGTCCTTCACGATCGGTAGATTCCGAATACGCCGGCCCGTTGCCTTGTACATGGCGTTGAGCAGCGCCGGGGTCACCGGCGGAGCTCCCGGCTCGCCGACGCCGCCCCAGAAGTCGTAGGACGGCACCAGCACGGTTTCCACGACAGGCATCTCGGCCATCTTCACCATCGGATAGTCGTGGTAGTTACCTTGCGCCACGCCGCCGTTTTTGATGGTGATCTCGCCATAGAACGCGGCTGACAGCGCCCAGGCCACAGCGCCTTCGGTCTGCGCCTTCACCGTGTCGGGATTCACCACATGGCCGCAGTCGATGGCGGTCACCACGCGGTGCACTTTCGGATGTCCGTCCGAACGCACCGAGGCTTCGACCACGCTCGCGACGAAGCTGCCGTAGCCGTCCACCTGGGCGATGCCCTGGAAAACTCCGGCAGGCAAAGTGCGGCCCCAGCCCGCGGCCTTCGCCGCGGCGTCCATGACCGCCAGCTGCTTCGGCGCGTTGGCCAACAGCTTGCGGCGGAATTCGTAAGGGTCCACACCGGCCGCTTCGGCCATCTCGTCGACGAAACACTCACGGAAGTAGCCGTTCTGCGAGTGGTTCACCGAGCGCCAATAGCCCACGGGCACGTGACTGTTGCGCATGCCGAAATCCACGCGACGGTTGGGCACGGCGTAAGGATTATCGGTGAAGCACACGAGGAAGCCCAAGTCCGGGCCCTTCTTGAGGGCTTCGGGATTGGCGGTGGCCATGATCGAGTGGCCCGCGATGCGCGTATCCCAGGCGATGGCATTGCCTTGGGCATCGAAGCCCGCTTTGAACTTCGCCGCCGAGATCGGGCGGTAGAAGTCGTGGCGGATATCCTCCTCGCGCGACCAGATCACCTGCACCGGCTTCCCAAGCATCTTCGAGAGCGTCACGGACTCGGTCACATACTCGAGTTGACCGCCGCGCCGGCCGAAGCCGCCGCCGGCCATCACCGGATGCACTTTCACCTTGGCGATATCCACGCCCGCGGCGCGCGCCGCGAGGTTCAGCGTCGCTTCGATGTTCTGCGTTGGCGCCCAGATTTCCACCAGATCAGCCGTCACTCGCGCGGTGCCGTTCTGAGGCTCCATCGGAACGTGGGAGAGATACGGCGCGTGATACTCCGCTTCGATGACCTTCGCGGCCTTGGCGAAGGCATCGGCGACGTCGCCTTCCTTCGCGCCTTCAACCGCATCGGTCGCGGTCAACCCGCTGTTCACGAAAGCGCGGAGGTCCGCGTGGTTCACATTGCCATTGGGTCCGCGATCCCACTCGATCGGCAGCGCCGTCAGGGCCTGCGAGGCTTCGAAGTAGCTGTCGGCGACCACAGCGACGGCGGTGTCGAACAACGGCACCACCGCGCGCACGCCCGGCATGTTCTTCACCGCCGCTTCGTTGACGCTCTTCAGCTTTCCACCGAAGGACGGCGAATGTTCGATGGCGGCGTACAGCATGTCCGGCAGGCGCACGTCGATGGCAAACACCGGCTTGCCCATCACCTTGTCCGGGATCTCCAGGCGGTTCTTCGACGTGCCGACAATGGTCCATTCGGTGTGCGGCTTGAGCGCGACATCCTTGGGCGGCGTCATCCGCGAGGCCGCTGCGGCAAGTTTGCCGTAGCTGAGCGTGCGGCCCGACTTCGCGTGGGTGACGATGCTCTTCTCGGCCTTGAGTTCGCTCGCCGGCACTTTCCACTGCTGCGCCGCCGCGGCGATCAGCATCTCGCGGGCGCTGGCGCCGGCCTTGCGCAGGTATTCATGCGACGTGCGCACGGCGCGGCTGCCGACGGTGGCGGTGCCGCCCCAGATCTTTCCGCGCTGCACGTGTTCGGTCGGATTGATGAACTCTGGCTTCACCTTGGACCAGTCGGCGTTCAGTTCCTCGGCCACCAGCATCGGCAGCGAGGTGAAGGCGCCTTGGCCCATTTCCGAGTGCGCCACGCGGACGACAATGGTGTCGTCGGGCTGGATCACGATCCAGGCGTTGACTTCCGGCGCTGCGGCAGCAGCTTCCGCTTCGTTGCCAGGAAGCGAGAAGCCGAGCACAAAGCCGCCACCGACTGCGGTGGTAGCGGTGAGGAACAGTCTGCGATTGAGGGCGGTGTTCATGGCGGTGCTCCTCAGGTCTTGGCGACGGAATGGATCGCGGCCCGCACGCGCGGGTAGGTGCCGCAGCGGCAGATGTTCGTGACTGCCGCGTCGATGTCCGCGTCCGTCGGGTTCGGCTTCTGCGCGAGCAGCGCCGCCGCCGCCATCATCATGCCCGGCTGGCAGTAACCGCACTGGGGCACCTCGTGGGCGATCCAGGCTTGCTGCACTGGATGACTTCCGTCGGTCGAGAGGCCCTCGATGGTGGTGATCTTCGCGTCCGCCACCATGCTCACCGGCGTCACGCAGGCTCTGGCCGCCGCACCGTTGATGTGCACCGTGCAAGCGCCGCATTGGGCGATGCCGCACCCGAATTTCGTGCCTGTCATGGCGAGCTTGTCGCGCAACACCCACAGAAGGGGCGTCGAAGGATCGACCTCCACGCTGTGACTCTGGCCATTGATGGTGAGGGTAATCATGGGTGACCTCCGGATGGGTCCCTAGGGGAGGCGGGAGTATAGCCGGTTCGGCGCCGTCCCGCAGCCGCTAGAGGCCGCGCGGGGCGTGTTTTTCCCTGTACCGGGGGCTGTTTCGGTGGCAAAGGACCGCTCATGAATAGCCCCGTTTCCCGCCATCCGCGCCTTCTTCTCCAGCCCCGCGCCCAATGCCGCCTTCAGTCGGGCTATCCCTGGATCTTCTCGAACGAAGTGAAGATGGATCCGGCGACCAAGGCCTTGCCGCCCGGCGCGATTGTAACCGTCACCGACGCCGGAGGTGAACTGCTGGCTACCGCCCAGTTCAACCCGCGTACGCTCATCAGCGCCCGGGTCCTCGCTCCTGCGCCCGACGTCCTCATCGACACGGCCTTCGTCGAAGCCAAGCTCAAGGTTGCGCTTGCGCTCCGCGACCGCCTCTTCGCGCGGCCGTTCTATCGGCTCGTTCATGCCGAGGCCGATGGACTGCCCGGTCTCATCATCGACCGCTTCGGCGATGTCTTTGTAATTCAGCCTAACACCGCCGGCATGGATGCGATTGTGCCCTTGCTGGTCGAGACGCTGGCGCGCCTTGCGAACCCGCGGGCGATCGTCGTGCGGGGCGATACACCGGCGCGCGGCCTCGAAGGGCTCGAAGACGATGTACGTCTCGTCCACGGCGCCCTCGACGGCGACGTTCCCGTGGAAGAAAACGGCGCCACGTTCTTCTGCGATCTTACCTCCGGCCAGAAGACCGGCTGGTTCTTCGATCAGCGTGATAACCGGGCTTTCATGGCAGGCTTAAGTAACGGCGCAAGTGCGCTCGATCTCTACACGCATACCGGCGGCTTCGCGGTCGCCTGTGCCCGTGGCGGCGCCACCGCCGTCACGGCGGTCGACCGGTCTGCACATTCTCTCGAGCTCGCCGCAAAGGCCGCGAAGGCCAACGGCGTCGCATGTGCGTTCGAAAAGGCCGAGGTCTTTCCATTTCTCGAAAACGCGGTACGCCAGAAAAAGCGCTGGCAGGTTGTCGTCGCCGATCCGCCGGCGTTCGTGAAATCGAAGAAGGATCTGAAAGCGGGGCTGCAAGGTTACCGCAAGCTCGCCCGCCTCTGCGCGGAAGTTACGGCACCGGGGGGTTATCTGCTCGTCGCCTCCTGCAGCCACAACGCGCCGCTCGATGAGTTCACGGCGGCCGCGGCGCGCGGCCTCACTGATGCGAACCGCTCCGGCAAGATCATCCGCACCGCCGGCGCGGCCCCCGATCATCCGGTGCATCCGCATCTGCCGGAAAGCGCCTACCTGAAGGCTCTCGTGTTTCACCTCGATTAGGAGGACCACTCGTGCCCAAGATCGACATCGCGGCTGTGCAAGTGCGCAAGGGCTGCCCTTATCCCCCGCCGTTCGAGGAACCCTTAGCGGGTCGACTGCGGCAACGGCTGGGCGATGCCGGAGGCCTCAATGACTTTGGCGTCAATCTCATGCGTCTGCCGCCGGGCAACTGGTCCAGCCAGCGCCATTGGCATTCGCATGAAGACGAATTCGTCTATGTGCTCGAGGGCGAGCTGACGCTGGTCGAGGACGGCGGCGAGACAGTCTTGCGGGCGGGCGACTGCGCCGCCTTTCCCAAAAATTCCGGCAACGGCCATCATATGATCAACAAAATGAAGGCAATGGCGGTCTATCTCGAAGTTGGATCACGGGCGATGGATGATCTTACGACCTGCTCGGATATCGACATGATGAGCGCCAACGCCGATGGCCGTTTCGTGCATAAGGACGGAACGCCTTATTAAGCGCGTCCTAGACGAGCACTGCCACGAGACCCGGCACGTCTTTACCGGCTTCCTGGCGGGTCACCACGTCCTCCATCAAAGCCACCTCGAAATCGGCCGCATCGGCGCACCTCTCGATGTAGGCGCGGCTATGGCTGTAGCGTTGCTCGCGGCCGAGGGCGTAGTCGCCGCTCTCGGCCCGCTGGACCGTGAAGGCAAAAAGGCCGCCCGGAACCAGCTTTCCCCGCACTGTTGCGAACACCTCCGCGAGGTCGCCCACGTAGACCAGGACATCGGCTGCGAGGATCAATTCGCAGGGTTCAACGAGCGCTAGAAGTGCTGCGCTCATGTCGCTGGCTTCAAGATGATCGTAGATCTTTTTTGCCTCGGCCTTCTTTACCATCGCGGGCGAAAGATCGACTCCGCCCAACCATCCGGCAACATCGCGGAAGGCGGCGCCGGAGAGGCCGGTTCCACATCCGAGATCGAAGACGCGTGAAAAAGACTGCGGCCACGCACGCGTGACGGCCTCTTTCAGCACCTGCGGTCCCCGGTAGTTGAGGCGGTCGGTGAGAGCGCTGTCGAACCGCGGCGCATATTCATCGAACAGGCGTGCGATATAGGCGGGCGGCAAACCGGCGGGCGTCGGAGCAGCTCCCAAGAGGGTCAGCCGCGCCGCCGCGCCCATGGAGTCCTTCGAATCCAGGACAAGGTAGGCGCGGTAGGCTGCGGCCGCATCCTCCGGCCGGCCCGAATCCGCGAGGCTTTCGGCGAGCGCGAAGTGCCCTTCCGCCCAGCCGGGGGCCAGCTCCAAGGCCTGGCCGATGACGTCCGCGGCCCCGGCGAAATCGCCCTCCGCGCGCAAGGTCTGCGCGGTGGCGAAGCGCCGGTCGGCGGTGAGGTTTCCCGATGACATAGTTTCACAATGTCCGGCATTGCGTGCGCGACTTCCAGACAGTATGTGAGCATCCCATGAACGCACCGAACGCCGACATGCTCCGCCAGCCCGCCGAGTGGGATCGCCACAGCGCCGTCTGGTCCGCCTGGCCCAGCGCCGCCGACCTTTGGCTCGAGGATCTGGAACCCGCGCGCGCCGAAGTCGCTGCCCTCTTCAAGGCGATCGCGGACGAAGGTCGGGGCGAGCCTCTGAAGATCGTGGCCAATGGCGACGAGGCGGTCGCCTCCGCCCGCGCGAGCCTCGCCGGCGTGAACGCGGCTGTGATTCCCGGCGCGTTCGGCGATATCTGGTTTCGCGACATCGCGCCCATCTTCGTGAAAAGCGGCAAATGGATCGAAGCCGCGTGTTTCCGCTTCAACGGCTGGGGCGGTAAATACGTGCTGGAAGGCGACGATAAGGTTGCAGCCTTTATCGCCAAGCAAGCCGGCGTGCCCGCCTCTATCAACGACTGGGTGCTGGAAGGCGGCTCCATCGACGTCGACGGGCAAGGGACCGCGCTCACCACGCGCCAGTGCCTGCTCAATCCCAACCGCAATCCGAAGCTCTCCCAAACCGACATCGAGATGCGGCTCAAGACCGGTCTCGGCATCGAGAAACTGATCTGGCTAGGCGACGGCCTCGCCAACGATCACACCGACGGGCATATCGACAATATCGCGCGTTTCGTGGCGCCCGGCGTCGTGGTGTGCATGGAGCCGTTCGGCTCCGACGATCCCAATCGCTACGCGCTCGAAGCCATCATCGGTGACCTCAAGGCCGCCCGTGACGTGAACGGCAAAAAGCTCGAGGTCATGACCGTACCTTCGCCGGGGCGGATCGAAGACGAAGACGGCGAAGTCATCCCCGTGAGCTCGATGAATTTCTACATCGGCAATAGCGCCGTGGTTGTCCCGCTCTACGGCGCGAAGTCCGACGACGCGGCCGTGGCGGCCATCGCCAAGCTGTTCCCCGGCCGGCGCACCGTGGGCTTGCCGGCGAACCATGTTATAACGGGCGGCGGCTCGTTCCACTGCATCACCCAGCAGCAGCCCGAGTAAGAGCATGGCAAAGGTCACTGTCGCGGCGATCCAATGTGCCTTCTCCACCGACATGGAGAAGAATATCGCGCGCATCGAAGGTTTCGTGACCGACGCCGCCAAGAAGGGCGCGCAAGTCATCCTTCCGCCCGAGCTTTTTCAGGGGCACTACTTCTGCCGCGAGGAGAAGGAACAGCATTTCGATTCCGCGTACCCGGCGGATACGCATCCGGCCGTGACGCGCCTCGCCGCGCTCGCAAAGAAGCTGGATGTGGTGATCCCCACCTCGATCTTCGAGCGTGAGGACCATCACTTCTACAATAGCCTGGTCATGTTGGACGCCGGCGGCGTGAACATGGGGATCTATCGCAAGAGCCACATCCCCGACGGTCCCGGATACGAGGAGAAGTTCTACTTCCGCCCGGGCAACACCGGCTTCAAGGCGTGGAAGACGAAGTTCGGCGCCATGGGTGTCGGCATCTGCTGGGACCAGTGGTTCCCGGAAGCCGCCCGCGCGATGATGCTGAAGGGCGCCGAAGTCCTGTTTTATCCGACAGCCATCGGATCCGAGCCCGACAACGCCGACCTCGACACCAAGGATCTCTGGCAGCGCGCCATGATCGGTCATGCCGTGTCCAACGTCGTGCCGGTGATCGCGGCCAACCGCGTCGGCACGGAAGATGGCCAGATATTCTACGGCTCGTCCTTCATCGCCAATCACCGCGGCGACAAGGTCGCAGAAATGAATCGCACCGAAGAAGGCGTCATCACCGCGACCATCGATCTGGACGAAGTTCGCCGCGCGCGGGCCGCGTTTGGGTTCTTCCGGGATCGCCGGCCGGAGTTGTACGGCGCTCTGACCGAGCGCTGATCCCGTTTTTTTGGATTAGTGGCGCACGCGGACGTAGCGTCCGGGTGCCGGTTCGATCGGCTTCAACTTGCCGCCGCCGATCTTGCGCGCCGGGACAGGCGTCTGATCGCCTTGCTCCGTCATCCATGAGCGCCAGTGCGGCCACCACGAGCCGTCTTTCTTCGAGGCACCCTCAAACCACGTATCGGCGGACTCCGGCAACGCGTCATTGATCCAGTAGCCGTGTTTGTTCGCCGCGGGTGGATTGATCACGCCGGCGTTGTGGCCCGAGCCGCCGAGCACGAACTGCACAGGCCCGCCGAAGAGCTTCGTGCCCGTGTAGGTCGCGGCCCAGCCGGACACATGGTCGTCCTTCAATGACACGACCATGACCGGCGTCTTGACCCTGGCGAGGTCGATCTTCGCGCCCTTGATCGTCAGCGCACCAGACTTCGCCAAGCCATTATCCATCAGGACGCGCTTGGCATAGCCGGCCAGGAAGGCTTCGGGAATGCGCGCCCCGTCGCCGAACCAGTGCAGGATGTCGGACGGCGGTGTCTCACGGTCGAGCAGGTAGTGGTTCACCACCGACGACCAGATCAGGTCATTGGAGCGCACCAGGCTGAACAGCCGCTCGAGATCGTGAGCCTCCACATAGCCGTGGGTTTCCAAATAGCGGTTGAAGGCCGCCATCTGGCCTTTGTCGATGAACACGGACCATTCGCCGAGTTCGCTGAAATCGAGCAGCGTGCCGATTAGGGTGGCCGAGCCGACGCGCTTCTCCTGCTTCGTCGCCGCGAGATAGCCGAGCGTGATGGCGCTCAAAGTGCCGCCGAGGCAGAAGCCCATGAGGTCCACTTCGCCCGCGCCGGTCGCCTGTTCGATGGCGTCGATCGCGGCCACCGTTCCGCCCGTGATGTAGTCGTCCAGGCCTTTGTCGCGCAACGTGGCGTCGGGATTGACCCAGGAGATCACGAAGACGGTGTGACCTTGATCCACCAGCCACTTCAGAAGGCTGGTGTGGGGCTGCAGATCGAGGAGGTAGTACTTGTTGACCAGCGGCGGCACATAGAGGATCGGCCGCTTCGCCACCTTCGCGGTCGAGGGCTCGTACTGAATGAGCTGCATCAGCTCATTCTCAAAAATCACCGCGCCCGGCGTTGTCGCCAACGTCACGCCCACTTCGAACCCGCCGGCGGTATGACGGCGCACGAGGCCTTTGCCGTCGGCGACGTCCGCCAGCACTTTGGCGAATCCGTTCAGAAGATTCACGCCGCCGCGAGACATGGTTTCGCGGATCACCAGAGGATTGGTGTGAATGAAATTGGTCGGCGCCACCGCGTTGAGAAACTGGCGCAGGTAGAAATCGAGCTCAGCCCGTGTCTTGTCGTCGAGGCGCGCGCCCGCCACCAGGTCCGAGAGCTGCTTGCCGACTAGAAGGTAGCTCTGGCGCACGACGTCGAAGTAAGGGGCGTCGCTCCAGGCCGGATCCGAGAACCGGCGGTCACCTTTTGGCGTCTCAACCACCGGCGCCGCGTCCTTGCCGGCTGTTCGGCTGGCGACCGACGTCCACAGCGTCGTCCACTCCTGCCAGGCGCGCATCTGCGCATCGGCTAGAAGCTGCGGCTGCGTGAGGAGTGTCATCCCGAACTGCGCGAGCGTGCGCATGGGCGCGATGGGGTCGTAGGGCAGGGGAGCGGCGGGCGTGAAGGCGCGGACGGTGGCCGCTTGAAGCGCCCGCTGGGCGTTGATGAAGATTTCAGTCAGCGCCGCATAGACGGCGGCCGGATCGGGAGCAGCGGGAATATTTCCGCTTTCAGTAGCGGCCATGGCGCCTCCCGGAGCTGGTTACTTCTTGTCGAAGGCCAACAGTTCGTCGACGAGGATACCGTCCTGCGGGTTCACATACAGCAGGCGAAGCAGGTCGTCCGGGCTGAGCGCCGGAGCGGTCGAAGAAACCACCGTCATCTTGGGGGCCGCCGGGCGCACGACCGGTTCGATCTCGAAGTGAGCGTCCTGGGTCTTGCGGAGGGCGGCGGCGGTCATGGTTTGGTTTCCCGTTGCTTTGATGGCGACGGTGTCTCACATTTGGATCGGTGCATCTACGTTGCGTTCCGTGCATCGGTTGGGCGGAAATCCACATGCCCTCTGAATTCGACTGGAACAACCTGCGTTCCTTCCTGGCGGTGGCCCGCTACGGGCGATTGACCGTTGCCGCGGCCCGTCTGGGCTCTGACCACACCACCATTGCGCGGCGGATCAACAACTTAGAGGCCGCTCTTCGTACAAAACTGTTTGACCGCAGCCCCCAGGGCTATGCCCTCACGGCGTCGGGAGCCCAATTGCTGCCCATCGCCGAAAGCATGGAGAGCCTCTCCCTCAAGGCTCAGGACGTTGTGGGCGAGGCCGATCTTTCAATCGAAGGGACAGTGCGGATCGGGGCGCCGGAGGGGTTCGGCTCATGTTTTCTTGCGCGCCGGGTTGCGAAGCTTTGCGAAAAACACCCGGGCCTGGTCGTCCAGATCGTCGCGGGTCCAAACACCTACAGCCTCTCCAAACGCGAAGCGGACATCGCCATTGTCCTCAGCCAGCCGCCCGAGGGCCGGCTGGTGGCCCGAAAGCTCACCGACTTCAACCTCGGCCTTTATTCCTCGCGGGCCTATCTCGAGAACGCGCCGCCGATCCATGGTCCGGCGGACCTCAGCCGGCATCGATTCGTGGGCTATATCGACGACCTGATCCACACGCCTGAGCTCGACTACCTGCATCAGATCAATTCCGAGATCGTGCCGCAGATCGAGAGCAGCAATCTCATCGCGCAGTACAAGGCGACGCTCGCCGGCGCCGGCATTTGCGTGCTGCCCAACTTAATCACCAAGGAATACGAGGAGTTCGTACCGGTCCTGCCTGAGACCGTACGCCTGACCCGGTCCTTCTGGATGGTGACGCCCATGGACATGCGTGACCTGGTGCGAATCAGGCTCGTCGCGAAGTTCATCGCCGACGAAGTGCGGGCCTCGCGCGAGCTGTTCGAGCATACCGGCGCCTCGCGCCCGCGGTTCGATGGACGCGCGCCCCCCGAAGCCTATGCGGCCGGCCCCGCGGCGGAGTGAAATTCGAGAAACCCGACAATGTCCTGTCGCAGCACCTGCTTCGACTCGCCTTCGGGGAAACTGAAAAAGCCGTGGAACGCGTCGGTATAGGTCTTGAAGATAACCTTGTGACCTTCCGCGTGCAGTCTCGTCGCATAGAGCTCGCTCGACTTCAGGATCGGATCGTTCGCTCCGCAGGCGATGAAGCACGGCGGATGACGTTCGAAGGTAAGGTCCATGGGCGTGATGGCGTGTTCCGGACCGACGCTTTCGGTCAGCGCCTGCGCACCCGCATAGGCGGCGAACATGGCGTCAAGTCCCGGCACCTTTGATTGCATGAGGGAGGTGCGGTCGAGCACGCCATAGATCGAGGTGACGCTCGCAATTCTCGGAAGCTTCTTTGGGTCGCACCACGGGTCGACTTGTTTCAGCAGCGTCTCGTCGGCGGCAAGAAGGGCCGCCATCACCGCCATATTGCCGCCGGCGGAATCGCCCATCAGATGCACGCCTTCGGCCTCGGGGAAGGAACGCTTGAGGAAGATCAACGCCGCCAGAAGGGCGCGCAAGGGGCGCGGGTGCGGATGCTCCGGCGCTTTGGGATATTCGATGTTGAAAACCGGATAGCCCGCTTCGGGCAGGAACATGAGATCGTGACTGTAGAAGTCTTTGGTTCCCATCATCCAGCCGCCACCGTGGATGAACACCACCGCATGGCGTCGGGCAAAGCCGGGCAGGGCCGCGTGATAGTCCAGGATTTCTTCCCGGTGCAAGCCATAACGCAACGTGCGCCAGTCCCGGGGATGCGCACCGCGCAAGAGGCGGATGGTTCCGCACAAAGCGCCGAAGACCAGGCGCGAGCCGACGACGACGAGGTGTTGCGCCGCCGTCAGCGGATTGGAACGTGTCCTGCTGTCGGAAAGCGGCGGGAGGCCGCTGCCCGAGAGATTAGCGCCGCCGGGGGGCCCGTTTGGCATAGGCCTCAACCTGTTCCATCACACGCAGCAGATTCCCGCCCCAAATCTTGGCGATCTGCTCCTCCGTATACCCGCGGCGCACCAGTTCAAGTGTGACATTTATTGTTTCGGCCGCATTGTTCCAGCCGGTGATGCCGCCGCCGCCGTTGAAGTCCGACGAGATGCCCACGTGGTCGACGCCGATGCGCTTCACGGCGTAGTCGATATGGTCGGCGAGGTGGGAAACGCCCGCCTTGGGCCACCTGCTTTCGATGTTGGCCATCTCGGTCTGGTAGGCCTGAAGCTGGCCGGGGGAAAGCTTGCTGGTATCGCCGCCTTGCATGCCGAGGGTCTTGCGCAAGGCCGCGGTCGCCTCGGTCTTTTCCCGCGGCACCGCCCGCAGGTATGGATCGAAGGCCACGATCTGCACCACGCCGCCGTTGCGTTTCAGGGCGTCCAACACTTCGTCGCTCAAGTTGCGCGCATGGTCGTAGACGGACTTCACCGAGGAATGGCTGGCGATGATGGGCGCTTTGGAGAGGGCGAGGACGTCGAGGGCCGTCTTCATCGAGGCGTGGCTGATGTCCGCCATGAGGCCGAGTTGGTTCAGGCGCTCGACCACCTGTTTGCCCAAGGGCGAAAGGCCGTTGTGCTCGGCGGCGGGTTCCTTGCGCGGCTGGCTGGGCTGTGCGGAATCGGCAAGGTCGTTGTGACCATTGTGGACAAAACCGAAATAGCGCGCGCCGTTGGCGTGGAATATGTCGAGGAGACGGATGTCCGTACCCATGGAGAAGCCGTTCTCCATGCCGATGACGACCGCCTTCTTGCCGCTCCCGATGATGCGGCGCACGTCCGCCGCTGTCAGCGCGAGTTCGATCTTGTCCGTATTGAGCTCGTCGGTGACTTTGCGGATCGCGGCGAATTTGGTGAAGGCTTCCGCGGTGGCTTTCGCACGGCCGGCGACGGTACGCTCGCCCTGGCCCATGTAGACGATCAGGAATGGAACATCCAACCCACCTTCGATCATGGTGGGGATATGCACCTGCTGACCGGGCGCCGGCAGCATCATGTCGTAGGCGGGCGGGCCGAAGTCGAAGGGGATATCGACGTGGGTGTCGATGGCGATCACGCGGTCGTGGATTGCTTTGGCTTTGGCGATGAGCTACGCATCGGACTGGGCGAACGCCGGTCCTGCGAAAAGAAGTCCGGCAAGAAGTCCGATACGAATCATGAGCTTTATCCCCCCAAAGAACTCCAGAACGCTTCCAGTATCTTATCCGCGGCCAAGGCCGGAGTCACTTTGCCCGCGACAATGCTCTTTTCCATGTCCTGGGCCAGTTTCTTGACCTTGTCGTCGGCCCTAAGGCGGCTCATGAGCCGGTCGTCGATCATCGACCACATCCAGCGGATTTGTTGCGCTTTCCGCTTGGTTTCGAATTCGCCGTTATCTTTCATGGATCGGCGATAGAGCTCGACCTTCTCCCAGAGTTTGTCGAGGCCCTTATTCTCCAGCGCGCTCACGGTGACGACGGGAGGAGTCCAGACGGGATTCATCGGAGTGATGATCCGCAAGGCGT
Organism: Fidelibacterota bacterium; assembly: GCA_945903705.1. Taxonomy (GTDB): domain Bacteria; phylum Pseudomonadota; class Alphaproteobacteria; order Rhodospirillales; family Rhodospirillaceae; genus SHVO01. The sequence goes on along the minus strand of CAMDOZ010000009.1, from coordinate 8,733 downwards.
GCTGATAGTCGGTCGCACTGAGTTTGGCGCGGTTCACGTTGTCGCCGTCGGCCTTGGTGATGGCGATCATGTCGGCGATCTCGAGCACGCCCTTCTTGATGCCCTGAAGTTCGTCGCCGCCGCCGGAGATCATCAACACCAGGAAGAAGTCGACCATTTCCGAAACGGTGATCTCGCTTTGGCCGACGCCGACGGTTTCCACCAGGATGATGTCGAAGTCGCCTGCTTCGCAGACCAGGATCGCCTCGCGGGTGGCACGCGCGACACCGCCCAGCGTGCCGCCGGTGGGCGAGGGACGGATGAAGGCGTTTTCGTCCTGAGAAAGACGCGCCATGCGCGTCTTATCACCGAGGATGCTGCCGCCCGTGCGTGAGGATGTTGGGTCGACCGCCAGCACTGCGACCTTATGGCCCTGGCCGGTGAGCATGGTGCCGAAAGCGTCGATGAACGTGCTCTTGCCGGCGCCCGGTAAGCCGCTGATGCCGATGCGCAAAGACTTGCCCGTGCGCGGCAACAGCTTGATCAGCATCTCCTGCGCGCGTTTTTGATGCTCGGCGTTGCGCGATTCAATTAGGGTGATGGCGCGGGCGAGCTTGGCGCGATCGCCCGAGATCACGCCCTCCACATAATCCGCCGCGGAGAGGGAAGGCCCCTTTGTCTTCGTCTTTTCCCCCGTGCGCACGCGTCAGTGGCCCAGCGTCTCGTTGAGTTTTTCGAGAAGGCCGACGGCGGCCTCGCCGATCACCGTGCCCGGCGGGAAGATCGCCGCCGCGCCCGCTTTATAGAGCTCGTCGAAATCCTGCGGCGGAATCACGCCGCCCACCACCACCATGATGTCCTCGCGGCCCAGCTTCTTGAGCTCGGCCTTCAGGGCCGGGACCAGCGTGAGGTGACCGGCGGCCAAGGACGAGGCGCCAATGATATGCACGTCGTTCTCTACCGCCTGTTTGGCGGCTTCGCCGGGCGTCTGGAACAGAGGCCCGATATCCACATCGAAACCGAGGTCGGCGAACGCGCTCGCGATCACCTTCTGGCCGCGGTCGTGGCCGTCCTGGCCCATCTTCGCAATCAGGATACGTGGGCGGCGGCCTTCCTTCTCGGCGAAGGCTTCGACCATCTTCAGAACCTTATCCACGTTCGCAGCACCAACTTCCTTGCGATAGACACCCGAGATCGAACGGATCTCGGCCACGTGACGTCCATAGATTTTCTCCAGCGCGTCGGTGATTTCTCCCACCGTCGCTTTCGCCCGGGCTGCGTCCACCGACAGCGCGAGCAGATTGCCCGTGCCTGTCTTCGCCGCTTCGGTCAGGGCGGCGAGCGCCGCATCCACGGTTTTCTGATCGCGCTCGGCCTTGAGCTTCTTCAGCTTCGCGATCTGCGCGCCGCGGACGGCGCTATTATCCACTTTGCGGACGTCGATGTCCTCTTTCTCGGTCAGTTTGTACTTGTTAACGCCGACCACGGTCTGGCGTCCGGCATCGATGCGCGCCTGGGTGCGGGCGGCGGCCTCTTCGATGCGGAGTTTCGGGATTCCCGCTTCGATCGCCTTCGTCATCCCGCCGAGGCCCTCGACCTCCTGGATATGCGCCCAGGCCTTATTGGCCAGCTCATAGGTCAGGCGCTCGACATAATAACTTCCGCCCCACGGATCGACCGAGCGCGTAGTCCCGGTTTCCTGCTGGATGAAGAGTTGGGTGTTGCGGGCGATGCGCGCCGAGAAATCCGTCGGCAGCGCGAGAGCCTCGTCGAAGGCGTTGGTGTGCAGCGACTGGGTATGGCCCTGCGTCGCCGCCATGGCTTCAACGCAGGTACGCACCACATTGTTGTAAACGTCCTGCGCGGTGAGAGACCAGCCCGAGGTCTGGCAGTGTGTGCGAAGCGCCAGCGACTTGTCGCTCTTGGGATCGAATTGCTTAATCAGCTTCGCCCACAAGAGGCGCGCCGCGCGCATCTTGGCCACTTCCATGAAGAAGTTCATGCCAATGGCCCAGAAGAACGAAAGTCTTGGCGCAAAGGCGTCGATGCCGAGGCCGGCTTTCATTCCTGCGCGCGCGTATTCGACGCCGTCGGCCAGGGTGTAGGCGAGTTCGAGGTCGGCGGTCGCACCGGCTTCCTGCATGTGATAGCCGGAGATCGAGATCGAATTGAATTTCGGCATATGCTGTGAGGTGTAGGAAAAGATATCCGAGATGATCCTCATGCTCGGCGCGGGCGGGAAGATGTAGGTGTTGCGCACCATGAATTCTTTCAGAATATCGTTCTGAATCGTTCCTTGAAGTTGCGCGGGCTTCACGCCTTGTTCTTCCGCCGCGACGATATAGAGCGCCAGCACCGGCAGCACGGCGCCGTTCATGGTCATGGACACGCTCATCTGGTGGAGCGGGATGCCGTCGAACAGGGTGCGCATGTCGTAGATGGAATCCACCGCGACACCCGCCATGCCCACATCGCCGACCACGCGGGGGTGGTCGCTGTCGTAGCCGCGGTGCGTGGCGAGGTCGAACGCAATCGACAGGCCCTTCTGTCCGGCCGCGAGGTTGCGGCGGTAGAAGGCGTTGGAATCCTCCGCCGTGGAGAAGCCCGCGTACTGGCGCACGGTCCAGGGTTGCGTCACGTACATGGCGGGATAGGGCCCGCGCAGGAACGGCGCGATCCCGGGGCGCGTGTCGAGGAAGTCGAGGCCTTCGAGGTCGGCGCTCGAATAGAGCGGCTTCACCGGAATGCCTTCCGGCGTTTCCCAGGTCAGCGTGTCCAACGCGCCGCCGGCCGCCGCGCTCGCCTTCTTCTCCCACTCCGCGGCATTGAGGCCGCCGGAGTTGGACGTCGAGGCGAGGCTGACGTCGGCGAAGTTCGGGATCTTGCCGGCAACTTTGTTCATGACTGCGTCCTCACTTGCCCGCGCGGGTGTGCAGCGCGTTCAAAACGCCCAGCACGTCGCAACCCATGAAAATGAAATCGTCGACACCCGCGGCTTTGAGTGCGGCTTCGAGGTCGCCGCCGCGGCCGGCAAGATGCACGGTAACGGCGCCGGTGTCCTTCAGCGCCTTGGCAAGGTTCGCGGCGTGCTCCGCATATACAGCGTCGGTCGAACAGATCACTGCGAAACTCGCGCCGCTCGTCTTGAAGTCCTTGGCAATATCCGCCGCGTCATATCCGCCCGCGCCGGCCACGGCTTCAAAACCGCCCGCTTCGTAGAAGTTCTTGGCGAAGGTCGCGCGCGCAGTGAACTCGGCAATGGTGCCGATGTCGGCCAAGAATACTTTGGGCCGCTGGCCGTAGCTCTCTTTGAAGGCGTCGGCGGCATCGCGGAGCCGCTCGAAGTCCTGCGCGAGACGAAGGTCGGGGAACGGCGTGATGGAAGCTCCCGTGCCGCCCTTCAATGCGGCGACGTAGCTGGAAACCGGCTCGGCCGCCGATGCGACAAAGGCCTCCATGAGCTTGCCGCCACCCGGCGCCGGGAAGGTCAAAGTCTTGCCGGCGGGAGGTGCTGCCTTCTTCGGCCCCGCAACCGGCGTCTTCACCGGTGCTTCATGCACGTTCGGAAATTCGCTGACCCCGGTGATGGGATCCTTGCGGCGCGCGAGGTTCTTCGCCCGCTCGGCTTGTACGCCCGCGATCTTAGCGGAGACGAATCCCGCCATCAGCGCTTTGGTCATGCCGCCCTGGCGCTCGAGCTCCTGGAAGAAGGCCCAGGCCTTGTCCGCCATTTCGTCCGTCAGCTTCTCGAACATCCAGGCGCCGCCGGCTGGATCGACCACTTTGCCAATGCCCGACTCTTCCTGAAGCACCACATGCGTATTGCGCGCGATGCGCCGTGCGAGGTCGCTGGAAAGTCCCAGCGCACTGTCGAACGGCAACACCGTCACGGCGTCGGCGCCCGCAATCCCTGCGCCGAAGCAGGCGACGGTCGAACGCAGCACGTTCACCCAAGGATCGCGTTTGCTCATCATGCGGGGCGCCGTGATGGCGCTCACCGAGGCGCTTCTGTTCTCGACGCTGGCTCCGGAAGCTTCCGTCACCCGCGCCCACATCTTCCGGAGGGCCCGGATTTTCGCGACCGTCAGGAATAGGTCCGCATCCGCCGTCACGGTGAAGGCGATCTGTTTCGTTGCGCCGTCGATGTCGAGGCCTGCGTCAAGCATGGCGCGCAGGTATTCGACACCAGCGCCAAGCACCAGACCCACCTCCTGAGCCTCCGAAGCGCCGGCCGAATGGTAGACCGTCGACATGACGTGATAGGTGCGCGCCTTGGGAAGGTTCTTCGCCGTGTAGACCGCGAGGTCCGAAATCCGCGCGCGCGCCGTGTCCGGATCGCTGGTGATGCGTCCGCGCGCCGCAAAAGCCGAGAGGATGTCGAGACCGAAGTTGCCGGCGAAGTTCTTTGTCTGGCCGCGCTTCTCGAGAAGCTTGATCAGGTAGGCGGCGAATACCAGCGAGGGATAACCATCGAGGACGACCGGCGCGAGATCGAGCATGACGCCGTCGAGCGTCTTTTCGAGATCGGCGAGCGATTGAACTGCGACGCCAGTTTTACCCTCGACGTCGAGCTTCAAGAGAATCGAGCTGACGCCGTTCTCGAGATCTTCGAGAATCTCCTTGTTCGCGGTGGCAGGGTTCGGATGATCGTGCGCCTGGCGGACGTCCCAGCCATTGAGCGCGCTCCCAAGCACCGTGCCGCCGCGCACGAAGGGCGCGCCGCCCGGCAATCCCGACGGATCGTTATGCGAGGCCCAGTCGGCGCGGGTATAGAGGGGACGGATGGAGAGGCCGTCATAGGTCTTGGAGACAAGCTTCTTCTCGAACGGGGCGCCCGCCAGCACCTTCTCCAGGAGCTTCATCCACTGCTCGTCGCTCGCCGCCGGGAAATCGCCCGCAAGCGCCAGCGTCGCGCCACTTGAACCTGTCGGTGCTGAACCTGTCCCTGTCGCCAACAGTCTCTCCCCAAGGAAATCGTATCAAACTGGGGTTTTTCTTAGGTGATGGACCCCCTCCCGTCAAACGCAGGGGGCGCACGGCCAGCTTTGCCGAAATGTGGGGGCTCCAGGCCGGAAAATGCCCGTCTATACTCGCCCGATGCCGAGTTTCGACCGTTCTGCGGACCCTTCTATTGCCCCGTCACCCTGGGTGCTCCGCTGGGCTCACTTGATTCGCCGCGGCGGGCGGGTTTTGGACGTGGCCGCGGGTCATGGGCGCCATTCGCGCACCCTGTCCGCCATGGGCTATGTCGTCACCGCGGCGGACATTGATACAACCGGTCTCACCGATGCCTCCGGGATCGAGGTGTTCGCCGTCGATCTCGAAACCGGCGCCTGGCCATTTCCTGCCGAAGCCTTCGACGCCATCGTGGTCACGAACTATCTCCACCGCCCGCATTTCCCTCATCTGGTGCGCAGCCTTGCACCCGGAGGCGTGCTCATCTTCGAGACCTTCGGCCGGGGCAACGAAAAGCTGGGCCGTCCGCGCAATCCCGATTTCCTCCTAGCCCCCGGCGAACTCCTGCGCGCCTTTTCCGATCATCTTCACATCGTCGCCTATGAACACGGCGAGGAACGCGAACCGCGCCCCGCCGTACGCCAGCGCCTCTGTGCGGTCAGGAGAACCGCGCCGGTCCATTTGCAACCTGCCGGTTAGGCAACTGGAAATAGGCCCGGCGCGTTAATGAATCGGCGAACGGCGGGCCACAGGGGAAGGTCCTGTGACCCCGCGCGCGAAGGCGCGCACCTAAAAAGGCCGGCTTTGCCGGTGGATTTTTCTGTCAGCACGACGGATTGGTACGCCGCGCCAGAAGGCCTGCTCGCCGTTCGCCACTTGATCGGAAAGCGCGGGCGCGTTTACTTAAGCCCATGGCGCTCCACATCATCAAGCTCGCCGTAGGTATCGACGACGTCGAGCATCTCATCAAAGTCCAGAAAACCTTGCGGCTCCCCAGCGGCAATCCGCGCTGCCGCACGCGCAACGCCCCGCGCCAGGCCGACGAGCTCATCGAGGGCGGTTCGCTCTACTGGGTCATCGGCGGCTATATCATGGTGCGCCAGAAGGTCTTGAAGCTGCACACGCGCAAACGGGATGGCAAACCCGAATGTCTGATCGAGCTCAGTCCCGATCACGTGCTGGTGGAGCCGACCCATCGGCGCGCGTTCCAGGGCTGGCGTTACCTCAAAGGCGACGATGCGCCGCCCGACATCAAGAAGGCCCGCAAGAAGACCTTCGTCGACCCCAAGATGACCAAGGAAATGCAGCGCGAGCTGCGAAAATTGGGCCTTATCTAACGCCTCTACGAACTATCCACCCGGATATATCGAGGCTATAGTTGGCGCATGTTGCGCTATCTTCACGTCCTGCTAGTTCTTCTCTCCGCGCCTGCACAGGCGCAGGACAAGCTTGTCGTCTTCGCGGCGGCCAGTCTCACTGAAGCGCTGAACGATGTCGGCAAAGCCTATGCGGCGACCGGACGCACCGCCCCGGTCTTTTCCTTCGCGGCCAGCTCGGCGCTCGCACGGCAGATTGAAAACGGCGCGCCCGCGGCGCTCTTCGTCTCGGCGGACGAGGAATGGATGGACTATCTCGCCGCGCGGAAACTGATCGACGCCACGTCGCGCGTCTCATTCCTTGGCAACAGTCTGGTTCTCGCCGTTCCTAAGGGTGAGAGTCTCGGCGTGACCATCGGACCCAACTTCGATCTCGCCGGCGCGCTCAAGGGGCGCAAGCTCTCGCTCGCCGATCCCACCGCCGTGCCGGCCGGGCGGTATGCGCAGGCCGCGCTCACATTCCTTGGCGCGTGGAAGGCCGTCGAGCCTTTGGTCGTGCGCGCCGACAACGTGCGCGCGGCCCTCACCTTCGTCGAACGCAAGGAAGCCGCCGCCGGTATCGTCTACGCGACCGACGCGGCGCTCACGGGCAAGGTCGACGTCGCCGGAACCTTCCCCGCCAACAGCCACCCGCCAATTTCCTACCCGGTTGCGATCATCGCCAAGAACGACGGCCCCGCGGCGCGCGCCTTCCACACGTTTCTCCTCAGCGAACCCGCCAAAGCGGTCTATCGCAAATACGGCTTCGCAACGCGGTGATCGGCGCCCATGTTCGACCTCACACCGGCAGAGCTTGAAGCCCTGCGCCTCAGCGTGAAGGTGGGCTTGGTTAGCATGATGGCCAGCCTGCCCGTGGGCTTCGGTCTCGCTTATCTCCTCGCGCGCTGCGAGTTCCCTGGCAAAAGCCTGGTCAACGCTTTCGTCCTGCTTCCGCTCGTCTTGCCGCCGGTCGTCACCGGCCTTGTGCTTCTCATGCTCTTTGGAAGCCAAGGACCGCTCGGGCAATTCTTCGAACAGACGCTGGGCATCACCTTTGCCTTCCGCTGGACTGGCGCGGCCTTGGCGGCCGGCATCATGGGTCTGCCGCTCATGGTGCGCGCCATGCGCCTCTCCATTGAAGCGGTCGACCGCCGTCTGGAACTCGCCGCACGCACGCTGGGCGCGCGGCGATGGTGGGCTTTCCTCACCATCACCCTTCCGCTCTCGCTTCCCGGTGTCATGGCGGGCGCGATCCTTTCCTTTGCAAAAAGCTTCGGCGAATTCGGCGCCACCATCACCTTCGTCTCCAACATCCCCGGCGAAACCCAGACGCTCCCGATTGCGATCTACAGTCTTCTCCAGACTCCCGGCGGCGACGGTCCGGCCTGGCGCCTCGCCATTCTTTCTGTCTTGGTCTCGCTGGTCGCCATCGTTGGCGCAGAATGGGTCGAGCGGCGCATCCGCACAGTGCGGCTCTCATGAGTTTCGATATCGACATCGCAGCCTCGCGCGGCGCCTTCGAGATCGCCGCCGCCTTTCGCGCTGAGCCCGGCATCACCGTGCTCTTCGGACCGTCCGGCGCGGGCAAGACCTCCATCCTCGATCTCATCGCCGGTATTCTTGCGCCTACCCGCGGCCGCATCGCCGTCGACGGCCAGGTGCTCTATGATTCCGCCGCGCGGATCAACTTGGCCCCGGAGAAGCGCCGCGTCGGCTATATCTTCCAGGGCGCGCGTCTGTTTCCGCACCTCGCGGTGCGCGCCAACCTTCTCTACGGATACAACCTCACGCCTCAGGCGGAACGCTATGCCGAGCTCGATCATATCGTCGATGTGCTCGGCATCAGCCATCTCCTCGCGCGCAACCCTGCCTCGCTCTCGGGCGGCGAGCAGCAGCGGGTGGCCATCGGCCGCGTGATCCTCGCAAGCCCGCGGCTGCTCCTGATGGACGAGCCGCTCGCGTCTCTCGACGAAGCGCGCAAGCAGGAGATCCTCCCCTACATCGAACGTCTCAGGGACGAACTCAAAATTCCGATCCTCTACGTGACGCACCTTGCGTCCGAGGTCGAACGTCTCGCCGATGTGGTGGTGGAGATCGCCGCCGGTCGCGTGACGGCTCAACGCAAAATCTAGTCGCTATCCGGCGCGGCACCCGCGAATGCGGTGCGCGGCGTAAGATCCTGAAGCGCATTGAAGGCGTTCGAAGGCCGTTTCGGCTGCTTCACCTTTTCCTGGCCGACCTCGTCGGCGCCCTTCTTCAGGCGGCGCATGGTGCGGGCGATGGCGCCTGAATGAGAGCGGGCGGGACGGGGCAAGTGCGGGATCATCGGTAAAGGACCCTTTCAGTCTGGGCCCCCAGAACGCGGGGAACGCCAAAAGGTTTACGGCGCCTCAATATATCGAACAAACGAATTATTTATGGAACTATGATCGAATTAATCGAT
>CAMDOZ010000008.1 GCA_945903705.1 Fidelibacterota bacterium | reverse complement strand
GTCGAAATCGAGCCTGGAAGCGCCGGAGTCCGTTTCACCCGCTGGGTGCGCCATGATTGTCCTCGATCCAACGACATAAGCTGCTGATACCTATGTCTGAATCGATGAGAGCATCCTTGCAACCTCAATGTTCATCCGGGGAATGCGGGTTAAGAGCCTGTTAAGCCAAAAAGAAAAGGCCCAGCGCTTCGGCTGGGCCTTTCTATTGAGAATGTTGAACTTTTAGTTGGGTGTCGAGACCGGCTTCGCCTCGGCGCGCTGATAGAGGGCGATGCCCTGCAAAAGGTCGAGGGCGCGCCGGAGCTGGTAGTCCTCCGGCTCGGCGGGCTTGGCGGCCGCGGTCTGCTGCGGCGCGCCGGGCTTCGCCGCATCGGCGCCCGGCTTGGCGGTGTCAGGCTTGGCGGCGTCCGGCGCGGGCTTTGCGCCCGACTGCGGACCCAGGGCCGGCGGCGTCACCAACGGTTCCACCGGCTTTTCAATTTCGTTACGAAGCGCGCCCGGCAGATCGCGTTCGGCGCGGCTGAACCCTGCACTCGGTGTGCCAATGGGTTCGATCTTGGCCGGCTTCACTTCGATGTCGGGGTCGATGCCGGTCGCCTGGATCGACTTGCCCGAGGGCGTGTAGTAGCGCGCGGTGGTAAGCCGCATCGCGCTCTCGCCGCGGGCGAGCGGAATGATGGTCTGCACCGAGCCTTTGCCGAAGCTCTTGGTGCCGAGCAGAATCCCGCGGCCATGATCCTGCAGCGCGCCGGCCACGATCTCGGATGCGGACGCCGAGCCGTCGTTGATCAGGATCACCAGCGGCTTGCCTTCGGTGAGGTCGCCGGGCTTGGCGTTATAGCGCTGAGTCTCTTCGCTGTGGCGCGTGCGCGTCGAGACGATCTCGCCGCGATCGAGGAACGTGTCGGACACCGACACGGCCTGATCTAACAGGCCGCCCGGATTGTTGCGCAGGTCGATGACGTAACCCTTCAGCTTCGGTCCCAGCTTGCCCTTCAGCGTCTTGATCGCGGAATCGAGGCCGACTTGCGTCGTCTCGTTGAACTGGTTGATGTCGATATAGGCGGCATCGCCTTCGACGCGGCTCTTCACCGACTGCACGCGCACCATGGCGCGCACCAGCTTCACGTCGAACGGATCGACCTCGGCGCGCCGCACGGTGATGACAATGGCCGTATTGACGGGGCCTTTCATCTTCTCGACCGCTTCTTGCAGCGTAAGCCCGATCGCGGGCTTGCCGTCGATGCCGATGATGTAATCGCCGGGCTGGATCCCGGCGCGGCTGGCCGGCGTATCGTCGATGGGCGAGACCACCTTCACGATGCCCGATTCCATGGTCACTTCGATGCCGAGGCCGCCGAACTCGCCCTTGGTCTGCTCTTGCATCTCCTGGAAGTTCTTCGCGGGCATATAGCCCGAGTGCGGATCGAGCGAGGTAAGCATGCCGTTGATCGCCGATTCCAGAAGCTCCTGGTCGGTCACCTCTTCGACATAGTCCTTGCGCACGCGTTCGAACACATCGCCGAACAGCTCGAGATATTTATAAGTGTCGTCGTTGAATTTCCCGGTCGCCTTCTCCGCGGCGGAACTCGGAAGCCAGGGGGCCGTGACGGCGCCGGCGACGAACGAGAGGGCCGCGGCGGCGGCGATATATTTAAGGCGCATTGGAATTCACACCGTTCGTAAAAGAGGGCTTCATCTACTCGCTACTTTTCCCGTGCGATCAGCGAGCCACGGCAAGGGATTGATGGGCTGACCGTCCCGGCGCAGCTCGAGATAGAGCGAGGACGCGGCCGCACTTTCGGTCATTCCACCGGCCATCACGCCGACAGGCTCGCCTGCCAAAACGCGCTGGCCGACTTCACCGTCGATGCGCCCTAAACCAGCCAATAACGTATGATATCCCTCGCTATGTTCGATGATCAATAGTTGCCCATACCCGCGGAACGCGCCCGCGAAGGCCACAACACCGTCGAACGGCGCAATCACCTGCGACCCTGCCGCGGCTTTGATTGTAATGCCTTTTGTACGTAATCCGGCGGTATCTGTGGGGTCCGCGGCCTCGCCGTACTTGGCTGAAAGGGTGCCGGCGACGGGGTAAGGCAGGGTTCCGCGCGCCTTGCCGAATGAGCGGGTTACAGCAACTTCATCCGCGGTCGTCGGCAGGGCCGGGGCCGCCGGGGGCGCGACTCGCGCCGTTGCAACCTCTGCGTCTTTGGCCTTGGCGGCGTCTTCCTTCGCTTTCGCTGCGGCCAGCGCCTTCTCGGCGGCGGCTTTTTCCGCTGCCACCTTTCGCGTCACTTCGTCGCGGCGCGCTTTTTCTTCGGCAAGCTTTGCGAATAAGGCGCGCAGGTCCTCGGCCTCCTGGGCCAGCTTCCTTGTTCTCGCGTTTGCTTCGCCTGAGCGCAGCGCAATCTTCTCCTGCGCCGCCGACCGCCCGGTCAGCGTCGCCTCCATGCGCTTGCGCTTTTCGATCAGCGCAGCGGCGGCCGCTGCGGCCTCTTCGCGCTGCTCCACCACGGCGGTGCGCACGCGATAGAGTTCCGCAAGCTCGCTCGAGAGCGCGTTCACCGACTGCTTGATGTTCGGCAGCGCCGCGCGCAGAAGGATCGCGGTGCGCACCGCGTCGTCGGGCGACAAGGGATTGAGCGTCAGGGCGTCCGCCGGGCGAAGGGCCAACCTTTGAAGGGCCAGCAGAGCCTCACGCATCTGGGCGTCGCGTCGCTCCAAGGTTTCCGCGGCCCGCGCCGAGCTTGCCTCCATGTCGGCGATCCGGTTTTCCATGACCAGCAACGAGTACTCCTGGTCCTGGATCTCGCGGGCGAGGTCGATCGATTGCTTTCGCAGGCGCTCGACCGCGCGCGTGGCGGCATCGGCTTCCCGCGCCAGACGCTGGCTCTCGCTTTCGCTTTGCTTGAGGTCCTGCTCGAGGGCCTTCAGCTGTGCTGGGTCGGGCGTCTGCGCAAACGCCGGTGCGGCCGCGAGAGCTGCGGCGAGAAAAAGAATCGGAGACTTAGGCGTTCGCACGGCTCGCAAGGGAGCTTGTGCCGCGTGAGTCGCGCGTGCGCACGAGCAGCGAAGCGCCGGTCATTTCGGCGGGCTTCTCCAGCGTCATCAGCTCCAAGATTGTCGGCGCGATGTCGGCGAGGCGTCCATCCTTGAGGCGCTCGACGCTTGCCGGCCCGTTCACCAGCACCGCCGGAACGACGCCCACCGTGTGCTGCGTATGTGCTTCGTGCGTCTCGGGATCCTTCATCATCTCGAGATTGCCGTGGTCGGCGCAGATCAGCATGGTGCCGCCGCTTTTTTTCAGGGCCGCTTCAAGGCGCGCGAGGCACGCATCGATGGTTTCCGCCGCCTTGATGGCGGCGGCCAGAATGCCGGTGTGTCCCACCATGTCGCCGTTCGCGTAGTTGACGATGATCGCATCGAAACGGTTGTGCTCGATCGCTTCGACAATCCGGTCGGTCATCTCCGCCGCGCTCATCTCCGGCTGGAGATCGTAAGTCGCCACTTTCGGGCTTTGGATCAGGATGCGCTCTTCGCCGGGGAATTCGGATTCCAAGCCGCCGTTCAGGAAGAATGTGACGTGGGCATACTTCTCGGTCTCGGCGATGCGCAGCTGCGTGAGGCCGGCCTCGCTCAGCACCTGACCCAACGTGCGCCCTCCGGCTTCGGCCGGGAACATCACCGTCATGAATTTGTTGTGCGCCTGGGAGTACTCCGTCAGCCCCGTCGCCGCGGCGAATGCAATCGTCCGCGGCCGCGCGAAGCCGTCGAACGACGGCCATAGCAGGGCAGATAGGATCTGCCGCGCGCGGTCGGCGCGGAAGTTCGCCATCAGAACGCCGTCGCCGTTCTTCATGCCGCGGTAGTCGCCGATCACCGCCGGCAGCATGAACTCGTCGGTCATGCGGGCGTCGTAAGAGGCCCGGATGGCGGACAACGGGTCCGCGAACACGACCGCTTTCGCATCCGTCATCGCGACGTAGGCCTTCTCGACCCGGTCCCAGCGCTTGTCGCGGTCCATGCCGTAATAGCGTCCGCCCACGGTCGCGACTTTCGTGCGCGCAAGACCGCCGAGATTTTTTTGGAACGTCTCCATGAAGCCGCGGCCGGAGGACGGCGGTGTGTCGCGGCCGTCGAGCAGCGCGTGGATGGCCACCGGAACGCCGGCCGTGTCGATGAGGCGGGCAAGCGCCGCCATCTGATCCATGTGCGAATGTACGCCGCCCGGCGAAACCAGCCCGATCAAATGCACGGTGCCGCCCGAGGCCTTCATCTTGGCGATAAATTCCACGAGCGCCGGGGTCTTCGCGATGCTGCCGTCCGCCACAGCCGCGTCGATACGCGGCAGGTCCTGCATCATCACGCGGCCTGCGCCGATATTCATGTGGCCGACTTCGGAATTCCCCATCTGTCCCGGCGGAAGGCCCACGTCGAGGCCGCTGGTTTCCACGACGCTGTGGGGGCAGGTGGCCAGCAGCCGGTTCCAGGTGGGCAGAGTGGCCAGCGCGATCGCATTGTCGGTCTTTTCGACCCGGTGCCCCCATCCGTCCAGGATGGCGAGGACGACGGGCTTGGGGCGACCATGCTTGGCGGTTGAATCGGGGCTGATCACGTTCATGGGTCTTTGCGAGTATACCTTAGATAGACTGTCCGGCGGCGGGCGATATGGGGTCCTTTTGAGCCGTCCGCCCTGGCCTGGCAATCAAAAAAAGCCTGTTGCGCGAATAAGTTGTGAGGCTTTTTGCAGGCCTTGCATCCGGCGCTCTGTCATCTGATATAGTGCCCCTCGAGAGGCTGGCGATGGACGGATCCCTCGCCAACCCGGTCAGGTCCGGAAGGAAGCAGCCGTAACGAGTTTCGGTTCGGGTCGTCGTCCAGTCTCTCACCCTTTCCCGCCCCGCCCGAGCTCTGGACCGCCCAGGACCCTATGGATCAGCCCGTGACCGATAAGCCGTCCACGGACTCCGCCGCGGAATACCAGGTCCTCGCCCGCAAATACCGCCCCACCACCTTCGGCCAGCTCGTCGGCCAGGATGCGCTTGTCCGCACCCTCACGAACGCGATCACGTCGGGGCGTCTCGCCCATGGCTACATGCTCACGGGCGTGCGTGGCGTCGGCAAGACCACCACCGCGCGGCTCATCGCGCGCGCCCTCAATTGCGTCGGTGTCGACGGCAAGGGCGGACCGACGCCGACGCCGTGCGGAACCTGCGTTCACTGCACCGCCATCTCCGAAGATCGCCATGTCGACGTGCTCGAGATGGACGCCGCGAGCCGCACCGGCATCGACGATATCCGCGAGCTTCTCGAAGGCGTGCGCTATCGGCCCGTCTCCGCGCGCTTCAAGATCTACATCGTCGACGAAGTGCATATGCTCTCCGAGAAGGCATTCAATGCGCTCCTGAAGACGCTTGAAGAACCGCCCGAGCACGTGAAGTTCATTTTCGCCACCACCGAGATCCGCAAGGTTCCGGTGACGGTCCTTTCGCGCTGCCAGCGCTTCGACCTGCGCCGCATCGAAAGCGCCACCTTGCAGAAACTCTTCGCCGAGGTGACCAAGCAGGAACGCGCGTCGGTGGACGAGGGCGCGCTTGCCCTCATCGCCCGCGCCGCCGATGGCTCGGCCCGCGACGGTCTCTCCATCCTCGACCAGGCTATTTCCCAGGCCGCCGGAAAGACGGTGCCCGAGTCCGCCGTGCGCGATATGCTCGGTCTCGCCGACCGCGCGCTGGTATTCGATCTCCTGGAATCGATGATGACGGGCGATGTGAAAACCGCCCTCGACATTCTTGCTAACCAATACGCCGCCGGCGCAAGCCCGGTGGTGGTGCTCCAGGACCTGCTCGAACTCGTGCATTGGCTCACGCGTCTCAAGGTTGCCCCCGACGGCGCGGCCGATCCGGCGCTCGCGGAAAACGAACGCACCCGCGGCGTCGCGATGTCGGAAAAGCTCACCATGGCCGTGCTCACCCGCGCGTGGCAGATGCTGCTCAAGGGCTTGAGCGAAGCGCGCGCCGCGCCGATGCCGCTGCAGGCGGTCGAGATGGTGCTGGTACGCTTGGCTTACGCCGCCGATCTGCCGACGCCCGCGGACGCGGTGAAGGCCCTTGAAAGCGGCGGCGCGGTCGCCGCCCGCGCGCCTGCCGCCGCGCCGGTGCGGCCGTCTCCGCGGCCGAGCATGACCGCCACCGCGGTCGCCACCGACCATGTGCCGCACGCGGTCGCGGCGCCTCAGCCCACGGCCGAGGTTCAAGTTCAACCGCAGCCGCAATCCTTCGCCGAAGTGGTGAAGCTCTTTGTGGCTAAGCGCGAAGCCGTGCTCTCCACGCACCTTCACCGCAATGTGCATCTGGTGCGCTTCGAGCAGGGCCTGATCGAATTCAAACCCGGCCGCCTTGCGCCGTCGGATCTTGCGGGCCAAGTGGGCAAGATGCTCACCGCCTGGACCGGACAGCGCTGGGTCGTCAGCGTTGCCAACGCCGGTGGCGCGACCCCGCTCTACGACCAGGAAATCGACGCGGCGAAAGCCGATCCTCTGGTGAAATCTATTCTTGAGGCATTCCCCGGTGCGGTAGTTGAAGCAATAAAGCCGGCGGACAAATAGGTAAGCGATGAAGAATCTCGGCAACATCATGAAGCAAGTCCAGGACATGCAGACCCGCATGTCCGAGATGCAGGAGAAGCTCACGGAGATCGAAATCACCGGCAGCTCCGGCGCGGGTATGGTGACGGCGACGCTCAACGGCAAGAGCGAGCTGAAGCGGATCAAGATCGATCCGGTCCTGGTGAAGCCTGAGGAAGCCGAAGTGCTCGAAGACTTGATCGTCGCCGCCGTCAACGACGCTCGCGGCAAAGTCGAGCGCCACACTACGGAAGAAATGGGCAAACTCACCGGCGGCTTGCCGCTGCCTCCGGGCTTCAAGCTACCTTTCTAATGGCCGGACCGCAGATCGAAGCGCTCATCCGGCAGCTTTCTAAACTGCCGGGCCTCGGGCCCCGCTCGGCGCGGCGCATCGCGCTGGCGCTCATAAAGCGCCGCGAGTCTCTGCTCGAGCCCTTGGTGCAGACACTCTCCGCAGCCGCCGAGTCCGTGAAGATCTGCTCGCGCTGCGGCAACTTCGACAGCACCGATCCCTGCACCATCTGCAACGATCACCGGCGCGATCCCGCGCTCATTTGCGTGGTTGAGGACGTTGCCGACCTGTGGGCGCTCGAGCGGACCCGGGCGTTCAAGGGCCGCTATCACGTCACCGGCGGCCTGCTTTCGCCTTTGGACGGCATCGGCCCCGCCGACCTTCGCATTGACAGGCTGGTCGCTCGCGCCGAAGCGACCGAGGTCAAAGAAATCGTCCTCGCCCTTGCCGCCACGGTCGACGGCCAGACTACCGCCCACTACATCGCCGAGCGCCTCGGCGGCACCAACACAATAGTTTCCGGCCTCGCCCATGGGATGCCCATAGGTGGGGAGCTCGACTATCTCGACGACGGTACTATCGCCGCCGCGCTCACCGCCCGCCGCCCGGTCTAACGCTCCACAACTTTCAAATTCTCAACCTGCCCGCGTCACGCCTGTGCCATAATTCATCCATATCTTCTAAGATGAACAGTCACGTGCTGTGCGCCGAGAATTCCCGCCTCGCGGGTCCGGGTGCAGTTTTCTGGAGGTAGGTAATGTTGAGAACAGTTTTCGCCGCTGCGGTCGCGCTTCTCGCGCTCGTCGGCTGTGCATCCACGAAATTCGTCACGTCCGATGTGACGCGCTATCACGCTCTGACCGAAGCGCCGCAGGGCCGCACCTTTGCCATCGTCGCGCTGGATGAAGATCAGGAGTCGAGCTTCGCCTTCAAGCAGTTCGGCGACCAGATGAACCAGCGCCTCTCAACGCTCGGCCTCAAGCAGTACACCGGCAGCGCCGGCCCCACGGCCGCGGACTACGTCGTCACACTGCGCTATGCCGTCTACGGCCCCAGCGCCGACGTGCGCACGCGCTATTCGGGCTTCGGCCCCCGCATGGGCTTCGGGTTCGGCTACGGCTACGGACCCTATTGGGGCCGCGGTCCCTTCGGCTATATGGGCTACGACCCGTTCTGGGATGATCGCTACGACGTCGAAACGCGCCAGCTCTTCACGCGCCGGGTTGAAGTGAATGTCTTCCGCGCCGCCACCTACAACTCCGAGCGCAAGGAACGGGTGTTCGAAGGCCGCGCCGTCAGCTCCGGCCTCAACGGCCAGATCGAGCCGGTGATGCCTTATATTCTGGACGCGATCTTCCAGGAGTTCCCGGGCCGCTCCGGCGAAACCCGGACGGTCAGTGTCGAGGTTCCGCCCGACGTCGAACGCGGCGCGCCGCGCCCCGCGGCCCGCTCGGCCTACTAACTTAGTTTTATCGACAAAGAGAAAGCCGGGCCCCTTTGGGGTCCGGCTTTTTCGTATCGGTCGACTCCGGAGATGGTGGATGTTCGTCCCGCTGCCCTTGAGCTAGTGTTGCGGGACGCAAGTGGCGCGGGGGAAGCATAGTGTCATTCGTCGTGCGCGGTACCCAACCACATCGCACGTGTAAACGCGGGCAAACGGCATGAAATACCTTCCGCTCCTCTGGGCCGGGTTGTGGCGCAATCGCACGCGCACGGCCTTCACGTTCCTGTCGATCCTCGTCGCCTTTATCCTCTTCGGGATGCTGCAGGGCGTGAACTCGGCGTTCTCCAATGCCATCCAGGGCGCGAACGTCAATCGCCTCTATGTGGCCAGCAACATCAGCATGATCGAGCCGCTGCCTATGTCCTACATGCAGCGCCTCGAAAGCGTTGAGGGCGTGACGGGTGTCGCCTATGCCTCGTGGTTCGGCGGCTACTACCAGGAGAAGACCAATGTCATCTTTTCCTTTGCCGCCGATGTCGAGCGCTACTTCGCTCTCTTTCCCGAGCTAATCCTCGCGCCAGAACAAATGCAGGTCATGAAGACGACGCGGACCGGCGCCGTCATCGGCTCCGAGCTCGCGCGCCGCTACGGTTGGAAGATCGGTGATCGGGTCCCGCTGACGTCCGCCATTTGGCCGCAAGCGGGCGGCACCAACGACTGGGCCTTCGATGTTGTGGGTATTTTCGACCACGCGACCGACCCGGGCCAAACGCAATTCTTTTTCCTGAACGCCGACTACTTCGACGAATCTCGCGCCTTCGGTAAGGGCATGGTCGGGTGGTACATCCTGCGCATCGGCGATCCCGCGGCCGCCTCCCGCATCGGTGACGCCGTCGACACCCTTTTCGCCAACTCGCCGGCGGAGACGAAAACCCAGACGGAGAAGGAAAACACGCAGTCCTATCTCAAGCAGGTCGGCGACATAAATATGATCGTGACCGCCATCGTCGGCGCGGTGTTGTTCACGCTCCTGTTCCTCACGGGCAATACCATGATGCAGTCGTTCCGCGAACGCGTGCCCGAGCTCGCGGTGCTGAAGACCTTAGGCTTCACCGATAGAGGCGTGGTTACGCTGGTGCTGGTGGAGTCGGTGATCCTCTGCGTCGTCGCCGCCCTTATAGGCCTCGGCGTGGCGACGGCCATGTTCCCCGCCCTCAGCGCATTTATCGGTGTCGCCAAAATGCCCGCCGACGTCATCGTCCTCGGCACCGCCATTGCGGCGGCTTTGGCCGTTGTCGCGGCCCTGCCGCCTGCGATCTTGGCCTCGCGCCTGACGATCATCGACGCATTGCGCCGGTAAGGTCCTCCCATGCGCGCGCTCGATCAGATCACTGCAATCTCATTCATGAACCTCCGCAATCTGTGGCAGCGGTTCTGGAGCTCCCTCGTGGTGGTCGTGGGCGTGGCCGGCGTGGTGGCCGTGCTGGTGTCGGTTCTGGCCATGGCGTCGGGCTTCCAGTCCACCGTCGCCGGCACCGGCCGGGCCGACCGCGCCATCATCTTGCGCGGCGCCGCCAACTCGGAGCTGGAAAGCGGTATGAGCCGCAGCGCGGCGGTGACCTTGAGCGATGGTCCCGGCATCAAGAAGGACAGCGACGGGCGGCCGATCGCTTCGGCTGAACTGCTTGTGATGGTCAATCTGCCCAAGAAGGGCCAGACCGACGCCGCCAATGTCGCCTTGCGCGGTGTCGGCGAAGCGGTCTTCGCCCTCAGGCCGGAAATGCAGATCGTCGAGGGCCGCGCGTTCCAGCCCTCCGTCTATGAAGCCATCGTCGGCAAATCGGCGCACGCGCAGTTCCAGGGCCTCGAGATCGGCAACCGCATCAACATCCGCGGCACCGAGTGGACCGTCGTCGGCGTCTTCACGAGCAACGGCGACACGCATGAATCGGAGATCATGGCCGACGCGGAGTCGATCGCCTCTGCCTATCGCCGTCCCGGCTTCCAGGCCATGTCGGTGATGCTGGAAAGCCCGGAAGCCTTCGACGCGCTGAAGGCCTGGGTCTCTAGCAATCCGACCCTTGGGCTGGACGTGCGCCGTGAGCCCGACTACTACGCCTCCCAGTCACGGCAGCTGAGCCAGGTGCTCTTCTTCATCGCCTATTTCGTCGGCGGCATCATGGCCGTGGGCGCTTTGTTTGGCGCGCTCAACACCATGTACTCCGCCGTTGCCGCGCGCACGGTGGAGATCGCGACCTTACGCGCCATCGGCTTCGGATCCGCGTCGGTCATGGTCTCAGTGCTGCTGGAAGCATTACTGCTGGCGCTCGCGGGCGGTGCGGTCGGCGCTCTGCTCGCCTGGCTCTTTTTCAACGGCAACGCCGTCAGCACCCTCGGCGCCAACTTCACCCAGCTGGTGTTCCCCTTGACCGTCAGTGGGCCGGTGCTGACCACCGGCATTCTCTGGGCTCTCGCCGTCGGTGCCCTGGGCGGGCTTTTGCCCGCCGCCCGCGCCGCGCGGCTGCCGGTCGCTGTGGCGTTACAGGTGCGCTAGAGCTACTCCGCGATCACCCGCAGCTGCGTGACATTGTCGCCTTGGATGGCGGGCGCGGTGTCCTTCTCGAGGGGAATGTTCTCGATCTCCTGCCCGCGCTTCACGATCTTGCCGGTGGAGGTGCGAATCTCCGTAACGTCCTTAAGCGCTTGGTCGAAGTGAGTCCCTAGCGCCGTAACGCGCGTATCGAGACGTTTCACGTCTTCCATCATCTTGCCGATCTCGGTCTGTATCACATGCGCCTGCTCGCGCATGCGCGCATCCTTGAGGATGGTGCGGATGGTGTTCAGCGTCGCCATCAGCGTCGTCGGCGAAACGATATAAACCCGCCGGCGGAATCCTTCTTCCACCACTTGCGGGAAGCGGTCGTGCAGCTCGGCGAACACCGATTCCGCGGGGACGAACATGATCGCCGAATCCGCCGTCTCGCCGGGCACGATATATTTCTCGGCGATGTCCTTGATATGCTTCAAGACATCGCCCCGGAACTGTTGTTCCGCCGCGGCGCGCGCCCGTTCGTCCGGCGCCGCGCACAGCGCGAGGAAAGCTTCGTGCGGGTACTTCGAGTCCACCGCGATCATACCCGGCGGATTCGGCAGGCGGATGACGCAGTCGGCGCGCTTGCCGTTGGTCAGCGTCACCTGGAACTCGTAGGCGTTGCTCGGCAGCATATTGCGCACCAGGTCTTCCATCTGGGTTTGACCGATGGCGCCTCTGGCCTGCTTGTTCGAAAGAATGTCCTGTAGGCCCACCACCTCCGCTGAAAGCTCGGTGATGTTTTTCTGCGCGGCATCGATCACCGCCAGCCGCTCGGACAGGGCGCCCAACGCTTCGGTGTTCTTGGTGCTGCTCTTCTCGAGATTTTCGCCCACTTTGCGCGAGACGTCCGCCAGACGCTCGTCCAGCAACGTGCGCACGACGTTCTCCTGCGCCTGTAGCTGCTCGGCCATGCGCGCCTGCGCGGCCGTCTGACTGTCGGCCATCTGCGCGAGGCGGCCCGCGAGCATCGTTTGTGCTTCGACCAGACGCGCCGCGGTGTCGGCAAGGTGGTTCACGTCCGGGCCGTCGTCCTTCTTCATGGTACGCAGGGCGTACATGACCACGAACGCGCCGACGAAAATCGCAAGGCCGAGAACGCTAGCGGTATCCGCATCCATTCGTTAAGTCCCCGTTCCATCACGCTTTTTGGCCGCGAATTGTTGCAGGCTTGCAATGTGCAGCTTGCCTCAACCGTGCCATCATCCCTCGCGAATCTAGATGAATTCCGCCCCCGCGGCCACTCGCTCCTTAACTAGAACGGCTCTCTCATGACTCTCTCGCGTTGCATCCTCGCTGTCACCCTCGCGCTCGCCTCCTCCACGGCGCTGGCGCAAACCGTCGCCCAGGTCGTTGAAGTTCCCGCCGCCACCGGCAACGCCGACCTCACCATTTACGGGAATAATTTCGCGATGGTGCGCGAGCGGCGGTCGTTCAAGCTCCCGGGGGCATCGGCGCAGCTCGTCATGGGCGGCGTGCCGCGTGAGCTGCAGGCGGAAACCGCCTTCCTCCAGGTCTTGAAGGGCGACGCCGTACGGGTCACCGAGCAGATCTTCAATTTCGATGTGCTGACGCCGCAGAAGCTCCTCGAGCGCGCCGTGGGCGGCGAGGTCTCCGTGATCTCCGTCAATCCCGGCAACGGCCGCGAAATCACCGAGCGCGCCCGCGTGCTCAGCATCAACGACGGCCTGGTGCTCGAGATCAACGGCAAGATCCACACCAATCATCCAGGCCGCCTTGTGTTCGACAGCCTGCCCGCGGGCACTCGCGCCCGGCCGGCCCTCATCATGTCCGTGACGGGCAAGGGCGCCCAGGATGTGGAGGCCGAGTTGAGCTATCTTACCGGGGGCCTCGCGTGGCGGCCCGACTACGTGGCGCAATACGACTCCGACAGCGGGCGCATGGATCTCCTCGCCTGGGCGACGGTCACCAACGCCACCGGCACCAATTTCCCGAACGCCAAGATGAAGCTCATCGCGGGCGACGTGAATCGCAGTCGGCCGGCGCCGCCACCCATGCCCATGCGCGCCTATAAGGCCGAAGCGGCGGATATGGCCATGGCGCAGTCCTTCGCAGGCAGCATCGCGCCCACGGCCTCCCTCGCGACGCACGTCTACACCATCCCGAAGCTCACCAGCCTCGGCCCCTTCGAAACCAAACAGCTTGGCCTTCTCAACGCCCAAGCGATTCCGGTGCGGCGTCAGTTGACTGTGCGGTCCGAGCCGCACTTCTATATGCAGCAGATGCGGGGGCAGCCTCAGGAGGCCCGCGCCGCCATCGAGCTCACCTTCACCAACACGACCGCGGCCAAGCTCGGCACGCCTCTGCCCGGAGGCATCGTGCGCGTCTACGGTCAGGATGCCGAAGGCGCGCCGCAGTTCATGGGCGAGGACACGATCCAGCACACGGCCGCCGGCGGCGACATCAGCTTGAACCTCGGCAACGACTTCGACGTGCCCGTCCAGCGCGAGCAGCTCAATTACGTCCGCGCCACCGACAACATCACGCTCACCACCTGGCGTGTCACCGTCAGCAACGCGAAATCCCGGCCCGTCACCGTGCGCGTGATCGAACCGATCCCCGGCTCCTGGGAAATCGCCAAGGAGTCCCACGCGCACACCAAGCCGGATGCGGGCTCCGCCCTCTGGACCCTCGAGGTCCCCGCCAAGGGAAAGACCGTGCTGGAATACACGGCGCGTGTAACGCAGTAGCGCCTTTCGCTCCCTTTATTCCTCCCCCTAAAAGGGGGAGGGAAGGAGGGGGTCGTTTTGCGTTGACGCCCCCGGCTCCTGGCCTTATTTCACCCCCATCATGGCGCTCCTGGACATCATCGTCGCACCCGATCCCCGGCTGAAGAAACGCGCCGCGGCGGTCGAGCGCGTCGACGCCGCGACCGCCAAGCTCATGAACGACATGCTCGAGACCATGTACGAGGCGCCCGGCGTCGGGCTTGCCGCCCCGCAGGTCGGTGTCTTGAAGCGCATCATCGTGGTGGATCCGGCCCGCGAGAAAGAAGAGCCGCGTCCGCTCAAGATGGCCAATCCCGAGATCGTCTGGGCCTCCGAGGAGACCAAGCTGCACGAAGAAGGCTGCTTGTCGCTCCCCGAGGAGTATCAAGAGGTGACGCGGCCCGCGTCCATCAAGGTCCGCTACATCGACGAGCAGAACGAAATCCGCACCCTGGACGCCGACGGTCTTCTCGCCGTGGTCATCCAGCACGAGATGGACCACCTCGAAGGCGTGCTCTTTGTCGATCACCTCTCGGCCCTGAAGCGCAACATGATCATCAAGCGCCTGACCAAGATCAAAAAGTTCGAGCAAATGTCCGCGAAGCGCCACCCGGTCGAAGTGGGGTGAGCAGCGGAGCGCAGGGCGAATTTGGGGTCAGATTCCCATTCGCTTGAAGACTCTCGAAACACGAATACTGTTTGCGGGCGAATTGGAGTCTGACCCCAAATTCGCGGACTCGGTGGTCGTAGGCTAACCCAATGCGCCTCATCTTCATGGGCACTCCGGAATTCTCCGTCACGGCGCTCGCGCGTCTTGCCGAGCATCACGACATTGTCGCGGTCTATTCGCAACCGCCGCGTCCCGCCGGCCGCGGCCAGCAGCTCCGCCCCAGCCCCGTCGCGACCTTCGCCATGTCGCACAATATTCCCGTCCACACACCCAAGAGCTTCAAGCAACCCGAGACCCAGGCGACCTTCCGCATGCACAGCGCCGACGCGGCGGTGGTCGCCGCCTACGGCCTCATTCTTCCCCAAGCCATCCTCGATGCGCCGCGCCTCGGCTGCCTCAACATCCATGCGTCGCTGCTTCCAAGATGGCGAGGCGCGGCCCCCATTCAGCGGGCGATCATGGCCGGCGACAAGAAAAGCGGCGTCACCATCATGCAGATGGACGCGGGCCTCGACACCGGCGCCATGCTCATGACCCGCGAGACGCCGATCAACGACGCCACCACGGCACAGATGCTCCACGACGCCCTCGCCGTCATTGGCGCCAGCCTCATCGTTGAATCCATCGATGCGCTCGAGGCAGGACGACTCCTTCCGGTGCCGCAGCCCGAGCAAGGCGTCACCTATGCCGCGAAGATCGACAAGGCCGAGGCGCATATCGACTTCGCCCGTCCCGCGCGCGAGGTGCTGCGCCACATCCACGGCCTCTCGCCTTTTCCGGGGGCCTGGTTTGCGCCCAAAGGCGAAAGAGGATCCGAGCGCATCAAGGTCCTGACGGCCGAGCTCAGCGAAGGATCCGGCGACCCCGGCACGGCCCTCGACGATCGCCTCACCGTCGCCTGCCAGGGCGGCGCCGTCCGCCTTCTCACCGTCCAGCGGGCGGGCAAAGGGCCGGCGCCCACCGGCGCCTTCCTCAGGGGCTATGCGTTGCCCAAGGGAACCGCGCTCGCCTAAACTACGTCTTCAAGAGGTTAAGTATGTTCGGACGACGGCCGAAAGTCATCGTGCGCGGCGAGCAGGTCCACCTGATTACTCCGTCCAAGGAGCAGGAGGACGAATTCGTTGCCATGACCACCGCGTCCCGCGCCTTTCACGAGCCTTGGGTCTATCCCGCCACCGACGAACGGCGGTATCGCGCCTATCTCGATCGCCTGGAGCGCGGCGGCGCCTTCGGCTTTCTCGTGTACCGCAACGAAGACGCGTCGCTCGCCGGGGTCATCAATATCAACGACGTGGTCATGGGCGGCTTCCGCTGCGGCTCGCTCGGCTACTACGGCGCCGCGATGTTCGCCGGCCGCGGCTATATGACCGAGGGCCTCGCGCTGGTGCTCGATCACGCCTTCACGGCGCTCGAACTCCATCGCCTCGAAGCCAACGTGCAGCCCGCCAACGCCAACTCCCTTGGGCTCATCAAGCGCCTCGGCTTTCGCCAGGAGGGATTTTCGCCCGCTTTCCTCAAGATCGGCGGCGTCTGGTGCGACCACGAGCGCTGGGCGATCCTCGCCGAGGAATGGCTGTCGGCCCACGGCACCCGCAGCCCCGAACCCCACGCGACGATTCTGGCCTAGAGCCTCGCCGCCCACGGGCGCGAGCGAAAATGGGGTCAGATACGAATAACTACGAAGACTCTTAGTCGTGGCCACGGTAGACGTGTTTTTCGTGTCTGACCCCTTTTTCGCGATTTGAACACTCCGAGATGCCCCGCTTCAAACTCACCATAGAATACGACGGCTCGCCTTTCGTGGGCTGGCAGCGCCAGGACAACGGTCCCTCGGTTCAGGCTGCTCTCGAAGACGCCGTCCGCGGCTATTGCCAGGTGAACACCGTCGTCCACGGGGCAGGGCGCACCGACGCGGGCGTGCACGCCCTCGGCCAGGTGGCCCACGTCGATCTTCCGCGCGACGATAGCCCGCACGTCGTGGTCAACGCGCTCAACGCGCATCTCCGCCCGCATCCCATCGCGGTGCTCACCGCGGAAAAAGTCGGCGAGGAGTTTCACGCGCGGTTCTCGGCGGTCGAGCGCGCCTACGAATACCGCATCATCAACCGGCCGGCCCGCCCCGCCCTTGATGCGGGCCGCGTCTGGTGGGTGGGCCCCGTGCTCGACGCACAGGCGATGCATGCGGCCGCGCAAACCCTCATCGGCCATCACGACTTCACCAGTTTTCGCGCGGCCGAGTGCCAGGCGGACTCTGCGATGAAAACCCTCGACCAGTTGGACGTCGCACGGCAAGCCGATGTGATCGTCGTCACCGCGCGCGCCCGCTCGTTCCTGCACCACCAGGTCCGCAATATGGTGGGCACGCTCAAGCTGGTGGGCGAAGGCAAATGGACCGCGCGCGATGTAGCTGATGCGCTCGCCGCGAAGAACCGCGCTGCCGCGGGACCCACGGCTCCGCCGGAAGGTCTTTACCTGACGCGGGTTCGCTACCCAACCTAATCTGTCATTGCCCGCTTTAGGCGGGCAATCCATTCATCAACAAACGCCAGTCATGTGTTTGATCCATGGATCGCCCGATCAAGTCGGGCGATGACAATGTGTATTACGTCCCGATCTTCGCGATCAACGCACCGGCCAAGAACGTCAGCGCATAATCGAGCACCACCAGACTCATCGCGGTGCCGATGGGGATGCGCAAACCCACCGCACCGATGAAGGTGGTGTAAACTGCGACGATCACCATGGCGACAAGGCTCGCGAACCGATAGGCGTCGAGCGGAATGATCCCAAAATCGTTCAGCAGGCCGAGGGCCGCGAGCGTAAGCGCCACCGGCAACTGGAACCAGTTGTACGGCACCATCTGCCAGTAATAGCGGCTACCGCGCGCCAGAATCTGCGACACATACATCATGGCGAACGGGAATAGCGTCCACGTCAGGATGTAAGACAGCGCCTGGACGATGCCATAAGAAACAGGGCCCAAGTTGGTCGGCGTTCGCCCGAAGGCCAACGCCAGATGCGTGAAGTGAAACGGCGCCACGATGAGGGCCGCCGCGAAGGACAGCCAGAACCCGCGCAAGCTCTTATCGAAGAACTCCCAGGCGCGGCCGTCGAACCGGAGCAGGAGGCCGAGACCGTAAAGTGCGCCTGCCATTTCCCGGGGGGACATTTACTTGAAATATCCCTCGAGCATCGCGAGGTAAATGCGGGTGAGACTTTCGATATCGCTGACGAGGCTGTGCTCGTCGGCTTTATGCATGCTTTGGCCGACCATCCCGAACTCGCACACAGGGCAGGCGTTCTTGATGAACCGCGCGTCCGAGGTGCCGCCGGTGGTCGAGAGCTCCGCCGCGCCGCCGAGCACGCTCTTGATTGCGCCTTGCACGACATCCGTGAGCGGGCCCGGCATGGTGATGAAACTCTCGCCCGACACGGACATCTCGAGATCGTAAAGGGGCCGCCCTCCTTGTCCCGCCGAAGCCTCGGCGGAGGCGGAGGCCGCGCGGTCGCCCACTGCACGATCAAACGTCTCCCTCACCCACGTCCTGAGTGCGTCGCCCGTGTGTTTATCGTTGAAGCGGATATTGAACCCCGCGCGCGCGAGGCCCGGAATGACGTTCGTGGCCGCATTACCGACATCGACCGTGGTGATGGCGATGGTTGACGGCTGGAAATGCTCTGTACCGTTGTCGAGCGGCGTCTCGATCAGCGCGCCCAGCATCTTCATCAATCTTGGAATCGGGTTGTCCGCGAGATGCGGATAAGCGGAGTGCCCTTGCGTCCCATGCACCACGAGCTTGCCCGTGAGGCTCCCGCGCCGGCCGATCTTGATCATCTGACCCAGCTTGGTGGGATTGGTGGGCTCGCCCACCACGCAGGCGTCCAATTTTTCGCCGCGCGCTTTCAGTTTCTCCAGCACCTTCACCGTGCCGTTCACCGCATCGCCTTCTTCGTCGCCCGTGATAAGCAGGCTGATGGAGCCCCACTGATTTGAAGGTGTCGGGCTTCCGTTCTTTTTAAGGTACTGCGACGTCGCCGCCGTGAACGCCGCGATGGCGCTCTTCATGTCCGCCGCACCCCGGCCGTAGAGCCGGCCTTCGATCACCTCGGCCTTGAACGGATCCACCGTCCAGCCGTCGCCCACCGGCACCACATCCGTGTGTCCGGCGAAACAGAAGTTCGGTGCGCCGGTGCCCAAGCGCGCGTACAGGTTCTCGATCTGTGGTTTGCCCCCATCCGCGAAGGCCATGCGCTCGCATGTGAACCCAAGACCTTCGAGCGCGCGCACCAGCACGTCGAGCGCGCCTTCGTCCTTGGGCGTGATGCTCGGCCGCCTGATCAGTTCGCGGGCCAGCTCTACCGCATCGATATTGGGGACAGCGCCCACTTAGTCTCTCAGGAGTTCGTTGATGGACGTCTTCGCGCGCGTCTGCGCGTCCACGCGCTTGACGATCACGGCGCAGGAAAGGCTGGGCCCCGGGCTGCCGTCAGGCAGCGGTTTTCCCGGCATCGCGCCCGGCACCACGACGCTATAGGCCGGAACGCGCCCGACGAAGATGTCTCCCGTGGCGCGGTCGACGATCTTGGTCGTCGCACTTATGAACACGCCCATGGACAAGACCGCGCCTTCTTCCACGATCACGCCTTCGACGACTTCCGACCTGGCGCCGATGAAACAATTGTCTTCGATGATCACCGGCCCCGCCTGCAGCGGCTCGAGCACGCCGCCGATCCCGACGCCGCCCGACAGATGCACGTTCTTGCCGATCTGCGCGCAGCTCCCCACCGTCGCCCAGGTGTCCACCATGGTGCCGCTATCCACATAAGCGCCGACGTTCACGAAGGAGGGCATCAGCACCACGCCGGGGGCGACGAACGCCGAGCGCCGTACGACGCTGCCCGGTACGGCGCGGAAACCGGCTTGCTTGAACTGTGCGTCGCTCCAACCGGATGTCTTAAGCGCCACCTTGTCCCAATAAGCAGCGCCGGCGAGCCCCGGCATCTGGCGCATGTCATTCAGCCGGAAGCCCAACAGCACCGCCTTCTTCAGCCACTGATTGACGGTCCAGCCGCCGGCGCCTTTTTCGGCCACTCGGACCGTGCCGCCATCCAGGAGGTCGAGGGCCGTCTCCACAGCGCTGCGGGCCTCGCCCTGGGTGGCGGGCGAAAGGGTGTTCCGGTCCTCCCACGCGCGTTCGACCGCGTCTTGTAATGATTTGATATCCATAGTGAATTCCTGTTTCGACGGCTCTGGCGGCGCGAGGGTGCCCGAACATAACTACTCGACCGAGTGAGTCAACGTATTGGCGTAAATTAGTTTGGTCAGGTAACCTTTATGAATAACAGGCTGACAGAAGTTGGCCGCATGAAAGTGGTGGGGGAAGGTATGGCGCGCGAACGCGGCGCTTCATCATCGACGTTGGATGTCAGTGGTCAGACTGGCGTCCTATCGTTCGAAGTTTCTCCCGCCGCTCTTGAGCGCTACGAGGAGCCCGTGTTCCGGGTACTGCCGGGCGGCGTCATCGAACCCGCCAATCCCGTGGCCCTCGAGTTCGCCGCGCGTCTCGCGCCTTCGGATATGGACCGCCTCAAGGCGGCCGCGGAAAAATCCACCACCGCCAACCGCGCCCTCGTCGACATGGTCGACGTCGGCATCGAAGGCAAGCAACAGAATCTCCAGGTGACGCTCGTGCCCTTGCGCGACGGCGGCGGAACACTTCTGTTCGTGCGCGATCTCACCCTCGACAACAGTTTGCGCTTGGCCCTTGTCGACAGCCGGCGCCGCTACAAGGACTTCATCGAAATCTCCACCGACTTCGCCTGGGAAACCGGCGCGGATGAACGCTTCGCCTTCGTGCCGCCGCGCGGGGCTCTGGGCTACACGGCGGATGGTCTCATGTCCATCGAGCCTCACGCGCTCCTGGTCGCCGATTCGCCCGGCGCCGAGATCCCCTTCCTCACCAAGCGCCGCGTCGAGAACGAGGAACTCTGGCTGCGCCGTCCCGACGGCCGCGCCGCCTGCGTCATCGTCTCGGCCATGCCGCTCATCGCCCGCGACGGCAAATGGGTCGGAGCAAGAGGAGTGTGCCGCGACGTCACCGAAACCCGCGACCGCGAAGCCACGCTCACGCGGGTCAGAAACCGTGAACGCGTCCTCACCCGCATCGTTCGTGCGTTCCGCGACGAAGTAGACCCCGAAGCCATGCTCGGCGTTGCCGCCGAAGCGCTGGCGCGCGGGTTGGGCGCCGAGCACTGCCATATCTTCCGCGCCCTTTCTGAAGAGGCGCCCCTCAACGTCGAGACGCCGGGCTTTCAGCTCGCGGCCCGCTACGGCGACCTCGAGGCGCGCGAAGCCGCACCCGTCCTCAAGACCATCGGCGAAGGCGCCGCCGCCGCCGAAATCCTCTTGGGCGGCATGCAGGTGCTCGCCGCGCCCGCGCGCTATCAGAACGCGTCCAACGGCGCGGTCATCCTCTGGCGCACGGTGGAACGCGGCACCTGGAACGACGACGACCGCCTGCTCATCGGCGATATCGCCAACCAGGTCGGCATCACCATCGAGCAGTTCACCCACCATGAGCACGTGCTCAAGATCTCCCGCACGGACGCGCTCACCGGGCTCCTCAACCGCGGCGCCTTTGTCGACGGCCTCCAACGCTTCCTTGTGCGCCTCACCCGCGACGGGGGGTTCGGCGCGCTCATCTATGTCGATCTCGACAATTTCAAAGCCGTCAACGACACCAAGGGCCATAAGGCCGGCGACGATGCGCTCCTGAAAGTCCGCGACATCCTCGTCCAGCACACGCGCCCGACCGACCTGATTGCGCGCCTCGGCGGCGACGAATTCGCCCTCTGGCTTACGGGCGCCGACCTCACCATCGCCAAAACCCGCGCCGGCCAGTTCCTGGCGCGCATGAAAGACCTCGAGCCCTATTCGGCGGGGCCGGCGAAACCGCTCGGCATGTCCATCGGCATTGCCAACTGGAATCGCGACACCAAGGAAACGCTCGACGGCTTGCTCGCCCGCGGCGATGCGGCCATGTATGAAGCCAAGCGCGGCGGCAAGGGCGCCTTTACCGTGGCGCCCGACGCGCCGGCGAAGTCCTGATGTCCGGCGTCCCCGCGAAAGACCGTCTGAAGCATCTGCTCGGCTTGCCCGGGCAGAAGGTCACGTACGAACAGGCGCGCGATCTTCTCGACCATCCCGAAGTGGAAGTGCGTCGGGCGCTCGCCGAACGCGCCGACCTCGAGCCCGAGATCCTGTTCTTCCTCGCCCGCGACACCGATACCGTCGTGCGCCGCTCCATCGCGGTCAACGAAACCGCGCCCGCGAAAGCAGCACTCCTCCTCGCCGCGGACGATGACGCCGACGTGCGCTCCGACCTCGCCGACCGCTTGGGCCGTGTGCTTCCCGGCCTCGCCGTCGACGAACACGAAAAAGCCTGGCGCACCATCCACCAGGTGCTCATCCTTCTCGCGCGCGATCAGTTGCCGCGCGTCCGCCGGGCGCTCTCGGAAGCCCTGAAGTCGGTGCCGAACGCGCCCCACGACGTGGTCTTCACCTTGGCCACCGATACCGAGGCGACCGTCGCGACGCCGGTCCTCGAATTCTCGCCGGTGCTGACGGACGAGGATCTCCAGGCGGTCATTCAAGCGTCACCGCTCACCGCCCAGCTCGTCGCCATCTCCCGGCGCCTCAACGTGGGCGAGGAAGTCTCCAACGCCATCGTCGGCACCGGCAACGTCGACGCCATCACCTCGCTCCTCAAGAACAAAAGCGCGCAGATCAGGGAAGAGACCCTCGACGCCATCATCGACGCCGCGCCCCGTCAGGTCTGGTGGCACGAGCCCCTGGTGCATCGCCCCAACCTCAATTCCAAGGCGGCGCTGCGCATCGCCGAATTCGTCGCGGCGTCCCTCGTGCAGGAACTCGCCCGCCGGTCCGACCTCGACCCCGACACCATCCTGTCGCTGGGCAAGATGGTGCAGGACAAGCTCCGCAAGGACGACGAGAAGGGCGGCCTCGTCCAGGACGATCCCGCCGACGCGCTGGCCCCCGACTCCCTGAAGATGGCCGCGCGCCAGGTCGAAGCCCTCGCGCGCGCCGGCAAGATCACCACCCGCGCGGTCATGAAGATGGCCAACGACGGCGCGACACCCATGGTCGTCGCCTCGCTCGCCCATCTCTCCGACTTGCCGCTCGCCGCCGTCGCCGAAGTCGTGCGCACGGCCTCCGCCAAAGGCATGCTCGCCGTCGGCTGGGCCGGCGATTTCACCGCCGAGGAAGCCGCCCAGCTTCAGCTGAAAGTGGCGCGCGTGACACCCGAAGCCCTGATCCGTCCCCGCGCCGGCGGCGGCTTCGACGCCACCGAGTCCGAGCTCGAATGGCAGCTGGATATGTTCCAGGACATGGCGGGGAAGTGACGGCTCGTTCCCTTCGATGACGCCCAGTCACAAAAGTTGGGCGCCAGAGGAATATTGCGCTACAACGAAATACGAATGCTGCCAACAAGTCCAAAGATAGAAGAAATAAGCCGGCAAATGCTGAACGATGCCGTGCAGCAGCTTGCTAAGAGCAAGTCCCCGCTACTTGGTATGGTTAAAACTCACGTCCAATTCGAGGGAAATCAGTCAACGATCCTGCGGCACGACGACAGTATTGGTAGGTATCCACTTAGCCCTGTAACGGCCGATATAAAGTTCGAGGCGCTGAAACTAAAGGACTACGATAACGCTCACTACGCCAACTGTATCGACCACATTGCAGAACAGTTTGCGCGCGGTTTTAGTGGTGTCGCCTATAAGACGTTAGACAAAGATATATCTGCTGCCGGTAACAAGCTCGATGCCGGTGGAAAGCCTTTTGATGAAAACATGCTGCTCGAAATGTATAACAAGTTGGATCATACGTTTGACGGGGAAGGTAATTGGCAGCCTCAGGTCTTATTAACTGGCCAAAAGCTGTTTGACCAAATCGCTGGCAAAGTTCCTTCCGAAGATTTCAAGAAAAAGCTAGAAAAAATCCTCCAGAAAAAGCGCGATGAGTTCAACCTTCGAGAGGCTGATCGAAAGCTGGTTGGATAGCCAGTCTGAGCGACTCTATCAGGCGGCGTTTATTCAGTTACTGGTCTCCGAAGGATGGACGGTCCTCCATAACACCCGTCACTCACCCATCGAACTCGGAAAGGATGTAATAGCGCGCAACTCAAGAGGCGTGCTGCATTGCTTTCAGCTAAAGGGCAATCCCGGAAGTCGGGTGACAAAAAGCGAAGCACAAAGTCTCCTAGATCAGTTCATTGAGCTGCTGGAAATTTCTCCTTCGTCAACGTTTCGCTCGACGCCATCAGAGCGACATGTCGCTGTTTTCGTTACTAACGGGGATATAGACGAAGAAGCGCGCCTGGTCTTTGAAGGGGCAGGCGCGCGCGTTAAGAAGTCCACATGCCCCGC
Source organism: Fidelibacterota bacterium (assembly GCA_945903705.1). GTDB lineage: Bacteria > Pseudomonadota > Alphaproteobacteria > Rhodospirillales > Rhodospirillaceae > SHVO01. The sequence continues at coordinate 19,770 of CAMDOZ010000008.1, read as the reverse complement.
TCGGAAGTACGAACTTTGGACGCGGGGTGAGCTTCTTGCGCTTTTGCGCAAGCATTCGGGCACTATATGGCCGGCTTCTCTTGATGGCGCGCGCGCGATCTTGAATTTATTCGCGGAAGATGGACGACTCACCCCTGATCCTAGAATCATTGCACGAGTGCTGATTGCGAATGCAAGAGTAGGCAAGAAGCTGTCGAGCGCCGCAAAGTCGGCACATTTGTCATCGTTATTGCTATTGGCCGAGATAATAAAAGCGCCATGGTATGCAACAAAAAATCACTACGCGCTCTTCAGTATTACGACTTTAGTATCAGTCTACGCGTTGCCCCTTGCAGATGATCCGGATCGTTACGCAACTCTCGAGAGGTATTGCGCGCTAGCGATTGAACACTGTGCAGACTTGCTCACTGAAGCGAAGGAACGAAGTTTTGAACCCGACTACGTTTGGGCAGAGCGAGACCCCCTTTCTGAACGAGATATTATGTGGGAGAGGCGTCGACTGATTGGAGATTGCGCAGCAATCCTAATTTTGTCAGGTCATAAGACAGAAAGCCGCCCATACATAGAAAGCATACTTGAATCTACGTTCTCTGCACCAAGACTATGGGGATTGGCTGCGGTGCCAAGTTTGATCTTGAAGTACTGGGCGATCAACCAAGCGAGGGCATCAATTAAGTTTGACCGCTTATTTGGTAGTCAGTTGAGGGCGATCATCTTTGCTGGCACGAAGTCGAGTAAAATTCGATCACTGCCGACACCCCACTACAATTTCGAGGAATGCTGGGCATACACCAACGGCCTTCCATTTATTTGGGACAGTAGCATTTTCAAAGACAGTTTTGAGGGGCGGACGTGGTTCGCTCGACCCATGCTTTTTATGTTGGCTAAGCGCAACTATAAGCAGACATGCAAAGGAATATGGTCGTCGTTCTCTCATCTCGTTCATGAAACGCCGCAGCTACCCACTCGAACATTCTTTGACGCCGCCTATTCCACCGAAGGCAAGTTAGTTACTTACACATATCACAAGAAAGAGTGGTCCGAATTGGTGCGGGAAGCGGTCGACGAAAATCAAGGACGCTTCCTTGACGATTTCTCTTCGCTCGCGTGGCTGATAGCAGCTTACATAACGATTGTACCGTACAGAGCCTGGGACGAAGTCCTAATGTGGCTCGATACACAGCTCGATAGGACTTGGTACCATAGCGGCAGGGTCCCGTGATTCGCTGGGCGTGTGGGCCGTGTCTCAGTTCGCTCCCACTCTTATAATTGAGGTTTCAGTCTGGCGATCGATGCCAAAGGGACCGGGCGGCGAGCGTCGAAGTCATTGAGCGATGGAGAAAGAACGTGGCCTACGAAGCAGGAATGAGCATCGAATACGACGAGATCTCAAAAACTGTCCGCATTACCTTTCGAGGCGATCAGGTAAATATTCCAGGAAGGTACGCGACCCGAGGAGAGGGTAAGAAGGCAGGCGAAGATTATTGCCGGCGCCTCGGATGGAAGGGCTAACGTCAAGCTTAGCTATTTTCAAAGCGCGATGAAGCTTGACAAAAAATACCCTCCGGCGCGACACTCTAAATATACCGTACCGTTCGTCTGAACCGCGCCCGACAGCGCGGTTTTTTATTGCGCGCGTTTTATCTCCCGCGCCCGGGCGCTAGCGCCCGTCTCCCTCAGCACATCCAACTCCAAAGGTGCGCCATGATCCATGGCCTCTCGCCCCTGCACGCGTTCGCAGCAGGCCCCGCTCCCTATCCCGTCGGCTCCGCCGCGTACCCAATCGACGCCCTTGGCCCGCGCCTTGGCGCCGTCGTGCGCGCCATCGAGGACGCGAGCCAGGCGCCGGTCGAGATGGCCGCACAGGCTGTCCTCGCGGTGGTGTCGCTCGCGGTCCAGCACCATGTCGCGGTGCGCGTTCCCACCAGCGAAATCCGCCCGGTCTCCTGCTTCTTCCTCACTGTCGCCGAAAGCGGCGAGCGCAAAAGCACCGTGTCCGGCCTTGCCCTCGTGCCGGTGCGGAGCTTCGAGGAGGAGTTGGCCCGCGCCGCGCCCTTCGCCGATCTCGACTACCGCGCCCGCCTGCAGGCTTGGCGCCTCTATCGCGCGCGCCTGACCCGCGCCTCCTTGCGCGCCTGGTCCGGTGGCTCCGGCGCTCGCGGCGAGGCCGATGCGGCCGAGCTCGAAGAAAAGTTTCTGGAGCGCAAGCCGCTTGCGCCCGCGCCTCCCTTCCTCGTCAGTACTTCGCTCGCCGTCGGCTTGCTCTGCGATCAGCTCAAGGCGCGCCCGAGTCTGCTCCTATGTTCTGACGCCGCGGCGCCCTTGCGGAATTTTGCGAAGGCGCCGGGGGCCGCCTTCCTGCGCGATATCTGGGATGCAGGCGCGCTCACCGTCGGCCGCGGTCGGACGGCCCAGCGGCTTGGCGGTCGCCGCCTCGCGCTCCACGTCACCGTACCGCCCGCCGAGGGCTACGTCCTCCTCGGCGATCCGCTCCTGGCCCGCGAAGGCGTGCTCGCCCGCTTCCTCATCGCAGCCCCTCCGTCCCGGATCGGACGGCGCCCCTGGCGCGAACCGGCGGGAGGGGCGTGCCCCGCCGCCTTCGTCGAACGCATCGGAGCACTCCTCCATTCCGGCCTCGGACCGCCCGCCGACGTCGGCGAAGTGCTCGTGCGCATCATGGAGTTCTCAAAGGCGGCGAAAGCACGCTGGACCCAGTTCGCCGGCGAGATGGAGGCCCGCATGGCGTTAGGCGGTGATTTTGCCGCCTTGCGTGCGGCGGGCGCAAAACTTCCGCAGCAGGCCGCGCGCCTCGCGGCGCTGCTCGCCGCCTACGACGACGAGAATGCGCCCGAGATCGCCGAGGCCCATGCGGACGGCGGCATAGCGCTTGCGCGCTGGTACGGGGCCGAGGCGCTGCGGCTCTGCGTGCCGCCCGTCGCAATTGAATCCCGCGACCGGGCCCAGGTGGTCCTGACATGGTTGAAGCGCAGCCATCCAACCGGTCCGTTCGCCCTGTCCGAAGTCTATGGCGATGGTCCTTCCTTCGTGCGCACGGCCGACGCCGCCCGTGCCTTTCTGCAAACGCTCGCGAAGGACGGCCATGTCCGCCTTACAAATATCGGCAGGCGCGGCGGCGAGTCTTGGGAACTCACACAAAAATGCTGAGTCTGAAAAAACGGCGTGCGGACGATGCGGATTATGCGGACAACGCAATTCCCCCGTCCGCTCACACACTTATGCGGTTTTTCTCATGCGGACCTCGATGCGGACGTGATGCGGATTAAGGCCGGCTCAGGGCTTCACTGTTTCGTTTCCGCGACCGCAACCATGACCTGGTCGATTGTCGTCGCACCCGGAGTCGTCGAAAAAAGAACGGTGAGGTTCTTACCGCGGCGCCGGCCGAGATAGATCCGGTGCGTCGTCCAGCCGGACCCCGCCTGCTCCTCGAACGTGCGCACAGGGTAGAGCCCGCCGCCCGGACCGGCGATGAAGTCCTCGACCGCCGCGATCATCGCCGCGAGATCCGACGGGAACATCGCATTCACGGTGCAAGGGCCATCGGCCCGTTCGGCCAGCACCACCGGATACAAGGGATCGTCCTTGAGATAGACCGTGCCCTTGTCTTTGCCGAGCACCGCGCCCGCAAATTTTTCATCGGCAGGCCGAGCCTGGCGCGCTGCGGCGAAATCTTTCACCGGCGCTCCGGTGATTACCGACTGGATGCAACCGTTGGAAACGAAGTCGAGCAACCGGTCGGTGGCCTCGGCCTCATCGGCGAAGGCGGAGCCCGCCATGGCAAACCACGCGAACAGAACGGCGGCGGGCGCTCTCATGTTCGCGTGACCTCCTCCAACCATCCGAGCAGATCATCGGTGACGTAGTGGCAGTGGCTGAGGTCCTCGCCCTCGCGCACCAGGTCGCCGCCGTGGCGCACATAAACGGTTTTCATGCCAAGGGCGGCGGCGGGTGCGAGGTTCTTGTGTGAGTCCTCGAACATCACCGCCTTTGTCGGCGTCACCGCGTGTTTTGCGATCATCGCGGCGTAGGTCGCGGGGTCCGGTTTGGGGATATAGCTGCCCGCCCGGATGTCGAAGATGTCGGCGAAGTGATGGGCGACGCCTAAGCGCTTCACCGTGCTCTCGGCATGGTAAGCGCTGCCATTGGTGTAGATGAGCTTGCGGCCGGGCAGGGCGGCCAGCAATGCATCGAGCCGTGGGTCGGCGTTCAGGACGCTGTGGTCGATGTCGTGCACATAATCGAGGAAGGCGTCCGCATCGATGCCGTGATGGAGCGTGAGGCCCCGCAGCGACGTTCCGTATTTATGATAGTAGCCCTTCTGAAGCGTGAAGGCTTCGTCGAGCGTCAGGTTCAAGGCCTTCGAGATGAAGGTCTTCATGCGCACATCGATCTGCGCGAAGAGATTGGTCGTGGCGGGATAAAGGGTGTTGTCGAGATCGAACACCCAGACGTCGATTTCCGCGAAGTCGCTGCGCTTGGGTGTTTTCATTTTTGTTATTTGGTCATCCTGGGGCTCGTCCCCAGGATCCAGGGTTCCAAATTCGAAAAGAGTTTCTCGGCTCTGGACCCTCGGATCAAGTCCGAGGGTGACACCGGAGGAACCTACCGCGCCTTGATCAGTGTCCCGGCCCCATGTGGGGTGAACAGCTCGAGCAGCACCGCATGCGGCACGCGGCCGTCGACGATCACGGCGGCTTCCACGCCCTGCTCCACGGCGTCGAGGCAGGTTTCCACTTTCGGGATCATGCCGCCGGAGATGGTGCCGGACTGGATCAGGGTCTTCGCCCGCTCCACCGTCATCTCCTTGATGAGCCGGCCGGTATCATCGAGCACACCGGCGACGTCCGTCAGCATCAGAAGGCGCGTGGCGCCCGCCGCGCCCGCGATGGCGCCCGCCGCCGTATCGGCGTTGATATTGTAGGTCTCTCCGTTCGGGCCGACGCCGATGGGGGCGATCACGGGAATGATGTCGGATTCCTCAAACGTGTCGAGGATGTGCGGATTGATCTCGTGCGGCTCGCCGACGAAACCGAGGTCCAGGATCTTCTCGATGTTCGAGCCCGGATCCTTTTTCGAGCGCCGCAGTTTGCGCGCTTTGATCAGGTTGCCGTCCTTGCCCGACATGCCGACCGCGAAGCCGCCGGCCTTATTGATGGCGGTCACGATCGCCTTGTTGATCGAGCCGCACAGAACCATCTCGACGATTTCCACGGTAGCGGCGTCGGTGACGCGCAGGCCGTCGACGAAGGAGCTCTGGATGCGCAACCGGTCCAGCATCGCGCCGATCTGAGGCCCCCCGCCGTGCACCACGATGGGATTGATGCCGACTTGCTTCAGGAGCACGACGTCGCTGGCGAAGCTAAGCGCGGATTTCTCGTCGCCCATGGCGTGACCGCCGTACTTGAGCACGACGGTTTCGCCCGAATGCTCGCGCATGAACGGCAACGCCTCGGCGAGGATGCCGGCTTTTTCCAGCCAGATCTCATGGTCGGCGTTAGGATTGCGTTCTACGGTCATGGGGGAATCCGGTGGTGAATTCTCAACTACTCGCATAAGGCCAACGCCCGCCTAACGCAACACTTTGGCTACGCCGGCAGGGCGAGTTCCGAAAGGGCCGCCCGGACTTCCGGGATTCCGAAGCCGTCCTCGGAGCTCGTCATCAGAATTTCCGGGTGCGCGGCCACGTGTTCCGCCAGTTCCTTGGCGATGGCGGCGCGGGTGGCGGCCAGCGGCCCCGGCTTCACCTTATCGGCCTTGGTCATGATGATCTGGTAGTTCACCGCCGAGTCGTCCATCAGTTTCATGATGTCCCGGTCGACATCCTTGAGGCCGTGGCGGCTGTCGATCAGCACCAGGGCGCGGCGCAAGGTAGGCCGGCCTTTTAGATATTTTCGGATGAAGTCGGTCCAAAGCTCGACCTTATCCTTAGGCGCCTGGGCGTAGCCGTAGCCCGGCAAATCCGTGATGGTGAGCCGCCGCCCGAGGTCGAAAAAGTTGATCTCCTGGGTCCGCCCCGGCGTGACCGACGTGCGGGCGAGGTTGGTACGGCCCGTCAGCGCGTTGATGAGGCTCGACTTGCCCACGTTCGAACGCCCCGCAAAGGTGATCTCCGGGATGTCCGCGTCGGGCATCTGGGCGAGCTCGAGCACGCCCAGCAGAAAGTTGCACTGCTGCGCGAACAGCTTCCGCCCGGTCTCGATGACCGCCGGGTCGAATGTTGGATTTAGGGTGTCGGGCACAACTGCGCTCCACTCCCTCTCCCGCTTGCGGGAGAGGGCCGGGGTGAGGGGCTTACTTTTTTGCGGGAACGGTCGCCGGTTCACTCCGCAGCAGAATCCATTGCTGCAGGATGCCGAGCAAGTTGCTCCACGCCCAGTAGATCACCAGGCCCGCCGGGAACGTGCCCATCATGAAGGTGAAGATCACCGGCAGGAACATCATCACCTTGGCCTGCACGGGATCGGCGGGCTGCGGCGCCAACTTTTGTTGGAGGAACATCGTCACGCCCATGATGATCGGCCAGATGCCGATATTAATGATCGCGAGAAAATCCGGCACGTTCCACGGCACCAGGCTGAAGAACGTCAGGAAGCCCGTGGGATCGGGCGCCGAAAGATCCTTGATCCAGCCGTAGAACGGCGCGTGACGCATTTCGATGGTCACGAACAGCACTTTATAGAGCGCGAAGAAGATCGGGATCTGAAGCAGGATAGGCAGGCAGCCGGACAGAGGGTTGGCTTTCTCGCGCTTGTACAGCGCCATCAGCTCCTCGTTCATCTTCACCCGGTCGTTGCCGTACCGCTCCTGCAGCTTCTTCATCTCCGGCTGCAGGCGCTTCAGATGGTTCATCGACTTGAACTGCTTGTTGGCGATGGGGAACATCAGAAGGCGCAGGAAGGTCGAGAAGGCGATGATGGCCAGGCCGAAGTTGCCGAGAATCCCGTGCAGCCAGCGCAGCGCGTAGAAGAAGGGCTTGGTCAGGAAGTAGAACCAACCGAAGTCGATGGCGAGGTCGAACTGCGTGAGACCCGGATCGAGCGAGATGCGGTCGAGAAGCTCGAGTTCCTTGGCGCCCGCGAACACATATCCGGTCACCGCCTTTTCTTCGCCGGGCGCGAGCGCAAGCGCTTCGCCGCGCAAGTCGGTCTGATAGCGGTCGCGGCCGCCCGGTGTCGAATGGGTGAATGTCGCGGCGACTTTCTTTGTCTGATCGAAGGCTACCGCCGCCAGCCAGTATTTGTCGGTGATGCCGATCCAGCCGCCGGTGGATTCAGTCACCGTCTGCTTGCCCTCGTCGCGGAGCTCCTCGTAGTCGGGCTCCATCAAAGTGGTTTGATTGAAAACGCCGATGGGGCCTTCGTGCAGGATGAAAAAGCCCGCGAGTTCCGGCGTGTCGGTCCGCGCGACCAGCGCATAGGGATAGAGGGTCACGGCGCGCTCGGTCTTGTTAATCACCGTCTGGTCGACCCGGAACAGATATTCCTTGTCGGTGCGGATGGTGCGGCGGAATTCTAATCCCTCGCCATTGTCCCAGGTCAGCGTGACGGGCGTGCTTTCGCTCAGCACCGCGTCCGGATCTTGCGCCGTCCAGACCGTGCCGGCGCTTGGCAGGCGCAGCGACGCGTCAGAGGCGATCCAGCCGAACTCGGCGTAGTAAGGCTTCGGCGAGGAGGCGGGTGTCAGCAGCGTGATCGCCGGGCTCTTTGGATCCGTCGTCTCCCGGAAACGCACCAGGTGGATGTCGTCGATGCGAGCTCCCGCGAGCGAGATCGAGCCCTCGACAAGCTTTGTTGCGATCTTCACCCGGCCTGCTTCGGGCGCAGCTTCCGCGGGCGGCGGTGCTGCCACCGGCTGGCCTTGCGCTGTCGGCGCGGCCAGCGGCGCGGACGGACCGTCGGTGTCCACGCTCGGGGGTGCTGCCGGCGTGGCCCCTTGTTCGGTCGCGACCGGCGGCGGCGGCATCAGCTGCGGCGCGAAATACATCTCCCAGCCGAGCAGGATCAGCATCGACACGGCGGCGGCGATAATCAGGTTACGTTGATCCATAGGGGCTCGAAATCCTGCTTACGAAGAGGGAGGCGCTGGAACAGGATCGACGCCCGATCCGCCCCAGGGATGACAGCGAAGAAGCCGCTTGGCCGCAAGCACGGCGCCTTTTCCGGCGCCGTGCGTCGCGATGGCTTCGCAGGCGTAATGAGAACAACTCGGGTGGAATCGGCAGCGCGGTCCGAGGAGCGGCGATACGGTCACTTGATACACGCGGATCGCGCCGCGCAGCACGTGACTAGATAGTGAATGTTTCCCCGCCGGCTTCACGCGCGCGTACCCTTCCGCGGCTGCGCGATTCGCTTCAGGGCGTCGCGCAGCTCTTTTTCCATTTCGGCGAAGTCCCGCGTCAGTGTCTCGCCACGCCCCACCAGCACGTAATCGAATGCGGGATCGGCACAGGAGATAAGGCGGTCGGTCAGCGACCGCAACCGGCGTTTGGCCCGATTGCGCGCAACGGCGTTGCCGACTTTGCGGCTGGCGGTGAAGCCCACTTGAATCGGCGGACCTGCGGTCTCGGAAGACCGCGGCGCGGCTTGAAGGATGAAGGCGGGCGTCACCCGCTTGAGGCCCGAGCTTCCGACCCGCAGAAAGTCGGCGCGGCGCTCAAGAGAGGTCCACTGCCGGCCGCGGCGTATTTCGCGAGCAGGTTCAATGGCCGTGTCCTGAGACATAGCTCTTCCTCTGAGAGAGGCGCCTTCGGCTCCTGGCGGAGCCTAAACGGCTTTAGGCCGACAGACGCTTGCGGCCCTTGGCGCGGCGGTTTGCGAGCACCTTGCGGCCCCCGACGGTCTCCATACGGGTACGGAAACCATGGCGGCGCTTGCGCACGAGCTTGCTGGGTTGATAGGTGCGTTTCACGTCACCAACTCCGGTTCGTCAAAAAAGAAAGGGCCCGGCGCTCCGGGCTCCCAATTGCGGGCGGTGTATAGCGGCCCCCGGGCGGCCAAGTCAATGGCAAGGAACCCTTATTTTTCAACAATTTCGCCCCTTTAGCGGGTAAAACCGCCCGTTCCCAAGGGCTTGCCGGCGCTGGCGGGGAGGCAAGGGGCGGATTCGGGAGCCCTTGAGGCTCCCCCGGCGCCCCGGGAATGCCTCGGATGTGTGTGATAAGACTGGCCTAGCGTGCTTCCCGGAAAAGTGGACACCGGTTTTCCGAGAGGAAGCGCGCCAAATTTGAATCCCGGCCATTTCTCGATCCACGAGGATCGCGAAATGGCCTAGGGGAGACCGAATGGCGCCGGCTGACCGCAGGCATATTGCCCTCGAGACAAGCGAGGCCGACCTCGACCGGACCCGACGTCCGCGCGAGGTGGTGGCGCTCGCACCGCCTGGGCGTGCCTCCAGCCTTTCCGCCCGACTCCTGATCCTGACCATCGCCTTTGTCATGGTGGCCCAGGCCGCCGTCTTCGCGCCGATGATGTCCCGGGGGCGCATCGCCTACCTCAATCAAAAACTCGAGCAGGCCCATCTCGTCCTGGTCGCCCTGGAAGTCGCCACCGCCGAGATCGATCCGCTCTTGCGAGATACGTTGTTGTTCCAAAGCGGCATGTTCGGCATGACCATTTACCGGCCCGGCCAGGCGGCGCGCACCCTGGGTCCGAGCATCCCGACGATCCTGCCCCATGTCTACGACTTGAGGTCCGAGAACTATTGGGACTCTATTTTCCATGCCTTCGCCATGATGGCCCGGACGGGCGAGGTGCCGGTTGCCGTCACCGGCGCCTCGCTGCGCGAGCCTCAGGTGATCATCGAAGTTTATCTCGACGAGTCGCCGCTGCGCGCCAACCTGCTGAACTATGCACAGCGGATTCTCTTCATCGGCTTCATCGTTTCCATCATCGCCGCCACGGCGGTCTACGTGACGCTGCAATGGCTCGCGGTGAATCCCTTGCGCCGGCTTACCGAATCGATCACGTCGTTCCAAGCCTCACCTGAAGATCCGGCGCGCATCATCGTGCCCTCGAACCGCGCCGATGAAGTGGGGCTCGCCGAAAAAGCGCTCGCGGCCATGCAGAAGGAGCTGCGTCAGGCGCTCCTCGAGAAAGAGCGCCTCGCCGGTGTCGGCACGGCTGTGACGAAGATCTCGCACGACCTCAAAAATATCCTTTCCACCGCCGCGCTCGAACTCGACGGCCTCGAGGCGACGCCCGATCCGGAAGTGCGCCGCATGACCGCGAACATGATGAAGGCGGTCGACCGCGCGGTGCATCTTTCCAACACGACCATGAGCTTCGCGAAACAAAGCTTACCTGAAGTCAATAAGGAGCCCTTGAGCGCGTCGGTCTTTCTTGAAGGCCTCCGCGTGGCGCTCCAAAAGGTCTGTAGCGGCTGCACGCTGCATGTCGGCGTCGACGGCGAATTTGCCTTTAATGCCGATCCGGAATTGCTCACCCGCACGGTCGACAATCTCGTGCGCAATGCCGCTCAGGCCGGGGCGAGCGTGATTGCGCTCGATGCGCATCGCGAGCGCGACAAGGTCGTCTTGCGTGTCGCCGACAATGGACCGGGACTCCCGCGCCGGACCCTCGAGAATCTGTTCGTGCCTTTCGCCGGCTCGACCCGCGCCGGCGGTGCGGGCTTAGGCCTTCCTATCGCCCGCGAACTGATTCGCGTCCAAGGAGGCGACCTTGAACTGGCCTCGACCTCGGCCGCCGGGACGACGTTCGTGATCCGGTTACCCCAATAAGCTTTCTAGTGGAGCGGATTTGACATTCGCTACCCTGTTTGCTTCTAGGCTGAGATGCGAATGTCAAATCCATAAGCTCCACTAGACTCTATAGATATCTAGTGGTCCTAATGATTCTAACATTCGCAAAATTGCACACGGAACTGGATTGCGAATGTTAGAATCGGACCACTAGTGATGAGTCTTGCAAAGTGAGTATGTCTGAGGCGGCGGGATTGCTGGTGCTCTTCGCGGCCATTGGGGCCGTCATGTGGTTTTATCGCTCCCGCAAATGAATGAAATAGAGTAGAGACGCGTGTCATGAGCACCATGCCACAGCCTCCGAAGCGCGAGGGCGGAACGCCCATCACCAAGCGCCTGACGCCGCGCGATATCCAAGCGCGCAAGGGTGCCGCGCCCATTGTGTGTATCACGGCCCACAGCGCGCCCATGGCGGGCTTCATGGATCCGCACGTCGATCTTCTGCTCGTGGGCGATAGCCTCGGCATGATGGTCTACGGCATGGACACCACGGTCGGCGTCTCGCTCGATATCATGATCGCTCATGGCAAGGCCGTGATGCGCGGCAGCTCCAAAGCTTGCGTCATCGTCGATCTGCCCTTCGGCTCCTACCAGGCGTCGCCCGTGGACGCCTTCAAGGCGGCCGCACGTGTGATGTCCGAAGTTGGCTGCGCCGGCGTGAAGCTCGAGGGCGGCACCGTGATGGCGCCGACCGTTGAGTACCTTGTCTCGCGCGGCGTGCCGGTGATGGGCCATATCGGCCTCACGCCCCAATCCGTGAACGTGCTCGGCGGCTTCCGCGTGCAGGGTAAGTCCAGCGCCGAAGCGCGCGCCCTCGTCGCCGACGTCAAGGCGCTCTCCGACGCCGGCGCCTTCAGCATCGTGGTCGAAGGAACCGTCGAGCCTGTCGCACGCGAAATCACCAAGGCCAGCACCGCGCCGACCATCGGCATCGGGGCGTCGGCCGGATGCGACGGCCAAGTGATCGTCGCCGAAGATATTCTCGGCCTCTACAGCGCTTTCATGCCGAAGTTCGCCAAGCGCTATGCGCACCTGGGCGACGACGTCTCGAAGGCCGTCGCGAGCTACGCCGCCGACGTGCGCGCACGCCGCTTCCCCGGTCCGGAGAACACCTACGGCGCCGCGCCCGCAACGCCTCGCAAGAAATCGAAGAAGCGCTAGGTCCGATGACTGCGGCAAACGTCAATCTCGTTGCGGTACGCCGTGCGCGACCCGGAAAAGTGTGAAGCGGTTTTCCGATCAGGTTGCGCACAAACAAACAAAAAAGCGAAATACGAAGATGGCAGCTGCAAACGTAAATCTTGTAGCGGTACGAGACGTGGAGAGCCTGCGCCGGCGCATCCAGGGGTGGCGCCGTGAAGGCCGCACTGTCGCGCTCGTTCCCACCATGGGCGCGCTCCATAAGGGTCACGTCACCCTCATGGAACGGGCAAAGAAGATGGCCGACCGCGTCGTCGCCACCATCTTCGTCAACCCGAAGCAGTTTGGCCCTTCGGAAGATTTCAGCGCCTATCCGCGCCGCGAAAACCAGGATTTCGAGATGCTGAACGGCGCCGGCGTCCATCTCCTGTTCGCGCCCGATGTTGGCGCGATGTATCCGCCGAACTTCGCGACTAGCATTCGTATGTCCGGCATCGGCGAAATCCTCGACGGCGCCCACCGGCCGGGGCACTTCGACGGCGTCGCCACTGTTGTCGCCAAGCTCCTCTTGCAGGCGCTGCCGGATATCGCGCTCTTCGGCGAAAAAGATTATCAGCAGCTTGTTCTCATTCGTCGCCTGGTGGCCGATCTCAACATTCCGGTGGACATCATCGGCGTCGAGACCGTGCGCGAGGCCGACGGCTTGGCGTTGTCATCGCGCAACGCCTACCTCACGGCCAACGAACGCGCGAAAGCGCCGGCGCTGTACGCCGCGATCACCACTGCCGCCAAAGCCATCGCGCAAGGCGAGAATATCGCCGCCGCGGTTTCGTCCGCGCGAGAGAATATCCTCGCGAGCGGCTTCTCGAGCGTGGACTATGTGGACGCCCGCCACGCCGAAACCCTCGCGCCGCTTGGATCGAACGCCGAACCCGGCCGTGTGCTCGTCGCGGCGCATCTGGGACGCGCGCGATTGATCGACAACGCGGCCGTCCCGCGCGGCTAAAAGCGCCGCAGGCTATTGATTATCCTGTGATAATCTCGACCACTATAATTAGCTGAATTTCTTGGAACTTTAATTCCCTTAATGCGTTCTCCCCTCTGCAGCCTCAGCGGGTGGCTGCCGCGGGGGTAGGTGTTCAGCCATACGACGCGCAAGTGACGGCGCTCCGGATACAGCGGGGCCGCGGATCATTTGCGCAGGCATCGGGGCCGAGGGCCACGCCCGTCACCATCTCGGGAGAGACGCGATGCTTCGGCTGGCGGCCACACACGAACCTTCGAATCCTTATGCATCGCAAGGCATGCCGTCGCGCGCGGGTAACGGCGCCGAAAAGCATGCGACGATACTTGTCGTTGAAGACGAGATCCTGACCCGCGTCGCCTCCGCCGACTATTTGCGCTCGTGCGGCTACCGCGTGCTCGAAGCCACCAGCGCCGGCGAAGCGCAGGCGATTTTTCATAGCGGCGAGCCGATCCGAATCCTGTTCACCGACATACAGCTCCCCGGCGGCGTGGATGGCTTCGCGCTCGCAAGCTGGGTCGAGAAAAACTATCCGCAGGTGCGGATCATCATGGCGTCGGGCGCGCCTGAGGTGATGAAGAAGGCCGAGGCCGCCTTCAGCCTCAAGCGGCCGTTCCTCAGCAAACCTTACGCCTTCGAGGTCTTGCTCTTCCACGTGCGCCGCCTGATCGTGAGCTAGAGGATTTTAGCTGTTTTCCACGTTGCCGCGAGGCGCGCGTAGTTATCGCTCTGCGCCGCAGCGCTTCGCCAGCACAGCGCGATTTCCCGCAGGAGCTGCTGCTTTTCGAAGGGGCGCACCACAAGATCGGCACGGCCCGCGAGCTCGCGCGCGACCGCCATGCGCGGTAACAACGTGAGTCCGAGGCCGCCCGCCACCATGGCCACGAGAGTCGGAAGGCTCGTCGCCTGGAACACTTCCTTGAACGCGCGGTCCGAAAGCCGGCACGCCGCCAGCGCATGGTCACGCAGGCAGTGCCCGCCCTCGAGCATCAGGAGCGGCACGTCGGCGAGATCGGTCTCGCGCACGGACTTGCGCGCGGCGAGGGGATGTTTGGCGGGCATGCAGACCACCATGTCCTCCTCGCCGATCTCGGCCACATCGAGTCCTTGCGTGTCGAAGGGCAGCGCAATGAGCGCGAGGTCCAGCTCGCCCTTGCGCAGTCGCGCCAGCACACCGGCCGTTTGCTCTTCGCGCACGAACAGCTTGAGGCGTGGGAATGTGCGCGCCGTTTCGGCGACCAGGCGCGGCAACAGATAAGGCGCGATGGTCGGGATGATTCCGAGATTCAACGGACCGCCGAGCTCGCCCTTGCCGGCGCGCGCAAGCTCCACAAGGTCCTCGAGGTAATGGATCGCCTCGCGCCCGCGCGCGGCGACCACGCGCCCGAGCGGCGTCACCACCACGCTCCGGCGCGTGCGTTCGATCAAGGTCACGCCAAGGATCGCCTCCAGCTCCTTGAGGCCGGCGCTCAAGGTCGATTGCGTCACGGCGCATTTTTTGGCCGCGCGGCCGAAATGGCCCGATTCCACGAGGGCGTTCAGGTAGGCGAGCTGGCGGGCCGAGGGCAGGGCTTTGAGTGACATAATCGATCAATCTAAGCATTATTAATCGTTGGAATCAATAATGACCCTGCCTTAGATACTCAGTCGGCCCAACCACATCACTTAACTCCTGAGGGACGACTGAAAATGATCACGATTGGACAAAAACTCCCGGCTTTCTCCCTGAAGGCCGTTTCCGACACCAGCGGCGAATTCCCGGTGCTCACCGAGGCGAGCTTTGCCGGCAAATGGAAGGTCTTCGTCTTCTGGCCGAAGGACTTCACGTTCGTGTGCCCCACCGAAATCATCGGTTTCAACAACGTCGAAGGCGAATTCGCCGACCGCGACGCGCAGCTCATCGGCGCCTCCACCGACAGCGACTTCGTGCACTTGGCCTGGCGCCAGAGCCGCGCCGACCTCGGCGCCGTGAAGTACCCCTGGCTCGCGGATATCAAGAAGGACTTTGCGTCCGCGCTCGGTGTGCTTGAACCGAATGAAGGCGTCGCCTTCCGCGCCACCATCATCGCCGACCCGGACAATATCGTTCGCTACGTCGCGGTGAACGACCTCTCCGTCGGTCGCAATCCGCAGGAAGTCTTGCGCGTGCTCGACGCCCTGCAGACCGACGAACTCTGCCCCTGCAATTGGCAGAAAGGTGAAGACACTTT
Organism: Fidelibacterota bacterium; assembly: GCA_945903705.1. GTDB lineage: Bacteria > Pseudomonadota > Alphaproteobacteria > Rhodospirillales > Rhodospirillaceae > SHVO01. The sequence goes on along the minus strand of CAMDOZ010000008.1, from coordinate 4,622 downwards.
GAAAGCGGCCTGACCCCCTCCGGCCGCACCCCGGCGCCGTCCCGTCCCTCCCCCTCACGCGGGGCGGCGCCACCACTTTCAAACGCGAGGTTCATATGACCGCACATATTGAGACTTTGAAGAACGCGCTCCCCGCTTACGCCAAAGATCTAAAGCTTAATCTCTCGTCCGTGGCGGCCGACACCACGCTTACGCCGCAGCAGACGTTTGGCGGCCTGCTCGCCGCCGCAATCGCCTCGCGCAGCGAGTCTGTGATCGCCGCCATCTCGGCCGAAGCCGCCGCGGTTCTTTCCCCGCAAGCTTTCGAAGCCGCGAAAACCGCGGCTGCGATCATGGCCATGAACAATATCTACTATCGCTTCGTGCACCTGGTGTCCGAGGCTGAGTACGGCACGCTGCCCGCGCGCCTTCGCATGAACGCGCTCGCGAATCCGGGCGTCGACAAAGTGGATTTCGAACTCTGGTCGCTGATCGTCTCGGTGGTGAACGGCTGCGGACTGTGTATCGACAGCCACGAGAAAGTCTTGCGAAAGGCCGGCGTCTCAGTGGCCCAGGTCCAGCAGGCGGTGCGCATCGCCGCCGTGGTTCACGCCGTTGCGGTCACGCTCGAAACCGAAGCGGCATCGGCGCAACCGGTCGCCGCGGCGGCCTAAAAAGAAACGGGCGGGAGCGCTTTTCGCGGTCCCGCCCGGCTTGGTTTCAAATCCGGTTACTGTACGTAAATATGCACTTCCGGCGTCTTGGCCGCATCGCTCGGCATGGCCGCCATGGCGACGCGTTCCGCCGGCAGGCCCATGTTGGTCATGGACGCGAAGACGGCATCGGCGTTGCGGCGCGCGGCCGACGGATTACCGCCCTGAGGCGACACCGCTACCAGGTCGAACACAGCGTCGGGGCGGCGTTCAAGAGCGCGCGACAGGGCCTGGTAGAGTTGAGGTTCAAACGCAACGTCCGGTTTGTCGAAGCGAATCACCACCAGCGGGCGGCGTTGGGCGAAGGCCTCGGCGGACACCGTCGCGACCGAACGCACCGGAACGGCACGGCGGATGCCGCCGACCGACGCGGCCGGGTAGGACTGTCCGGCATTGATTTCGGAGGCAAGTTCCACCAGCGAATTGCGCTCGGTGCTGACATAAGCCTGCTGGCGCCCGATCTCCGCATTGAGATCCAGAAGGGCGCGGTCGATCACGATCGCGTTCTGGTTCACTTCGTCTTCCAGCATGCGCAATTGACGGTGATCGTCTTCCAGCGCGCCCGAAAGGCCGTAGGCCGCGCGGATATTTTCCAGAATGAACGCCGACGCGCCCGCGTCGCTCGAAACCTGCGACGAAAGCTGATTGAGGGTCGCGATGTCCGCATCGATCTGGGTGAGCTGAGTCTGCGCCGAGCTCCAGTTGGCCAGGAGCTCCGGGTTGCCCGGAGTCGAGCCCATCTGCAGCCGCGAGCGGATGCTGCCGATCAGCGTGTGATAGGCGTTCACGTTCGCGATCGTCTGCTTGCGAATGGTGTCGAGCTGCTCGCTGCGCGTCACCGTATTGCCGCGCAGTTTTTCGAAATCAGCCCGTAATTGCGTGGCTTTCTGGCCGACCGCGGTCGGTCCGAAACGGCTGGTCGAGGATCCCGCCGGCGCGAGGCCTTGCGAATCCACGGCCGCTGCGGCCACCTGGGCTCCGGCCGGTTTCCCCGGGGGCTCCGACGGTGGCGTCCGCCGCACTAGCCGGGCTCGCGCCCTGACCCGCGCATCCCGCCAAGATAATGGCGAAGGTCGCGATGGCAGCGTGTTTTAAGGAATAGCGCCTACGGCCCAGCGTATCTTGTCCGAGACGTACTGTGGACAGCCCCAATACCTGCATTCTTACACTCACATTCCCCACAACCGGTTAGGTTAGCGCTGCATGCGAACGTCGCACACAATCACATCGTGAGTTCCCACCCGTACCCCGAATTCGGACGCAAGAATCCGCCGGGTGAACACTGCGCCTCTAGCCGTTCCGGTCTTTTCCCGAACTCAAACCTTGAGAAGCCGCCCCAAAGGCTTGGCGATGCATCATAATCCGATATCGCCCCGCACCGATTGCGACTTTACGCGATGCACCCTCCCCAAACAAGCCGGGAGACGGCCCCCGTGAAGCAGTCTCCCCTCGGAATTTCCGAGGTTTTTCTTGCAACAGTCCCATGATCTTAGTATCCCAAGCGCCCGTTCGGTCGGCCGCTAGGCAAGACAAGGGTTGGATCGGCGTTTTTCCCGACCGGCTCTTACCTTAAGGTGACCACCGAGAAGGACCCCACTCATCTCAAGACGGGGTCCCACAGCGCGCCCGTAGCTCAATTGGATAGAGCATCTGACTACGGATCAGAAGGTTAGGAGTTCGAGTCTCTTCGGGCGCGCCATTTCTTCCAATCCCTTACGCGAATTTCGAGATGCATGAGCGCCCGGGCGTAGTACGGGTTCTCTACTTTTTGGCCATGCTCTGCGCGTAGGCGGATTTCGGAGCCCCCGACTTTTCCTGCTTGGGCTTCTTCTTGTCCTTAGGTTTTTCCTGACCTTTGGCCATGTGGTTGCTCCTGTAAGAATGGGGTGCGGCCGTTTGCCGTCACCTCTCACACTCTAGACGCATCCTATGGTTTCGCCAATCGCGGGCCCAAACCTATTTCCGCGAATAGCGCGTCGCGCTGAAGTCGGCCGAGACCGCCGACACCTTGGTGTCCATAAATCCCTTCGCCCGCATCGCGGTGCGGACGGGCGTCTCAACGAAGCTGGCGGCCTTACCCTTGCGATGAACGATCCAGATCGGTGTTCCCGTGGGCGAGGACTTGAGGGCCTTCGCGAGATCCTTCTCGTTCTCGACCACGGCAACCACGATCATGGCCTTGGTCGCCGCCTTGGTGGTCGCACCCTTAAGGGCTTCAGCGAGGGCCAGGTCTTTGACGGAGCCGATCACGAGAGCTTTGGCGTTACCCTTAAGTCCGAGTTTGTCTTTAAGGGACGGCGGGGGCGTTGCGATCTTCTTCGCCCAGCTCAAAGCGTCCTTGGCGCCGAGGGTGAGGGCCACCGACTCGCGCCCAACCTTGAAAACGAGATCATCTCCGTCGACGCGAACGCTCTTCAGGTCGGCGAGGGGAACCTTGCGCTTGAGCTCGCCGCGCACAATCAATTCGTTTGTCTCGAGCAGCGCCTTCACCTCGGCGCGCTCGCCGCCCCACCGGCATGTGCAAAGGGCTTCACGTCCCACCGAAGATCTCCGTCAGCAGCGCCGCCAGCCGCACGCCGGTTTTATCGAGTTGCTCGAGGGCGATGCGGCGGTTCTGGCTCACATAAGTGTCGTCATAGTCGAGGCCGCCCGGATTGCCGACATAGCCCGTTGCGGGTGTGCGCATGATCCAGAAGGTTTCCGTGGCCCAGTCGAGAGGCGTCGCGGCGGCAAGCCGCGGTGCGCGGCCTTCGATCGAGAAATAACCGTAGATGGTGAGAAATCCGTTGGGCGAGTCCGGATTGAGGATCGTGCCGAGCAATTCTTGTTCCCAGACCGAGCGCAAGGTCACGGGCTTTCCCCGAAAAGTCCCGTTGATCGTCTCGCCGCCGCCGTCTTCCGCGAATCCCAGGTTCAGCGGTTGATGCAACTCGGCGATGAGGTGCGCGAGGACTTTCAGCGCTTCGGCTTTTTCGGATTTGCGGGCCTTGCTCTTGAGCACCGCAAGGCTGTGCTCCACATGCGCGAGCGCGCACCCTGTCGCGCAGTCCCGGGCCGGCTCGACCTCCCGCGCGGTCTTGGGCACAAAGAGATAGTGCCACGTTTTCTTGTCGGGTTGCCTGTCGAGCCACAGACAGGCTTCCACGAACTGTTCTTTGGACGAAACGTCGAGCAGCGCGCCAACCCCCGTGCGCGCGCCCTCCGTCGTCTCGTCCCAGGCGATCGTACAGGCGACGCGGTGTCCGTCGCGGCTCCAGGCGAAGGCAGGCGCGGCCGCGCCGAGAAAGAGAAGCGCGAGCGCGGCGGCCTTCAAACAGCCGCCCCTGCGACAGAGTGTGCCAGGAGTCGCGTGCAAGTATGGACAGCCTCCAGCATCGGCGTGGGCACACCCACGAGCCGGGCGATCTCCACCACCGCGCCCATATTGGCGCCGATCTCGGGCATGCGTTTGGCTTCGATGTCCTGCAGCATCGAGGTCTTGTGGTCGCCGAGCGACTCCGTGATGTCGATGCGCTTCTGCAGCGGCATCTTCATCCTGACACCGAGGCGCTCCACCACACGCTCGACCTCTTCCATGATCGTGCGCACGACATTGCAGGCGCCTGCGTCGCGCGCGATCGTCGCAAGACCCGCGCCCGTGAGCGCGCTCACGGGATTGAACGAGCAATTGCCCCACACCTTGGTCCAGATGTCGGCGCGGATGTCCGTGCTCACAGGGGTCTTGAAGCCCGCGCGGTTGAAGAGATTGGAAATTTCCGCGGTGCGAAGGGACTCGGTGCCGTCCGGCTCACCAATGGTCAGGGACAAGGCGTCCCCGACCTGGACCACCGCCGGCTCCACCACTTTCGCCGCGGCATAGATAACTCCGCCGACGACCCGGTGGCCTCCGATGGCTTCGGCGATGCGTCCGCCGGGATCGACAGCGTCGAG
>CAMDOZ010000007.1 GCA_945903705.1 Fidelibacterota bacterium | reverse complement strand
TCCTGATAGACCATGATGCCGTAGGTCTCTTTCAGGATCGTCTCCATGGCCGGGTCCATGTACTCGATGGGCTCGCGGCCGTGTTTGCGGTTCACGAAGCTGTCGATGTTGTCCATGGGGCCGGGGCGATAGAGCGCCACCACGGCGATGAGATCCTCGAACACGTCGGGCTTCAGCTTGCGCAGAACGTCGCGCATGCCCGTACTTTCAAACTGGAACACGCCCGCCGCATCGGCGCGGGAGAGCATGGCGAAGGTGGGTTTGTCGTCGAGCGGGATGGCGAGGAGATCGACGTTGATATCCCTTTTGCGAAGAAGCTTCAAAGCCGTGTCGAGCACCGTGAGGGTCTTCAAGCCTAGGAAGTCGAACTTCACCAGCCCCGCGGGCTCGACCCATTTCATGTTGAACTGGGTGACGGGCATGTCGGAGGCGGGATCGCGGTAGAGGGGCACCAGCTCGTCGAGCGGGCGGTCGGCGATCACAAGGCCGGCCGCGTGCGTCGAGGCGTGGGCGTAGAGGCCTTCGAGCTTGAGCGAGATATCGAGCAACTGGCGGACGCTGTCGTCGTTGTCGCGCAAGTTCTGGAGTTCGGTGTCGGCCTCGATGGCCTTTTCGAGGGTGACGGGATCGGCCGGATTGTTGGGCACCATTTTGCAGATCTTGTCGACGTAGCCCAAAGGCATCTCGAGCACGCGGCCGACGTTGCGAAGCACCGCGCGGGCCTGGAGTTTTCCGAAGGTGATGATTTGCGCGACCCGATCGCGGCCGTATTCCTTCTGGACGTAGCGGATGACCTCGTCGCGCCGGTCCTGGCAGAAGTCGATGTCGAAGTCGGGCATCGAGACGCGTTCAGGGTTGAGCATGCGCTCGAACAGGAGGCCGAAGCGCAAGGGGTCGAGGTCGGTGATGGTGAGCGCCCAGGAGACCACGGAGCCGGCGCCCGAGCCGCGGCCCGGTCCTACGGGAATGTCTTGCGCCTTCGCCCACTGAATGAAGTCCGCCACGATCATGAAATAGCCGGCGAAGCCCATGGTCACGATGGTATCCAGCTCGAACTGGAGGCGCGCGCGGTAGGGTTTTGCTGTGGCCTCGCGCTCGGCGTCCGTCATCGCGGGCTTGAAGACGAGCGTGGTGAGACGGTGCTCGAGGCCCACGCGGGCGAGATCGCGCAAGACCTCTTCCTCGGTGCGGTCGCCGGTTTTGGGCGAGCGCGGAAGGATGGGCTTCCTTTCCTCGACCTTGAAGGCGCAACGCTGGGCGATCACCAGCGTATTCTGAACCGCCTCGGGGATGTCGGCGAAGAGCTTGACCATCTCCTCGGCGCTTTTGAAGCGGTGATCGGGCGTGAGGCGCCGGCGGTTGTGGACGGAGACGAAGGATTTCTCGGCGATGCAGATGAGCGCGTCGTGGGCCTGGTACATGCCCTCGTCGGCGAAGAAACAATCATTCGTCGCGACGAGCGGGATGCCCAGCGTGTAGGCGAGATCGATGAGGCCGCCTTCGATGCGCTCCTCCGCCCTCAAACGATGGCGCATGAGTTCGACGTAGAGGCGGTTCGGGAAGATCGTCTTCAGTTTCTGGAGCGTCTCCTCGGCTTTGGCGCGCTGGCCGTCGAGGAGATGGCGGCCCACGGTGCCCGCGATGCCGCCGGTGAGCGCGATGAGGCCTTCGTTGTACTGGGCGATGTCGGCCCAATTCACTTGCGGCGTTTCGCCGGACTCGGTTTTCAGGAAGGCCTTGCTGGAGAGCTTCAAGAGATTGGCGTAGCCCTTGGCGTTCTGGACGAGGACGACGAGGACGTCGGGCTCGGGCGCGCGACCGCCGCCGCTCCCTTGGCCGTAACCGACCGCGGGATTGATGTCCTCGCGGCGCACGGAGAGCTGGCAGCCGATGATGGGCTGCACGCCGACTTTCGCGCATTCCACCGAGAATTCGAGGGCGCCGAAGAGGTTGCGCGTGTCGGTGAGCGCGACCGCCGGCATGGCGTTGGCGGCGCAGAGGGCCGCGAGCTTGGGGACCTTGATGGCCCCTTCCGCCATGGAATAGGCGGAATGGACGCGGAGATGGACGAAGGGGGCGTGAGTCATGTGGGAACAAACATAAGGAACCACATGGGGTTCGTCATGGGTTGTGGGACTCTTATCCACAAGAAATGCCGGTATTCGGAACCCTGGATCCTGGGGACGAGCCCCAGGATGACCAAAAAACCAAAACGTCACCCTGGGCGTATGCCCAGGGTCCAGAGCAGCGAAACACAATTCTCAGGGATTTGTGCCGAGTGGTAACCTCGCCGCTCCCACAATCAGGAGGTCCCCCATGGATGACGCGCTCACGATGGAGATCCGCCAAGTGCTGCCGCAACCGGACATCAGCCGCCGCGGGTTTGCGGTGACGAGCTTGGCGACGGGGTTCGCGCTGGCCGTCAGCCCTGTGGGCGCGCAGACGATCACCACCGATACGGCGGGCATCACGGCCGGCGAAGTGAAGATTGCGGTGGCGGGCGGCGACATCCCCGGCTACCGCGCGCATCCGGCCGGCACGGGCCCCTACCCCACCGTGCTCGTGGTGCAGGAAATTTTCGGCGTGCATGAGCACATTAAAGATGTGTGCCGCCGGCTCGCGAAGGCGGGCTACTTCGCCGTGGCGCCGGAAATGTATGCGCGCCAGGGGGACGTTTCGAAGCTGACCTCGATCGACGACATTCGCCCCATCGTCGCCAAGGTGCCGGACGCGCAGGTGATGAGCGACCTGGACGAAACGGTGAAGTGGGCGATGAGCACGGGCGTGGCCGATACGGGCAAGCTGGCCATCACCGGCTTCTGCTGGGGCGGACGCATTGTGTGGCTGTATGCCGCGCACAATCCGAACCTGGACGCGGGCGTTGCGTGGTATGGGCGCCTTGTGGGCGAGCCGACGCCGCTGCAGCCAACCCACCCCATCGACCTGGTGAAAAACATGCGGGCGCCGGTGCTGGGGCTGTACGCCAGCAACGACGCCGGGATTCCCATCGAGAGCGTGGACAAGATGCGCGCCGCGCTGAAGGGCGTGGGCAACCGGAGCGGGATCATTATTTATCCCGACAGCCAGCATGGATTCCATGCGGACTACCGGCCGACCTATAAGGCGGATGCGGAGCTGGACGGCTGGAACAGACTTCTTGAGTATTTTAAGCGGCAAGGAGTGGTGTAGAGCTGCACCACCCCTCCGGGGGATCGCCCAAAATCGCGGTGCGATTTTTTGGGCGATTGGAACAGGTTGCTGGAGTATTTCAAGAGGCAGGGCGTGGTTTGACACGCAAGTGTCATCCCGGCCCCCGGGTCGCGCAAAGCGCGCGCCCGAGGACAGGCTCCAGCCGGGATCCATCGCGCAGCGAGTGCTCTGATGAATGGACCCCGGCCTTCGCCGGGGTGACAGGTCTATTGTAACCACGATTCCGCGCGACAAACGCGACGCGCGACAAATCGCGGAATTTTCGTTGTCGCGTAGCGTGTTGGCGGAATTTCCGTTCACGCGACGCTACGCGACATCGCGCGACAAATTCGAAGGGATCGACTTGAGGCGCCAGCAATAGGGATCGCGCATGCGCCGCGGGCGGCCGGCGCCCTGATAGGCGAAATCCTTCGGCACGACGACGCCAAGGCGCTCGAGCCGCAACATGGTTTTGTAGGCCGTTTCGATATTGCGCACGGCGGGCGGGCCGGAGCGGCAGATGTCATTCGCGGATCGGAATCAACCCCTTCATCATGATTAGCCTCATGGTGCGGGCCGAGACCGAGAACGCCATCAAGCGCGCGATCCTGGCCGGGGCCGACGACGTCATGGTGAAACCCGTGGCGCCCAACAAGATGCTGGACCGGGTCGCGCATATCACCATCCACCGCCAGCCCTTCATCGTGACCAACGACTACCTTGGCCCCGAGCGCCGCGGGCAGGACAGCGATCGGCCTTCGAAGATCAAGCAACTCGCGGTGGTGAATACGCTGAAGGCCGCGGTCGAAGGCAAGCGCATGACGTCGTCCGAGATCATGCGCGCCGTGGAAGCCAACATGGGCGAAGTGATGGCCGCGCGCCTGGACAGCCACGGCCTGAAACTGGGCTGGGTGTGCGCGCATATCCTGAAGGCCTATCAGGAAAAGAAGATCGACAAGGGGCTGGAAGAGCGCCTGTTGATTCTGGTGGGCGTGCTGGAAGACGCCGGGAGAACGGCCCATGCGCTGGGGCAGCCGGACCTGTCGCAGATCTGTATCCAGATGGCGCGCAACGTCGAGGAAATGGCCGAGCAGTACGAGAATCCGACCAGCCTGCAGCTTGCGACCATCGAGAAGCTGACCAAGGCGTTCGAGCTGGCGAAGACGGCGAAGGCGGCGCCGCCGGCGGCTGCGACATAGGGCGCGCGGGAGTTCGGAGTGTGCTGCCCGCGGAGTTCGCTGCCCGCGAAATGGGGGTCAGACTCCAATTCGCCCCACACCGAGCAAGATCGAGAGAGTCTTCAGGCGAATGGGAATCTGACCCCAATTTCGCTCCGGCGCGCGAAAACAGGCCGATTACGCGCTAAAACGGGCAACAATAGTTAGGGTGCGGCGCACAGACCGTCTATAATGTGTGCCTTCGCTTTTGCCATGACGCGGGCCGCAATAGGCCAGCGCAGGACTCAAACACACTGGGACATATCCCACGCCGCGGCCTCCGTCCGGACGGTTCCAACGATCGTTGGGATGCGAGGGGCGAAGCGAACCGGCTTTTCAAGCTCCTGGGAGAACTCGGCCGCGGGTTCCTGCCGCCGACGTGGGGCGGCGCGGGGCCCTTTTTTCTGGCGGGCGCCGCGATCCTGGCGGTTTGGGGTTTAAGCGGATTTTACCGCGTTCAGCCCGATGAGCAGGGCGTCGAACTTCTGTTCGGCGCTTATGTGCAGTCGACCGAACCCGGGTTGCATTATTGGCTGCCCTCGCCGATCGGGAGCGTGATCCGCCCGAAGGTGACGCTCACGAATCAAGTGGTGATCGGATTTCGCGCCGGGCCTGAGCGCGTGCAGAACGTGCCGGACGAGAGCCTGATCCTGACGGGCGATCAGAATATCGCCGACATCCATACGGTCGTGCAGTGGCGCATCAACAATGGGGCCGACTATCTTTTCAACCTGCGCAACCCGGAAGGCACCATCAAAATCGCCGCCGAGAGCGCGCTGCGTGAAGCTGTGGGCAGCCGCCCGCTGACGGCGGTGATGACCAACGAACGCGATGACGTGGCCGAACAGGTGAGCGGGTTGTTGCAAGGCATGCTCGACTCTTACGGCGCCGGCGTGACGATTTTGGACGTGCGGCTTCAGAAAGCCGATCCGCCGGGCGAAGTGCTGGACGCCTTCAACGACGTGCAGCGCGCGAAGCAGGACGCCGACCGGTTCTCGAACGAGGCGCAGGCGTACCGCAACCAGATCGTGCCGGCGGCCCGCGGGGATGCGGCGCGCGCCGTGCAGGCGGCCGCGGGCGAAAAGGAAAAGCTGATCCGCGAGGCGGAAGGCCAGGCCCTGCGCTTCACGGCGTTCTACAATACCTATGCCGCCAACCGCGGGATAACCGCGCGGCGGCTCTATCTCGAGACCATGGAAGACGTTTTGAAAAGATCGACGGTGATCATCGTCGATAAGAACGGCCCAGGCGTCGTCCCTTATCTGCCGTTGCGGCCCGCAGGAACGACGCGCGCCGCGAAGCCCGTGGCACCGGCTGCCGCACCAGAGGACAAAGGGGCGCCATGAGCGGTGAAGGGATTCTCGCACTTTTCTGCGACTTCGAGAATATCGCCATCGGCGTACGCGACGCCAAATCGGCCAAGTTCGACATTCGATTGATCCTCGAGCGCCTGCTGCTCAAAGGCAGCATCGTGGTGAAAAAGGCCTATTGCGACTGGGACCGCTACAAGGATTTCAAGACCCAGATGCACGCGGCGGCGTTTGAGCTGATTGAAATCCCGCATGTGCGCCAATCGGGCAAGAACTCGGCCGACATCCGCATGGTCGTGGACGCGCTCGACCTTTGCTACACCAAGGCGCATATCGACACCTTCGTGATCATCTCGGGCGATTCGGACTTCTCGCCGCTGGTGAGCAAGCTGCGCGAGAATGCGAAGACGGTGATCGGCGTGGGCGTGCGCAACTCGACGTCGGACCTGCTCATCAGCAACTGCCACGAATTCATTTTCTATGACGATCTGATTGCCGCGACCGCTGTTGCGCAAAAAGGGGGGGCGCCGAAAGGCCGTACCCGCGGTACGCGCGGCGGCCGCGGGAGAAAAACCGCGGGCGCGCAGGCGCCGCAAACAGCGCCGACCGCACCGCCGCCCCAGGACGCCATCGCCCTTGTGCTCGAAACCGCCGAAGCGCTGTACGGCGAGCGGGGCGACCGGGCGAAGCTGTGGGGCTCGATGGTGAAACAAACCCTTCAACGCCGCCGCCCGGATTTCAACGAGACGTCCTACGGGTATCGGTCCTTCAACGACCTACTGGAGGAGGCCGCGACGAAGGGGCTGCTCGAACTCGCCCGGGACGACAAGTCGGGCGGCTATATCATTCAGAAGATTCACCGGCCCTCTTAGGAGGCGCCGGATTTTTATGGAGAGCGAATGACACCTGTGCAGAGTTTCATGAAAGTGGCCGGGACCCTCGACGACCGGGAGCTGGCGGACATGATCCGGGCCACGTTCCTGAGGCAAGACAACGATGACCGGATGCGGTGGCTGAAACAGGCCGAAACCGCGCTCGACGGCTACGGCGGCGAACGCCACCTGGCGCAGATCACGCGCATCGGCGATATCCTCCACGACCTCGCGCAAGAGCTGCGCGGCGACACGGCCCTCACCGCTTAAAAGCGCTCGTTAAGCCGCAACCTTCGCCGCCTTGCGGCGGACCTTCGGCTTCGGCGGATTCAGTGCCTGATGCGCGAGGCGCAGCGCGCGCAGTTCCAGGGTCTTCTTCAAGTTGGCGGCCTCGCGGCGACGGCGCTCGGCCAGGAATTCCTCGTCGCGCCTGGATGAGGCGGTCTGCTTGTCGGCGCGGGTGAGCGCGCCAGCGTCGGCGCCGTGCTTGTTGCGAGCCATGGGGATCCTACAGTTTCAAGCGGGTGAATGTCAGGGTGCCGGCGACGCAAACGCGTGAGTGCTTTGAATATAGGCGCGCTAGGGACGCTCCGCAATGCACGGGCGCGCAAGCCTCAACAGATAAGGTCTCATGATATCAAGGGTTGCAGTCGCCGGGAGTCGGATTGACCTTGTAATGACAGGCGCATACGCCCATGGTGACGCGCGCGCCTTTTGATCGGCAACGATCACTTCCGGGGCTTACGGGCTTCCTCACGCGCGCGGCGCTTCGCTACAAACACCAATGAACACTCAGAACGTGACGCACTTTGCGCGCGCCGAAGGAGTCTTTCTTGAAGAAAAAACTGATGATCGCGGACGATGATGACGGGCCGCGGCAGACTCCAAAACAGCGCATGTGCTTAAGCTGCGAGAGCACCTTCACCAGCCTGTGGCCGGGCGAGCGCATTTGCACCACCTGCAAGCGGTCGACGTCGTGGCGCACGGGCTCGGCGCATAAGCGGACGGGCGTGCGATAGCGCCTTCCCGCCTCCCCGCGCCCTTTAAAAATAGTGTGAGGTTCTCTTGAAGATGGAACGCTTGATCAGATTCGACGGCAAGGTCGTCGCCGTACTGCCCGACGGACGTTACCGGGTGCGTTTTTCCAACGATCATGAAATCACGTCGGACGCGGCGCGGCCGGCGGAAGCCGCGCGCCTTGAGATCGGCGAAGGCATCACCGTCGAGATCTCGCCCGTCGACATGACGACGGGCCGGCTGGTCTTCATGCACGCGGAGGACAAGCCGGCGGAAGACAAATAAGAATGAATGAGATTTCTTATGCGGCGGTGACCGCGGTCGCGACCGACCATCTGCACGCCGCCATCGGCGCCGCCCTGACCGCCGCACGCAAAACCCCTTTTGGCGCGGCGCCGGCTTACGCGACGCACGAAGCGCTGGCCGACGGACCGTTTGGGTGCATCACCAGCGATTTGCTTGCCTATTTGGCTTCGGCGATCGAGGCGTCGGCGCCTACGATCCCCGCCGCCGAGATGAAGGGCCTGGTGTGGCGCGGGATATTTGCCTTCAATGACGTGGTGGGTGACGGCCGCTTCGCGCGGTACGGCACCAATACACCACAGCGCTTCACGGTGGCGAAGGCGCTTCTCGCGGCCCTGGCCACGACGCCCATGACCTTCGGCGGCGACGTGCCGGTGGAGACGGTCTACCGCAACACCGCCGAGGCGGTGTCGCGCGACGGGCATTTGAGCGAGATGGCGGTGCTGTTCCCGGTGCGTTCGCGCGGGCCCGAGCGCGCCGCTCTAGGCTTCGGCCGCTTCCGGGAGCGCGCTGAGCATGAAGGCGGCGCCGCGGTCGTGCATCGCCTGGGCAATCACACGTCTTTGCTTCGAGGACAGAACCTCGGGGTCGTCGTTTCCGAGGGCGGCCGTGAGATCGATCTGGTGGTCGCGCAGCATCGAGGCGGCGATGCTGTCCCGCGCGGCGCGCGGCAGGCGCGCAAGCGCGCGGCGCAGCTCGAGATGGTGAGGAACACGCGTGAGGGCAAAGGTGGTTTTCATGGGATCGCTCCTTTCAGCGGGAAGGTCTACGTTTGGATGAGAATGCGCCGGCGGACTGCAGAATTCCCCACACCGCCGGAATGCCGAGGTCGCCCGGGAAGGTGCGCGCGACCCACATGTCGGCGCAAAAACGCACGACGTGCCGGCCGTTGGGCTTTTCGATCTGACGGTCGCGCGCCCAGTTTTGAAACCGCGCGACGACGACCGTGTGCCCGTCGGGATCAGGGGCGAAAGTATCGTCTTCACTCATTGGTGCGGCGGTCCAATCTTTTTTGCGGGCATGTTCTTGCCGGACGCGTGCGAAGGCGCGCTCTCACCTAATAGGCCGGCCAACGGCCGGCTGGCGCTCACACTTTTCCGGAACATGCCCTTGGTGTGCCCGTCGGGATCAGGGGCGAAAGTATCGTCTTCACTCATTGAGCTTGGCGTTCCTATCTATTGAGTCTCGAAGTCCTCAGTTTGAGGGGTCGGCCAGCTTCTGCGCGTGGGCGAGCGCGTCGCGTGGGCCTTGCGCCTCTTCCAGCCGCGCGGCTTGCGCCGCCAGAGCCTCCCACTGCTCGGCGAGCATAAGCAAGGTCCGCCGCGCGTCCGATCCCGTTGTGGTTGCCGCCAATGCGCGAACGGCCACGGACCGTTCAAGGTAATAGGGAATCAGTCTCACGAATGCGCGCCGTGGCGCACATAGGGCTCGGTCTCACATTGTCTTTCCGCAGGCACAGGACACAGCCCGGCGCGAGAACCGCGCTCAACAGGTTTGGGCTGCAGACTCCAGGGGTGGTGCAGAACAGCTCATCGTCCCTGGCCTAAAGTATACACACTAAGATTGCCTGCACCATTGCTATCGGGCGCAGCATAACGCGTGAATTGATGGAACATTTCAGGCGGTTGCGCGTTCCGGGCGGCTAGTCTTCGAGGAGGCTCCGGAGCATCCACGCCGTCTTTTCGTGCCACTGGAGACGCTGGGTGAGAAGGTCGAGCGTCGGCTGGTCGTTGGCGTCATCGGCGACAGGCAGGACGGCGCGGCAGGTTTTGGCGACGCGCTCGTGATCCTTCACCAGGATCTTGATCATGTTCTTGGCGGTGGGCACGCCGGTCTCTTCCTTCACGCTCGCATGCTTGGCGAAGGCGGCGTAGCTGCCGGGCGCAGGGAATCCGAGCGCGCGGATGCGTTCGGCGATGAGATCCACCGACATCCAAAGCTCGTTGTATTGGGTCATGAACATGACGTGGAGGGTTTGGAACATCGGCCCGGTGACATTCCAATGGAAGCCGTGGGTTTTTAAGTAAACGGTGTAGGTGTCGGCGAGGACGCCCGCGAGGCCGTCGGCGATCGCTTTCCTGTCCTTCGCGCTGATGCCGATGTCGATGCTCACGCCTGCCATGAAGGCCTCCCGTGATTATTGGAAGATTTCTAATGTAGGTCCGGGGCCGGGGTGGGTCAATGTGGTAGAATGGCGTTATGCGTCGGTTTCTTCTCACGCTCGTGCTGCTTATGCCCCTGCCCGCGACCGCCGCGGAGGAGAGCCCCCGCGCGCTGGTGGAGGTCGGCGCGGCCTTCGAGGATGCGCCGACGATGCGCCTGAAAGCCGCGATCGCCGAAGCGGTCAAAACATCCGAGAGCTTAGAGCTGAGCACAGGCCAGAAACCGGGCACGCTGGTGATCGCGTTCTCAAATCCTGTGGAAGAGCGGGCGCATATGGGGCGGGCGGAGTATCTCTACCGCGTGGAGCTGCGCGGCGTGAACGGCCGGCTGTATGAGCGCGGGTTCGGGAACTGCTGGTCGGACGAGATTGCACGGTGCGTGTCGCATGTGGTGCGGCTGGCGAATAGGTTTGCGCCGAGGGAGTGACAACGAGTACGAAAATTATATCAGAGATAATTTCGCAAACACGGCGTCCGCCGAAGAACGCGAAATTATCTCTGATATAATTTTCGTTCCGCGTTCCGCTTTAGAATGAGAGCGAGCTTTGCAGGACCAGGCCGGCGGCGCGGTCGGTGGGGCCGAGCTTCCAGCGGTACATGACATCGAACTGGATGAAGCTTGCGGCCGCACGGTATTCGGTTTCGCGGAACCAGTAGCGCAAGCCCGCGCCGACGCCGACGGCGGTGGCGGATTTCGTGGTCTCGGCGCTGTCATAGTTGTAGGTTGACTCTCGTAGTACGGGAAACTCCTATAGCCCGGGGGGTGTTTGAGTCGGTGTGCAATTCGCGGCACAGGCGAGAAATCGAGGCCGTGGAGGCCCAAACACCGAGCGTAAGTCGCAATGACCCCGCCCCTTCGCGCAGCAAGGGCATATTGGGAGGCACGGGCCGCGGGTCGAGTCCTTGAGGATTCCGGGTCGAGATTTCCAGCGGGTTCGTCCGCAAGTGGCAGGGTGAGGCGAGGATCGCTTATGGTCGCAGCCGATGTCGAACACTCCTCCGCCCCACGACGATTCAGACACCGGTAAAGGCCGGAGCACAGGCCTCAATCGGTATGAGGGAGCGGCGCTTCTTCTTGGCGTGCTGGTTGCACACCTCTTCTTCATCCGAAATGCCCCTCTCCCCTTGGCCTACGACGACTACGACTACGCGATGGCGGGACGGAGCATCTGGGAGAACGGCCTCTTCTCCAAATTCTATGGTTCGGAAATTCGAACCTACGGATATCCGCTGTTCCTGAGCCTGGTTCATGGAACCGGCTTGCCGCTCAAATGGATCGTGTTTGAGGTCCAACTGCTTCTGTATCTTCTCAGTGCGGCGCTGGTGCGCGCTGAGCTTTGCAAACGCAGCGAAGCTCTGGGCCGGGTTCTGTTCTGCGCGATCGCCGTCAATTTCTACGCATTGCTCTATACGACGGAGATTCTGACGGAGAGCCTTTCCGTCACCGCGTTGCTGGTCGCAGCGGCAAGCTGGCTAAGAATCCAACCTGAACCTGCGCGTCTCGCGCCTCTATGCATCGGGAGCGCAGCGGCCGCGGCGGCCGTCATGATACGGCCGGCAAATTTGTTCTTGCTCGGATCCTGGATCATCGGCTGCCTCATCATCTTCGGCCCACTTTTCCTGAAGCGGCGCGCGCCTGTGACCGCTTTTAGCCGGATGGCCTTGGTTGTCCTTATCGTGAGCGCAATCTTTCTTCCTCAATGGGTCAATAACGTCAGGAATTGGCAGCGTCCCACGCCGCTGACCGCGCATGACCTGCAACTGACGCAACAACAATTGGGCGTGGAGAACCTAAAGTATGCGACGGCCTTGCCGCCGGCGCCCCAGCCGGAGGTTTTTTACAAGAACCCCCTGGCCGAAGGGACGGCGATCGATCCGTTGGCGCCGCTGAAGTGGTATGTCGAGTATCCCGTTCGCGGCGGCCTCACGTTAGCGCTCCATATCTTCAACATGACGGATCAGGATCTCCTATTTACCTATGCCCATGATCTTCATCCCTGGTTCCGAATCCCCCATGGACTGCTGAACCACGCGATAGTCGCCTTGGGTCTCTTGGGGTTTGTCTTGTGGTGGCGCGGGATTGCTCAGAAGCGGGCGCGGACGGACCTGGAAGCGGCCACCGTCTTAACCGTGTTGGCGCTCTCCACTTGCGCGATCTATGCCACGACGGTGGTCGAAATGAGATTCGGGCTTACGCTCTTGTCGATCCTCTTCCCGTGCGCGGCCTATGCGCTCATGCGCCTGCACACGGTGGACGTCCGTTGGAAACTGGCGGCTTCGGGAGCAGTTGCGGTCTACGTGGCGGGAGCTTTGATTCTTTCCGCGTGGGTGAGAAATCAGGCCCCGCAAATTGCGGCGGCTTAGACCGCGCGGCCGGTGACCACCGCCAGGCGCTCTTTCTTTTTCAGGAACGGCCGCTCGAGCAGGTGATAGCTCACTGCGCTCATAGCGATGCAGAGGATCAACGACAGGCCGAGGGCTCCGAAGTAGGCGCCGGGCCTGTAGGTCTTAAGGCCCAACTCGACCGCGGCGAGCCAGCCGACATAGATGGTAAGGACGTGGAAGACGTAGAGGCCGTAGGAGATCTTGCCTAAGTAGCGCAGCGGCGCCACCGCAAGCGCCCTGCTTACCGCGGGCACGTACCTGCCCAGCCATAAGAGCGACCCGCAGGCAACGGCGGCGACCGGATAGATGTACAAGGGCGCCAGTCCCTCGGCACCGACGCGGGGCGCAAAGCCGAGGGCAATCATGGCTGCGGCGCCGACGGCGATCACGATGGGCGCCTTGGCGCGCTCGAACAGGCCGACGGACAAGGCGATACCGACCAGCGTACTTTCCGGGCGCAGGAAGGGCGTCACCCAAATCGGATCGACGGTGCCCAGCAGGACAAAGGCGAGCCGCGCCAGGACCGCGACACCCCATACCGCAAGCAAGGCATAGAGAAAGCGAGTCCGCCCCCATTTCACGAAGGCGTAGTAGGCCGCGGGCATGCAGAGGTAGATCTGGAATTCATAGGCGATCGTCCACAGGTGCTGGGTGAATGGGATATCGCTGTAGCCCTTCAGCCAGACCAGCAGATTGTCGAACAGCCCGGCAAAGCCGAGGAAGCGCCCAACCGCGTCGGCGACGGGAACTTTGCCCGCGGCGATGCCATAAATCGCCATGGCGCCGGAGAAGACAATCAGAAGCGGATACAGCCGCAGCACGCGGCGGATGAGGAACGCCGAGATCGAGATGGCTCCCTTGCGCTCATACTCGGCCCGGAACAGATGGAAAAACAGGAACGCCGAGATGGCGAAGAACAGTTCGACCCCGGCCCATCCCTGCCGCTGTACGTGGCCGAGGGCCAATTGCACAGGCGCCGGCGGATTGTGATGCAAAAAGACCAATAGAAAGGCGAGCGTGCGCAGGCCGTCGAGCGCCGGCAGATAAAGGGCCGGCTTAGTGCTGGTCGTTGTCATCGTTTCCCTGCGCGGCGAATTATGCGATCGCAAGAAGGAGATGACGCGGGGGGCGGGGAGCCCTACATGGCGACGGGGTGCGTGGCTAGCACACCCTCACCCCGACCCTCTCCCGCAAGCGGGAGAGGGAGGGACCCGTCGCGCAGCGACGGGAGCGTGAGGATCTGCGGAAGTTTAACCGACGCTAGTAAGGACGCCGTGTTCGAGGCGGACGGTGCGGTCCATACGGGCGGCGAGCGCGGGATTGTGGGTGGCGATGAGGGCCGCGAGGCCGTGCTCCCGCGCGAGACCGACGAGCTGAGCGAAAACGCCGTCGGAGGTCTCAGGGTCGAGGTTGCCGGTGGGTTCGTCCGCGAGAAGTAAAGCGGGGCGATTGGCAAGAGCGCGGGCAATGGCCACGCGCTGCTGCTCGCCGCCGGAGAGCTTGCCGGGCCGGTGATCGGCGCGTGCGCCGAGACCCAAGGAGTTCAAGAGCTCCATGGCGCGGGCGGAGGCCGCCTTCTTGTCGATGCCCGCGATCATCTGCGGGACGATGATGTTTTCCTCGGCCGAGAACTCCGGCAGCAGATGATGGAACTGGTAGACGAAGCCGAGGCGGGCCCGGCGCATCTCGGTACGTCGGTCGTCGGCGAGTTCGTTGCAGGGTTGGCCGTCGATGAACACCTGGCCGCGATCGGGCGGTTCGAGAAGGCCGGCGACATGGAGAAGGGTCGACTTCCCCGCTCCCGACGGGCCGACGAGGGCGACCACCTCGCCGCGCTTGATGGAAAGCTGGGCGCCGCGCAGCACATGAAGCACATGCTCGCCCTGTTTATAGGTCCGCTCGATATCGCGAAGTTCGAGGGCCAGCTCACTCATAGCGAAGGGCCTCGACGGGGTCGGTCTTGGCCGCGCGCCAGGACGGATAGAGCGTAGCAAGGAACGAAAGGCCGATCGACATGGCGAGGACGGCGAGAGTCTCGCCCCATTCCATCTGCGCCGGCATCTGGGTGAGATAGTAGATCTCGGGCGAAAAGACCTTCGCGCCGATCAGGAATTCAATGCCGCGGCGGATGGATTCGATGTTCTCGCAAACCAAGAGGCCGAGCCCGAAACCCAAGAGCGTGCCGATAACGCCGACGGATGCGCCGGTCATGAAGAAGATGCGCATGACCATACCGGAGCTGGCGCCCATGGTGCGCAAGATCGCGATGTCGCTGCCTTTATCCTTCACCAGCATGATAAGGCCGGAGATGATGTTGAAGGCCGCGACGATGATGATGATCGTGAGGATCATGAACATCACGTTCCGTTCGACCTGAAGGGCGGTGAAAAAGACCTCGTTGGCCTGCTCCCACGAGAGCACCCGGTGGCCCTGCCCCATGACGTCCTTCACCTGCTCGGCTATGCCACGCGCCTCATCCGGGTTGGCGACATGGATCTCGAGGTTGGTGACGGCGTCGGGATATTTGAAATAGAGCTGCGCCATGGGCAGCGGCATGAAGATGACGGAGCTATCGAATTCGCTCATGCCCACATTGAAGATGGCGCCGACGGGATAGGTTGCCGTGCGGGGCACGGTGCCGAAGGCGGTCACGTTTCCGTTTGGTGAGATGAGAGTGAGGTCGTTCTCCGCCTCGATGCCGAAGTGGGCCGACATGCGGTAACCGATCGCAATCGCCTTGTTGTCGATCACAGGCGAGAGCGAGCCTTCCATAATGTGATCGGAGATCCAGGGCTTATTGAAGAGATCGAGGCCGGGCACGCCGCGCACGAGGGCGCCCGAGCTATAGCCGTTGGCGGTCGCCATGACCTGGCCGATGACAATGGGCGAGACCGAGGTGACGCCGGGGATTTTTTTGATCTGCTCGACCTTGGCCTCGTAGTCGGTGATCGACCGGCTGAGGCTGGTGACGTCGATATGACCGTTCACGCCGAGGATGCGGGAGAACAGGTCCTGGCGGAAGCCGTTCATCACCGCCATGACGATGATGAGCGTCGCAACACCAAGCGCGATGCCGACGAAGGAGAAACCCGCGATGACGGAGACAAACCCTTCCTTGCGGCGCGACCGGAGATAGCGCGCGGCGACCATGCGTTCGAAGGGGCCGAAGGGCATTAGAGGTGCCTCACACTCAGAACGTCACCCTGGGCGAAGGCCCAGCGCGGATGCGGCTCAGTGCGCTTTTTCGAGCTCATACCCAAGCAACATAACATTTGCAAACGCGCAGGGTGTTGGAACACTGTAGAATGCGGCAACCGCGGAAGATGTTGCATAGCGCGAGCCTGGCAACCCTGGATCCTGGGGACAAGCCCCAGGATGACTGGAGAGCTTGGGGCGAGACCTACGCGTCTCAACATCAGATCGTTACCGCCAATTTTGAAACAACGCCCTCAAGGCTGAGTTCTTCTTTCGCTCCGGTGGCGCGGCGCTTGAGTTCCACCAGGCCCTTCGCGACGCCTTTGGGTCCGACGACGACCTGCCAGGGAATGCCGATCAAATCCATATCGGCGAACTTCACGCCCGCGCGCTCGTCGCGGTCGTCGTAGAGCACGTCGCTCCCTTGCGCCTCGATCGCCTTATGGAGCTTCTCGCAGGCTTCGTCGCAGGCCTTATCGCCGACTTTCAAATTGATGATGCCGACGTGGAAGGGCGCCACGCTGTCGGGCCATACGATGCCGTTTTCGTCGTGGCTGGCCTCGATGATAGCGGCGACGCACCGGGACACGCCGATGCCGTAGCAGCCCATTTCGACCTCGACCTGATTGCCGTCGGGACCGACAACTTTCGCCCCGAGGGCCGTCGAGTATTTTTTCCCGAGGTAGAAGGTGTGGCCCACTTCGATGCCGCGGGCTTCGATAAGATCGGCGCCGAGTTGGGCGGCCATCTTGGGATCATGCTTCTCGTCTGCGGCGGCGTAGAGGCTCGTCCAGTCGGCGACGATGCCCGAGAGGTCGGCGTCGTAGTTCACATGCTCGGGGATCGGCTTTTCGAGATAGGCCTTATGGCAATAGACCGCGCTTTCACCGGTGTCGGCGAGAACGATGAATTCGTGGGACAGGCTGCCGCCGATAGGGCCGGATTCCGCGGCCATGGGGATGGCGCGAAGGCCCATGCGCGCGAAGGTGCGCAAGTAGGCGACGATCATCTGGTTGTAACTATGCCGGGCGCGGTCGTAGTCGAGATCGAAGGAGTAAGCGTCCTTCATCAGGAACTCGCGGCCGCGCATGAGGCCGAAGCGGGGCCGCACCTCGTCGCGGAACTTCCAATTGATTTGGTAGAGGTTCTTCGGGAGGTCGCGGTAGCTCTTCAGGTTGGTGCGGAAGATGTCGGTGACGACCTCTTCATGAGTGGGCCCATAGAGCATGTCGCGCTCGTGCCGGTCCTTGATGCGCAGCATCTCGGCGCCGTAGTCGTCGTAGCGCCCGCTTTCGCGCCACAAATCGGCCGACTGGATGGTCGGCATGATGATTTCCTGGGCGCCGGCGGCGTTCTGTTCCTCGCGCACGATGCGGGCGACGTTCTGAAGGACGCGGGTGCCCAGCGGCAGCCAGTTGTAGATGCCGGCGGTGTGCTGGCGGATCATGCCGGCGCGCAACATCAGGCGGTGGGAAACGACCTGGGCCTCGGTGGGGTTTTCTTTGAGGGTAGGGGCAAAAAAGCGCGAAAGACGCATCGAGTAGTCCTTAGTCCGGAATGAGACCGGACCATAGGGGATAGGCCGGAATTAGGCAATCAAACGAGGTCTAACCCCCTGGTAATACTGTCATCCCGGCGAAGGCCGGGATCCATGCGGCAGCAGAGTGCGCTGATGAGTGGATCCCGGCCTTCGCCGGGATGACAGCGGGGGAGAACGCTATTCGGGGGCGTTTGGTTTCGTCTCGGGGAGAACAATCCCGCGCGCCTTGAGACTGGAGCGGCAGCTTTCGGCGAGGAGGATCTCGTCCTGGGTCTGCAGCTGCTGACCGTTCCAGAAGGCGTCATTGCCCTTAATGGTCAAGGTGCCGAGGGCCGCCTTCCCTTCGATCCCGCGCCGGGAGTTCAGGACATCCCCCGGTGCGCCGGGACGGAGGCGTTTGGCGACATCCACCGTGAGCGGGATTTCAATGACGGTCGGGAGATCGAGCGTCACACCGCCGCCCACGTCGGCGGGCACCACCGGCTTGCCGCGGACGTCGACGCCAGCCTGATAGGTGACATCGGCGCGCGGCGCATGAGCGACGAGCCTGCGGCAGTCGGCGGTAGAGATAGTTACGGTCTCGGCCGCGAGCGCGGGTCCGGCGGCGACCAAACTCAAAAGGAGTATCAGCCTCATGTACGTGCCGATCTCAATTCTGCGCGCGTCCTAACAACTTCCTCTGACTATCGCGCACGCCGGGTTTCCGGGCAATCAGTTTGGCAACCCCCTAGTCTTCCAGCGGAACCGTGGCCAATTTCCGCAAAAGCGGAAGCACGACGGCGAGGCCGATGCACTGGGCGACAACGAATCCGGCGACATCGACCGGTCTGATGCCCGCAAAGGTGTCGGTGAGCGCGCGGGCAATGGTCACCGCAGGATTGGCGAAAGACGTGGACGCTGTGAACCAGTACGCGCCCGCGATGTAAGCGCCGACGGCGCCAGCGAGCACGGGCGTGCGATAGCGCGCACTGCCCCAAATGACCGCGAGCAATCCGCTGGTGGCGACAATTTCCGCAACCCATTGCGCCGGCCCGGTGCGCACCTGTTGACCGACTTGCAGAATGGGAAGCTCAAACATGACGTGGGCAACGAATGTGCCGCATAGGCCGCCTGCGATCTGCGCAACGAAATAGGCCGGCACCGACCGCCAGCTAAAGTCGCCGACGATAGCCGCGGCCAGGGTCACGACGGGGTTCATGTGCGCGCCTGACAAAGGGCCGAACGTCAGTATCAAAGCAAACAAGGCGCCCCCCGTTGCAAGTGCATTGGCGAGCAGCGCGAGCCCAACGACCCCGCCGCTCAACCGCTCGGCCGCGATGCCGGAGCCGACGACCGCGACAATGAGAAAGGCGGTGGCGACGAATTCGCAAAACGCCGCGAAGGCTAAGGGGTGGCGGGTCAAGAGCGCGAACTCATTGCTTGCCCGCGTCAGCCGCCAGGCGTTGGAGGTCCGCGCGCCCGAGTTCCTTGAACCGGAAGGTCAGAAAATAACGGATGCGGGTTTCGAGGATGCGGAAGGCCTCGCGGAAGGCGAGCGCCCGTTCCGCCGGAGAACCGGTGGCGGCGGCCGGGTCGGCCAGCCCCCAATGCGCGGTGATGGGATGACCGGGCCATATGGGACACACCTCGCCGGCGGCCTGATCGCAAACGGTGAAAATGTAGTCCATCGTCGGGGCGCCTGCTCGAGAGAATTCGTCCCAGCTTTTACTGCGCAAGCCCTCGGTCGGCATGCCGGCCTGCCGCAAGAGATCGAGCGCCATGGGATGGACTTGGCCCTTGGGAAAGCTCCCGGCGCTGTAGCCTTTGAACAGGCCCCCGCTCCAATGATCGAGGAGCGATTCCGCCAAGATGCTGCGCGCGGAATTTCCGGTGCATAGAAACAGGACGTTTCCGATCTTTTCCGCCATGACGCCCTCAGCCGCAGCAGCCGGTCTGCGCTGCGGCCTTGACGCTGGGCTCGCAGCAGGCCGCGTCGGCCGGCACGGTTTCTAACGGGATGCAGCATGCAGCGTCGGCGGCACCTTCTGCCGGGCGTTCGTTGCCGTACACGGCGGACTCGCCGTGCGTCAGAAAGGTTTCCCAGGCGATGCCCTGCGGATCGTCAACCCACTGCTTGTCGCTCTTGGCATAGCAGCATGTCGCCGCCTTCTCTTCCGTGACGGGGCGCCCGGCTTGGCTCAGACGTCCGTAAACCTCGGCAAGCTCCTCCGGGTTTTCAACCTGGATCCCGAGGTGTTCGATCCCGGTGGCGTGATTGCGCTTGGAAATCGCAAAGTTGACGCGCGGATCGTCGAGCATCCATTTGGCGTAGTCGGGCTTCTCCACCGTAGGCTTGCTCGCGAACAGTGTTGAATAGAACCGGACCGAATCCTCGAGATTGGTCACGGAGACGTGGACATGCATGCGCTTCATGCGGCGCTCCTCTTCCTTGGCCTTGATGTTTTGACCGCGGCCGGCTTGCAGGCCGGGGCGCAGGACTGACCGCCGCAGCAGTTTTCGGTGAGGTAGTCGATAAGGCCGGTCATGCGGTCGAAGTTGGCCGTCTGGACGAGTTGACGGCCCTCGCGACGAGCATGGACGAGGCCTGCATGTTTAAGCTGACTGAGGTGGAACGACAGCGTGGCGCCCGGAAGATTGAGCTTGGCGGCGATCTCGCCGACAACCAATCCAGGGGGACCTGCCTGCACAAGAAGGCGGAAGATTTCCAGCCGGCCTTCATGGGCAAGCGCTGACAGGGCGTTCACGGCAATCATTGTTTCCATATTTCCAATATAATCGAAATATGGTATCCGTCAAGCCTTGGCATATCCCCTGTGCAGCGAGAACCCGATGAGCGCGCCGAGAGACCTTGAACTCGTTCCGATTGGCGATGCGAGCGACGTTGCCGCGCTTAACGCGGCCTTACGGGCGGCGGGCCTTCCGGAGGCGAATGCGGATCGGGTGGACCTGTTCAAATTCGTGCACCCCTCGCGAGAGGTCGCCGGTTATGCCGGACTGGAAGGAGAAGCGCCCGACATTCTCCTGCGGTCATTCATCGTTCGCGATGGTGAAAGGGGCGCCGGCCTCGGCGCGGCGATGCTCGCGTCCGTTTTGGCCGAAGTGCGCAGCAGAAGTGCTACGCGCGTCTGGCTGCTGACAACGACAGCGGCGGCTTTCTTCTCGAAGAACGGGTTTCAGAAAATCGAGCGCGCGGCAGCGCCGGCCACTATTTCCAAGACGGAGGAGTTCGCGTCGGTTTGTCCGTCCACCGCGATCTGCATGTGGAAGGACCTGTAAGCCTTAGACGCCGAGCTTCTGTTTCGTCCACGCGACGATGCCCTGGCTATCGCGGGCGCCCGCTTCCTGGGCAATGAGTTTGCCGGCCTTGAGGAGCATGAGCGTGGGCACCGCCTGGATGCCGTAGCGGGCGGCGATCTGCGGCGCGTTATCCATATTGAGTTTGACGAGGCGCACGCGGGGCTCGAGCTCGCGGGCGGCGCGCTCGTACATGGGACCCATCATGCGGCAGGGTCCGCACCAGGGCGCCCAGACGTCCACGAGCACCGGGATGGTGTTTTGAGACGTGTGGCGCTCGAAGCCGGCGGGATCGACGTCGACGGGATTGTTCTGGAAAAGTTGGATACCGCACGAGCCGCACTTGGGCTGGGCGCTCAAGCGATCGGTGGCGACGCGGTTGATCTTTTGGCAGGCGGGGCAGACGACGTGTTCTTTTTGGTCAGGCATGGGTGAACTCCTAACATCCCCCAACAGAAAACGACCCCCCTCTTCCTCCCCCCTTTCAGGGGGGAGAATAAGACTCACTTTTTCACTTCTTCCACTTCGACCAGCGTGCCGTTGAAGTCCTTCGGGTGCAGGAACAACACCGGCGTGCCGTGGGCGCCGATCTTGGGTTCGCCGTCGCCGAGTACGCGCTTGCCGGCGGCTTTCAATTTGTCGCGGGCGTCGTAGATGTCATCGACTTCGTAGGAGACATGGTGGATGCCGCCGGCGGGATTGGCGTCGAGGAACTTTGCGATGGGCGAGTTGTCGCCGAGCGGATGAAGGAGTTCGATCTTGGTGTTGGGGAGTTCGACGAACACGACCGTCACGCCGTGGTCGGGCAGATTCTGGGGCGCGGAGACTTTTGCGCCGAGGGTGTCGCGATAATTCGCCGTGGCCGCCGCGAGGTCCGGCACCGCGATGGCGACATGGTTCAAACGCCCGATCATGGATTTCCTTTGAGACCTGAGTCGCGAAATTGGGGTCAGACATGAAAAACGCAACGCTTGTGCTTAACGTAAGAGTCTTCGGGGTTATTCGTATCTGACCCCAAATTCGCCCTCCCTACTTGGGCGATCTCGTGAGAAAGCGCAACGCCGCCGATTAATAGTTTAATATCATATACTTATGGGACGATTTACACGCGACTGACGTGCACCTTCACCACCGGCTTGCGCGCGGGCGCAAAGACCTTGCGCACGGCCTGGCGGACGTTTTCCTCGATCACATCGTCGTCGCGGCGCGCCTTCTTGGGGAGTTTCTCGACGGCGTTCTGGATGACGGAGACCCAGCTCCGGTGGGAGTCCTCCAAGGGATCGGCGAAGCCGAGCACGGTCACGACCGGATCGGCGAGAAGCAGGCCAGCTTCGTCGAGCACCACCGTGGCCACGACGCCGCCGTCGTAGAACAGGCGCTTCCGATCGCGCAGCATGGGGCTCGAGAACGGTATGAGCGCGCCGTCCTCCCAGGCCATGCGGCCGGACCAGACCGTGCCTTTGACTTCAGCCTTGTCGCCCTCGAACTTCACCGCCATGCCGTTTTCCACCTGCACCGTGTGCGGGACCTGGCATTCTTTCGCGAGCATCGCGTGCTCGCGGATATGCATGGCCTCGCCGTGCACGGGGATGGCGATGCGCGGGCGGACCATCTGGTACATGCGGCGCAGCTCGTCGCGCGCGGGGTGGCCGGAAACATGGATGAAGTGATCGCGGGTGGTGACGACCCCGACGCCGATCTTGGCGAGCTGGTTCTGCACCTTCGCGATAGCCTTTTCGTTCCCGGGAATGGCGCGCGAGGAGAAGATCGCGACGTCGCCTTCGTCCAACGAGACATCCGGGTGGTAGCCGTAGGCGATGCGCATGAGCGCGGCGCGGCCCTCGCCCTGGCTGCCCGTGCAGATGTAGACGACCTTGTCGCGCGGCAGGTTCGCGGCGTCGGCCGTATCGTAGAACCGCAGGTCGGGCGCGAGATAGCCGGTGCGGCGCGCGGTCTCGACGATACGGAAGAGCGACGCGCCAACGAGCGCCACATGGCGGCCGTTGGCGGCGGCAGCGCGAGAGATGCTGTCGAGGCGCGCGACGTTGGAGGCAAAACATCCCACCACGATGCGGCCGGTATAGCGGCCGAACAGGGCGCTGAGGCTGTCGCGCACCTCGCTCTCGGACCCGCCCTCGCCCTCGGTGAAGACGTTGGTGGAATCGCCGATAAGCGCCAGCACGTTCTCCTCGCCCAATTTCCGCAAGGCGGCGAAGTCGGTGACCTCGCCGATGATGGGATCGGGATCGAATTTCCAGTCGCCGGTGTGGAAGATGGTGCCGTACTTGGTGCGGATCGCGAGCGCGTTGGGCTCGGGGATGGAATGCGTGAGGGTGATGAAATCGACGGTGAAAGGCCCGACCTTCGCCTGGCCGCTCAAGGGAATGATATGCACCGGCACTTCGTTCTCGAGCCCGACTTCCTTCAATTTGTATTCGAGGAAGGCCGCGCAGAAGGGCGTGGTGTAGACGGGGCAGCGCAGCTGCGGCCAGAGGTAGGCGACGGCGCCGACGTGATCCTCGTGCGCATGGGTGACAATAAGGCCATCCAGTTTTTCACGCCGTTCGGCGATGAAGCTGGGATCGGGCATGACCACATCAACGCCCGGGATGGACTCGTCGCCGAAGGTGACGCCGAGGTCGACCATGAGCCAGCGGCCATCGCAGCCGAAGAGGTTCAGGTTCATGCCGATCTCGCCGGCGCCGCCGAGGGGGATGAACCAGAGTCCCTTGTCCAAGCCTTCGGGGAAGTCGGCGGTGGTGGTGGCGGTGCGGGTGGTGGATTTATTCATGTAGACGATTCAACGTTCCTGCCGCGATTGTCATCCCGGCGAAAGCCGGGATCCATAGACCAGCGAGCTTCACTGAACGATGGACCCCGGCTTTCGCCGGGGTGACATTTGAGTGAGGCGCAGACTCCCACGACTCACGAATTCCTTCTATGCACGGCGACCAGGCCGCGTAGGGTGAGGTCGGGGTCGATATGTTCGATGACCTTGGTGGCTTCGGCGAACAAGGGTGCAAGGCCGCCGGTTGCAACGACCTTCATCTTTTCGCCGCGCTCGGCCTTGATGCGACCGACGAGGCCTTCGATGAGGCCGATATAGCCCCAGAAGACACCGGAGTTCATCTGGGCGACGGTATTGGTGCCGACGATCGAGGCCGTGCCAGGGTTGCGGACCTGAAGGCGCGGCAACAGCGCCGTGGCCATGTGCAGGGCTTCCATGGAGAGATTGATCCCCGGCGAGATGCAGCCGCCGCAATAGGCGCCGGTGGCGTCGACCACGTCGAAGGTTGTCGCCGTGCCAAAGTCGATGACGATCAAGGGGCCGCCGTAGGTCGCGTGAGCGGCGACGGCATTGATGATGCGGTCCGCGCCCACTTCCTTGGGATTGTCGACCTTCGGCGCGGGGCCGAGATCGAGACCCTCTTCACCGATGAACTTTGGCTCGACGTTGAAGTACTTCTGGCAGAGGCGCTTCAAGTCGAAGTTCTTGCCTGGGACCACCGAGGCGACGATGGCGTGCTTGATGGAGGTCACGGCGACCCCGTCCCGCTCAACGAGCTGGGTGAGCCAGATCCCGTATTCGTCGGAGGTGCGGTCGGTTTTGGTGGCGGCGCGCCACTGACCGAGGAGCGTATCGCCGGCATAGACGGCGAAGACGACGTTGGTGTTGCCGCAATCGACGACCAGCAGCATCAAGAGTCTCCGAACATGACATCGCCGACCATCAGCCGGCGGCGGCCCGAGGACGTGTCGAGCAGGAGCGCGCCGTCGTCGTCGAGGCCCGCGAAGGTACCATCAACGGGCCCTTCAGGAAGGCGCACGGAGAGCGGCGCGCCGGATTGCGGGCCGGACGCGCGCCAGGCTTCGCGGACGACGAAGAATCCTCCGGTGCGCCAGATTTCGAGCCACTTCGCGAGCTCGCGGCCGAGGACGGTGAGAACATGGGCGGGCTTGGTATCGACGTGGGAGTCCGCGAGCGATCCGACCGGGTAAATCTGGTTGGGCACCTCGACGGGGATCAAGTTGATGCCGATGCCGAGCACGATCCAGGAGCGCCGGTCCGGGTCGGTCGCGAGCTCGGTGAGGATGCCGGAGACTTTCTTGCCGTCGACGAAAAGGTCATTGGGCCATTTGAAGGTGAGCACCGGCGGGGCGGTGTTATGACGCGGAAGTTCGAGGATGGCGTCGCGCACGGCCAGGGCCGCGACAAAGCCGATCTCGGGGGCATTCTTGGTCGCCTCCGGCGCCTTGATAAGGAACGAGGCGTAGACGTTGCCGGTGGGGCTTTCCCAGGTGCGCCCTGAGCGTCCGCGGCCGCCGGTCTGGCGCCGAGCCCATACCAGGAGTCCCTCGCCCACTTCGCCGCCCTGCTCGGCGATGCGCTTTAGGGCTGCGTTTGTGCTGTCGAGTTCGTCGAACTCCATCGTCCGCCAGCCGGAGGGCAGATGCGGTTCGGGGGGAGCGTGGGAGGCGGAGAAGACGGTCACAGGGTCACCGCGTGTTGCGGAAAAAGCCCCCCACCCCTAACCCCTCCCCGCGAGGGGGGGGGGGGGGGATTATAGGGAGGTGAGGCAATCAACCCAGGAACAACGCGCGGGCGGCGGCTTCGGCTCCGTTCACCAGGGGCGAAGGGGCGACGAAGTAGACCAGCATCAGGATGCTGCAGAGCGCCATGATCGCGCCGTTGACCATATCGGGCTTATCGAAGGCCGCGGCGGGCTCGTCAAAGTAGATCACCTTGACGATCCGGATGTAATAAAAGGCGCCCACGACGCTGGCCAGCACGCCGATGATGGCCAGCGGGACGAAGCCCGCGTTCACCGCGGCCACGAAAATGTAGAACTTGCCGAGGAACCCCGCGAGCGGCGGGATGCCCGCCATGGAGAACATGAGGGCCCCCAGCGCCATGGCCATGCCGGGCCGGGTCTTGGCGAGGCCCGAAAGATCGCTGATCTCCTCCACATAGCGGCCGTTCACGCGCATCGAGAGGATGACGGCGAAGGTGCCGATATTCATGAAGAGATAGATGAGCAGATAGAACAGGAGCCCGCGGGCGCCCTCTTCGTTGCCGACGACGAGGCCCACCAGGGCATAGCCCACGTGGCCGATGGAGCTGTAGGCCATCAGGCGCTTGATGTTCTTCTGCACGATGGCGGCGAAGGAGCCCCAGAGCATCGACAGGATCGAGATCAGGATGATGACCTGCTGCCACTGCTCGATCATCGGCTCGAAGGGGCCGACGAGGACGCGCAGGAAGAGGCACAGCGCCGCGATCTTAGGCCCGACGGAGAAAAAGGCGGTGATGGGCGTGGGCGCGCCTTCATAGACGTCCGGCGTCCACATGTGGAACGGCACGGCCGAAACCTTGAAGGCCAGGCCCGCAATCACGAACACGATGCCGACGATGACCCCAATATGGGGTTCGCCGCCGCGCATGGCTTCCGCTAAGCCCGCAAAGGTCGTGGTGCCGGCAAAGCCGTAAACCAAGGACGAGCCGTAGAGCAGAAGGCCCGAGGCCAGCGCGCCGAGGACGAAGTACTTCACGCCGGCTTCGGTCGACTTGATGCTGTCACGGTGATAGGCCGCGAGCACATAGAGCGAAAGGCTTTGCAGTTCGAGGCCGAGGTAGACGGAGATGAGATCGTTGGCCGAGATCATCATCATCATGCCCAGCGTCGCGAAGAGCACGAGGATCGGAAGCTCGAAGCGCGCGGTCTTGGCCTGCTTCGCCCAGCTGTTGATCATGAGCATCGTGAGGCCCGCCCCCATCAGCACCAGGATCTTCGCGAACGAAGTAAATCCGTTGACGATGAAAAGGTTCGAGAAGGTGACGGCCGCATCGGGGCCACGCAGGACGAGAAAACCGGTCACGGCCATGGCGGCGACGCCGAGCCAGGACAGGAGTTCGGTCGAGTCATCCTTGCGGAACACGCCGAGCATCAGGAACGCCATGGCGGCGATCGCCAGGAAGATCTCCGGCAGCGCGGGCATCAGGGATGAGAGTTCGAACGACATCTTTGGCCTATTTTCGTTTGGGCATGTTCTTATCGGAAAACCGCTTCACACTTTTCCGGAACATGCCCGTTACCGCAAGAAAGCGAGCAGCTGGCCGCCGAGGCGTGTGACCTCGGTCGCGCCGGACGCCTTCAGGTCGGCCTGGTAGTTGCTCACAAGCGCCTGCACCGACTCACTCATGACGTCGAGGAAGGGCAGCGGATAGACGCCCATCCACATGACCACGACGATGATCGGGGCAAAGATCGCGATTTCGCGGCGGTCGAGGTCGAGCATTTCCTTCACGTCCGCCTTGGTGAGTTCGCCGTACACGACGCGGCGGTAGAGGAAGAGCATGTAGGTCGCACCCAGGATCACGCCCGAGGCCGCGAAGAGTGCCACCCAAGTGTTCACCTGGAAGACACCGGTCAGGACCAGGAACTCGCCGACGAAGCCGGCGGTGCCGGGCAATCCAACGGAGGCCAGCATGAACACCATGAAGGCGAAGGCGTACTTCGGCATGTTGTTGGCGAGGCCGCCGTAACGGTCGATCTCGCGGGTGTGCAGGCGGTCGTAGACCACGCCGACGCAGAGGAACAAGGCGCCCGAAACGACGCCGTGGGAGAGCATCTGGAAGATGGCGCCCTCGATGGCCTGCTGGTTGGCGGCGAACACGCCCACGGTCACATAGCCCATGTGTGCGACCGATGAATAAGCGATGAGCTTCTTCATGTCGCTCTGCACGAGGGCCACAAGGGACGTGTAGATGATGGCGATGATCGAGAGGGTGTAGACGAGCGGCGCGAAGTATTCGCTCGCTTCCGGCAGCATCGGCAGCGAGAAGCGCAGGAACCCGTACCCGCCCATTTTCAGGAGCACGCCGGCCAGGATCACCGAGCCCGCGGTCGGCGCATCCACGTGCGCATCCGGGAGCCATGTGTGGACCGGCCACATGGGCACCTTCACCGCGAAGGAGGCGAACATGCCGAGCCACAGCCAATACTGCATGTCGCGGCTAAAGTCCGCCTGCATCAGGCTCGGGATGTCGGTGGTGCCCACCTGGAAGTACATGGCGAGCATGGCGACCAGGAGCAGCACGGAGCCCGTGAGCGTGTAGAGGAAGAACTTGAAGGCCGAGTAGACGCGCCGGCCCCCGCCCCACACGCCGATGATTAGGAACATCGGGATCAGCACGCCTTCGAAGAAGACGTAGAAGAGCACCATGTCGAGGGCGCAGAACATGCCGACCATCATGGTCTCGAGGATCAGGAACGAGATCATGTACTCGCGCACCTGCTTCTCGATCGCTTCCCACGACGCGAGGATGCAGATCGGCATCAGGAAGGTCGACAGGATCACGAACAGCATCGAAATGCCGTCCACGCCCATGTGATAGCCGATGCGGTACTGCGGCAGCCAGTCGAGGCGCTCGACGAACTGGAAGTCGGCCGTTCCCGGCTCGAACCCGATCCAGATGAAGAGCGAGATCACGAAAGTGAGGAGCGTCGTCCAGAGCGCCACAAAGCGCGCCTGGCGGGCGACGACTTCGGCTTCGCCCCGCACGAACAGGAGGAAGAGCGCACCGACCAACGGAAGGAAGGTGATGACCGAGAGGATCGGGAGGCCGGTGATGAAATTGGACAAGGCGGTCATGGCTTAATCCCGTCCCATCACGAACCACGAGACGATCACCGCGATGCCGACGATCATGGCGAAGGCATAGTGGTAGAGGTATCCGGACTGGACGGCGCCCAGGCGCTTGGCGGCGCGGCCGGCGAGCGCGGAGATTCCATCCGGGCCGAAGCGGTCGACAATACCTTCGTCGCCGCGCTTCCAGAAGATGCGGCCGAGGGCGAAGGCGGGGCGGACGAAGATCACGTTATAGAGCTCGTCGAAGTACCACTTGTTGAGCAGGAACTTGTAGACGCCCGG
This sequence comes from Fidelibacterota bacterium, assembly GCA_945903705.1. Taxonomy (GTDB): domain Bacteria; phylum Pseudomonadota; class Alphaproteobacteria; order Rhodospirillales; family Rhodospirillaceae; genus SHVO01. The sequence goes on along the minus strand of CAMDOZ010000007.1, from coordinate 21,479 downwards.
GAACGCCGCCACGAGGCGCGCAGGGTACTCGGGTTTCTTCACGTACATGAGATAGGCAAGCCCGAAGCCCGCGATGGTGACGAACAGGGGCAGCCACTTCAGGAGGAACGGCGGATGGTGCGCATGCACGGTGGCGATGGAGTCGTGCGCGGCCAGCGGCGCGATCGCCTGACCCCAAAATTCCGGACGGCCTTCGCCGACGAAGGCGCTATAGCCGATGAAGCCCGCGAACACCGCGCCCACGGCCAGGAGGCCGAGCGGGATGGTCATGATCAAGGGGCTTTCGTGCACATGCTCCATGGTGTGGTGGTCGGCGCGCGGCTTTCCGAAGAAGGCGAGGAACGCGAGGCGCCAGGAGTAGAACGAGGTGAGGAACGCCGCGATGATCAGGAGGCCGAAGGCGTAGTTGCCGACGCCTGTACCCGCGGCGTGCGTCGCTTCGATCACCATGTCCTTCGAGAAGTACCCGGCGAAGGGCGGAACCCCGGTGAGTGCGAGGTTGCCGATCACCATCACCGCGAAGGTGACGGGAATGAGACGGTAGATGCCGCCCATCTTGCGGATGTCCTGCTCCTCGCTCATGGCGTGGATCACGGAGCCCGCGCCCAAGAACAGAAGCGCCTTGAACCAGGCGTGGGTCATGAGGTGGAAGATGCCCGCCTGATAGGCCGACACGCCGCAGGCGGCGAACATGTAGCCCAGCTGCGAGACGGTCGAGAAAGCGATGATGCGCTTGATGTCGTTCTGCACGCAGCCGATGGTCGCGGCGAAGAAGGCCGTGGTGGCGCCGACGAAGGTGACGACGGCGAGCGCGTCAGGGGCGTATTCGAACACGGGCGACATGCGGGCGACGAGGAAGACCCCGGCGGTGACCATGGTCGCGGCGTGGATGAGGGCCGAGACGGGCGTCGGGCCTTCCATGGCGTCCGGCAGCCAGGTGTGCAGCAAGAGCTGACCCGACTTGCCCATGGCGCCGACAAAGAGAAGGAGACAGGTGATGGTGAGTGCGTGCGCTTCGATGCCGAAGAAGGTCACACGCGCATCGGCCTTGGTGGCGACGGCGTCGAAGATCACGTCGAAGGCGACGGAGTCATAGAGGAAGTAGATGGCGAAGATGCCGAGCAGGAATCCGAAGTCGCCCACGCGATTGACGACGAAGGCCTTGATGGCGGCGGCGCAAGCCGAGGGCTTCTTATACCAGAAGCCGATGAGCAGATAGGAGACGAGGCCCACCCCTTCCCAGCCGAAGAAGAGCTGCACGAGGTTGTCGGCGGTCACCAGCATCAGCATGGCGAAGGTGAAGAGCGAGAGATAGGCCATGAACCGCGGCACAGAGTCGTCATGCGACATGTAGCCGACGGAATAGACGTGGATGAGCGTGGAGACGATGGTGACGGTCATCACCATGACCGCCGAGAGCGTATCGAAGCGGAGCGCCCAGCTGGCCTCGAAGGTGCCCGACTGGAGCCAGGTGACGAGGTTGAGGGTCTGCACGTTGCCCTGGATCGCGACGTCGTAGAACGTCGGGATGGAGGCGAGCCCGGCGAGACCCACGCAGACGCAGGTGACGATCTGGGAGGCCCGGTCGCCGATCATGCGGCCGAAGAAGCCGGCTACGAACGCGCCCAGGAGCGGCAGGAAGACGGAGGCAAACAGCACGGCCCCTACCCTTTCATCGTGTTGATGTCTTCGACTTCGATGGACCGCCGGTTACGGTAGAACACCACGACGATGGCGAGCCCGATGGCCGCCTCCGCCGCCGCCACCGTCAGCACCAGCATCGTAAAGACCTGGCCCACGAGATCGTTGAGGAATGAAGAGAAGGCCACCAGGTTGATGTTCACGGCGAGCAGCATGAGCTCGATGGACATCATGATGACGATGAGGTTCTTCCGGTTGAGGAAGATGCCGAAGATGCCGATGGTGAACAGGATCGCGCTTACCGTGAGATAGTGCGAAAGGCCCACGCCGACGGTGGCAGTTTCCGGACTCATGACACGCCCTTTCCGGTCTCGACCTTGACGATCTCGAGCGTGTCCTGGACGCGGCGGTTCACCTGATCGTGGATATTCTGCTTGCGCACGCCCGGACGGCGGCGAAGGGTGAGCACGATCGCGCCCACCATGGCGACCAGGAGCACGAGGCCCGCGGCCTGGAACAGGTAGGCGTAATTTGTATAGAGCAAGCTGCCGAGCGCCTCGGTGTTCGAGAGCGCGTCGGGCGCGGGCGCCGGCGCCGTGCGGAGCTTCTGGGCGTCGGGCGACATGACCCAGCCGCCGAACACGACCGCGAGCTCGGCCAGGAGAATGACGCCGATGGTGGCGCCGACCCACAGATATTTAAGGAACCCTTCGCGGATCACGGTGATATTGATGTCGAGCATCATCACCACAAACAGGAACAGAACCGCGACCGCGCCCACGTAGACGACCACGAGGATCATGGCGACGAACTCGGCACCGAGCAGGACGAAGAGGCCCGCGGCGTTGAAGAAGGTCAGGATCAGCCACAAGACCGAGTGCACGGGATTGCGCTGAAAGATGACGTTCAGCGCGGAGATCACCGCGACGATGGCGAAAAGATAGAAGGCGAGCGTGGCGATAATCATGCGCGCGTGCCTTTCTTTTCGGTGTTCAGATCTTCTCTCACTTCTGTATCCCCTCGGCCCCTCAGTTCGTCCCTCACCCCACCCCTAACCCCTCCCCCTCAAGGGGAGGGGAATTTCGAGTTCTTACCCTCCCCCTCGTGGGGAGGGTAAGGGTGGGGGGAAGTTTCCGGGCCCCTACCGGTACGGCGCGTTCATTTCCAGGCGTTTCGCGAGTTCGGGCTCCCAGCGGTCGCCGTTCGCGAGCAACTTGTCTTTGTTGTAGAGCAGTTCGTCGTGCGTTTCGGTCGCGAACTCGAAGTTCGGGCCCTCGACGATGGCGTCCACCGGGCAGGCTTCCTCGCAGAAGCCGCAGTAGATGCACTTCGTCATGTCGATGTCGTAGCGCGTGGTCCTACGGGAACCATCGGCGCGCGGTTCGGCTTCGATGGTGATGGCCTGCGCGGGGCAGATGGCCTCGCAGAGCTTGCAGGCGATGCAACGCTCTTCGCCGTTCGGATAACGGCGCAGCGCGTGTTCGCCGCGGAAGCGGGGCGACAGCGGGCCCTTCTCGAATGGGTAATTGAGCGTGACCTTCGGCCCGAACATGTATTTGAGCGTCAGCCACATGCCTGTGAGGAGCTCCCACAGGAGGGCGGTACGGAGGGATGCATTGAGTGCCATGGTCAATCCTCCCCTACTGCGCCAGCTTGCCGGTGTAGACCAGGAAGCCCGCCGTAAGGACAAGCCAGATCAGCGAGAGCGGCAGGAACACTTTCCAACCGAGGCGCATGAGTTGGTCGTAGCGGTAACGCGGGAACGTCGCGCGCACCCAGATGAAGACGAAAAGACAGAAGCAGATCTTGAAGAAGAACCAGAGGACGCCCGGGATCCAAGTGAAGATCGGCGCCAGGACCGAAAGGCCCGGCAGCATCTCGTGCGGCGCAAGCCAGCCGCCGAGGAACAGGATCGAGACGATGCCAGACATCATGATCATGTTCATGTACTCGCCGAGGAAGAAGAGGGCGAAGGCCATGGACGAGTATTCGGTCATGAAACCGGCGACCAGTTCCGATTCAGCTTCCGGAAGGTCGAAGGGGTGGCGGTTCGTCTCGGCCAGGACCGAGATGAAGAAGACGATGAACATCGGGAAGTGCGGCAGGAAGAACCACATGCCGCGCTGTGCCTCGACCAACTCGGAGAGGTTCAGCGTACCGGCGGTGAGCAGCACCGAAATCATCACGAAACCGATGGAGACTTCGTAGGACACCATCTGCGCGGCCGAGCGCATGGCGCCCAGGAAAGCGTAGCGGCTGTTGGACGCCCAGCCGGCCATGACGATGCCGTACACGCCGAGCGAGGAGATGGCGAACAGGTAGAGAATGCCGACGTTGACGTTGGAGAGCACCATGCCCACGTCGAGCGGGATCACCGCCCAGGCGAGGAGCGCCAAGGTGAAGGTGATCATGGGCGCGAGGAAAAACACGACCGGCGAAGAGCCTGTCGGCACCACGGTTTCCTTGAACAGGAGCTTCACGGCATCGGCGAAGGGCTGAAGCAGGCCGAAGGGGCCGACGACGTTGGGGCCTTTGCGCATCTGCATGGCGCCGATGATGCGGCGCTCGGCCAGCGTTAGGAACGCCATGAGGATCAGCAAAGGCACAGCCAGCATCAGGATCTTCGCAACGATCCAGAGGCCGGGCAGCAGATATCCGTCGACGAACTCAGCCATGGGTGCCCGTCTTCTGTTTGGTGCCGAGAACGAACTCTTCCGTGCACTGCGCCATGGTGCGCGAGGCCCGGCTGATGGGATCAGTCATATAGTAGTTCTTCACGGGGTAATCGAACGGCGTCGCCACGACCGCGCCGGAGGTTCCGAAGCTCTTCCACGGGGCCGCCGTGATCTTGTCGGCGCTTGCGAACACCGGATTGGCCTTAACCATGCGCGCGCGGAGCTGCTTGAGATTGTCGTAGGGCAAGGTTTTCCCGAGAACGGCAGACAGCGCACGGAAGATGGTCCAGTCCTCGCGGGCGTCGCCCGGCGGGAACACGGCGCGGTAGGCTTCCTGGACGCGGCCTTCGGTATTGACGTAGGTGCCGTCCTTCTCGGTGTAGGCGGCGCCCGGCAGGATGACGTCGGCGCGGTGCGCACCGCGATCACCGTGGTGGCCTTGATAGACCACGAAGGCGCGGCCGAGTTTGGCGGTGTCGATTTCGTCGGCGCCCAGGAGGAACACGACATCGAGCTCGCCCTTGCCGGCGGCGTCGAGGATACCGCGGGTATCTTTGCCACCCTCGCCCGGCGCGAAGCCGACATCGAGACCCCCGACACGGCCGGCGGCGGTGTGCAGCACGTTGAATCCGTTCCAGCCGTCCTTCACGAGACCGCAAGAGTCGGCGACCTGGCGGGCGGCGCTGAGGATCGCGCCGCCGTCGGCACGCGCGAGGGCGGCCATGCCGACGATGATCATGGGCTTCTTGGCGTTCTTCAGTTTCTCGGCGAACGGATGAGAGCCGTCGGCGATTTTCGCGAGGATGTCCGCCGAGGCGCCGAGGTTTTCGGTCTTATAGGTGAGCTGTGTGTCGGCGCCGATGACGGCGACCGTGAGACCGCTGCGCAGAGAGCGCTTGCGGATGCGGGCATTCAAGACGGGCGCTTCGCGGCGCACGTCGGAGCCGACGATGAGGATCACGTCGGCCTGTTCGATGCCGGCGATGGTCGAGTTGAAGAGATAAGAGGCGCGGGTCTTCGGATCGACCGCGGCGCCATCCTGGCGACAGTCGGTATTCTGAGAGCCCAGCCCCGTCATCAGGTCCTTGAGGGCCATCATGGACTCAGCATCCATGAGGTCACCCGCGATGGCGGCGATGCGGCTGCCGACCGCGCCGCGCAGCTTCACAGCGATCGCGTCAAAGGCTTCGTCCCAGGTGACCGCGGCGAGCTTGCCGTTGCGGCGCACATAGGGGCGGTCGAGGCGCTGATAAGCGAGACCGTCGCAGGCGTGACGGCTTTTATCCGCCAGCCACTCCTCGTTCACATCTTCATGGATGCGCGGCAGGACGCGCATGACTTCGCGGCCGCGGGCATCGACACGGATGTTGGTGCCGACGGCGTCCATGACGTCGATGGATTCCGTTTTGCGCAGCTCCCAGGGGCGCGCGGAGAAAGCGTAAGGCTTCGAGGTGAGCGCGCCCACCGGGCAGAGGTCGACGACGTTGCCGGAAAGCTCCGACGACAAAGCACCTTCGAGATAGGTGGTGATTTCCATGTCCTCGCCGCGGCCCAAGGCGCCGAGCTCCGGGACGCCGGCGACTTCCGTCGCGAAGCGCACACAGCGAGTGCAGTGGATGCAGCGGGTCATATAGGTCGCGACCAGCGGACCCATGTACTTGTCTTTGACCGCGCGCTTGTTCTCGGCGAAGCGGCCGCGGTCGAAGCCATAGGCCATGGCTTGGTCTTGCAGATCGCACTCGCCGCCCTGGTCGCAGATCGGGCAATCGAGCGGGTGGTTGATGAGCAGGAATTCCATGACGCCGCCGCGGGCCTTGTTGGCGCGGTCGGACTTGGTGTGCACGACCATGCCTTCGTTCACGGGCATGGCGCAGGAGGCGACCGGCTTCGGCGACTTCTCGACATCGACCAGGCACATGCGACAATTGCCGGCGATGCTGAGGCGGTCGTGATAGCAGAAGCGCGGAATTTCCACGCCCACGGATTCCGCCGCTTGGAGGATCGTGGTGTTGGCCGGAACTTCGACCTGGATACCGTCAATCGTAAGCTTAGGCATGCTCTTCCCCTCGCCCCGCCCTATGCCGCCGCTTTGTCGCGCGTCTTGGCATCGCGGTATTCGCGGATGCGGCGCTCGAGTTCAGGACGGAAATGGCGGATCAACCCCTGCACCGGCCAAGCCGCCGCATCGCCGAGGGCGCAGATGGTGTGCCCTTCGATCTGATAGGTGACCTGCTCCAGCGTATCGATTTCGGAAAGGTTCGCTTCGCCCTTCACCATGCGCTTCATCACGCGCGCGAGCCAGCCGGTGCCCTCGCGGCACGGCGTGCACTGACCGCAGCTTTCGTGTTGGTAGAAGGTCGAAAGGCGTGAGATGGCCGCGACCACGTCGACGGACTTGTCCATGACCATGACGGCGGCGGTGCCGAGGCCCGACTTCACATCGCGCAGCGCGTCGAAATCCATCAGCACGGTGTCGCAGATCGATTTCGGGAGCACGGGAACCGAGGCGCCGCCGGGAATGACGGCCTGCAGATTGTCCCAGCCGCCGCGCACGCCGCCGCAATGCTTTTCGATGAGCTCCTTCAAGGGAATGCTCATAGCGTCTTCGACGTTGCAGGGCCTGTTCACATTTCCGGAGATGCAGAACACCTTGGTGCCCGCATTGTTCGGGCGGCCGAAGCTCTGGAACCATGAAGCGCCGCGACGCAGGATGGTGGGCGCTACGGCAATGCTCTCGACGTTATTCACCGTGGTCGGGCAGCCGTAGAGGCCGACGCCGGCCGGGAACGGCGGCTTCAAGCGGGGCTGGCCCTTGCGGCCTTCGAGGCTTTCGATGAGCGCGGTTTCTTCGCCGCAGATGTAAGCGCCGGCGCCGCGGTGGAGATAAAGGTCGAACTTCCAGCCCGAGCCGCAGGAATTATTGCCGATGAGGCCCGCGTCGTAGGCTTCGTCGATGGCGACCTGAAGGTTGGACGCTTCGTTGTAAAACTCGCCGCGAATATAGATGTAGCAGGCGTGGGCGCGCATCGCGAAGCTTGCGAGCAGGCAGCCTTCGATCAGCTTGTGCGGATCGTAGCGGAGCATGTCGCGGTCTTTGCAGGTGCCCGGTTCGCCTTCGTCGGCGTTGACCACGAGGTAATGCGGGCGCTCGCTTTCTACCTTGGGCATGAAGGACCACTTGAGACCGGTCGGGAAACCGGCGCCGCCGCGGCCACGTAACCCTGAGCGCTTCATCTCGTCGATGATCCAATCCTGGCCCATGTCCATGAGCTCTTTGGTGCCGTCCCAGTCGCCGCGGGCGCGCGCACCGGCAAGGCGCCAGTCGTGGCGGCCGTAGAGATTGGTGAAGATGCGGTCTTTATCAGCGAGCATGTAAGGGACCTGTGCTTAAGGAGCCGGGTTCGCCGGCTTCGGCGGCGGAGGTGGAGGCGCAGCAGCTTTCGCCGCGGCATCCGCTTTCGCTTTTTCGAACGCCGCCTTGGCCGCGGCGAGATCCTGTTTGGGGATCTTGATCGTCGGATCGTCGGTGAGCGAGGTCTTGTCCCCGGCCGGGGCCGAGCCGTCGCGGCCCGTGACCGAGCCGTGGTTCGGCAGCTTCTCGCCGCGCCGGAGCGCTTCGATCAATTTGCCTGTCGAAGCGTAGTCGACGTCCTCGTAGTAATCGTCACCCACGGCGACGACGGGCGCGTTGACGCAAGCGCCCGCGCACTCGACTTCTTCCATGCTGAAGGCGCCGTCGGGCGTGACTTCGCCGAAGCCGATGCCGAGCTTTTCCTTGCACGCCTTTACGACGTCGTTCGAGCCGCGCAGCCAGCACGACAAGCTCGTGCAGACCTGGAGGTGGTTCCTCCCCGCGGGCGCGAGCTTGAACATGGTGTAGAAGGTCGCGACTTCCATGACGCGGATGGACGCCATGTCGAGCATCTCGCCCACATGTTCCATCGCGGCGCGGGACACCCAGCCTTCCTGACGCTGCGCGAGATCGAGCAGCGGAATCACCGCGCTCGCCTGACGGCTGGAGGGATACTTGGCGATAATGCGGTGCGCCCGCTCGAGAAACTCCGCCCGGAACTTGAAGCTCTCCGGCTGGTTCTCCGCCATAACACGCGCGCTCATCGGTCAACCTCACCGAACACGATATCGATCGAACCCAACACCGCCGGCACGTCGGCCAGCATGTGACCGCGCAGCATGGCGTCCATGGCCGCGAGGTGCACGAACCCCGGAGCGCGAATACGACAGCGGTAGGGCTTATTGGTGCCGTCGGAGACCAGGTACACGCCGAACTCGCCTTTGGGCGCTTCGGTGGGCACATAGACCTCGCCGGCCGGGACCTTGTAACCCTCGGTATAAAGCTTGAAGTGATGGATGAGAGCTTCCATCGAGGTTTTCATTTCGGCGCGCGGCGGCGCCAGGATCTTGCGGTCGTTCACGCGCACCGGCCCTGAGGGCATCTTCGCGAGGCACTGCCTGATGATCTTCAGGGACTGGCGCATTTCTTCGACGCGCACGAGGTAACGATCGAAGCAGTCGCCGTTCTTGCCGATGGGAATGTCGAATTCCATCTCTTCGTAGCCGTCGTAGGGCTGCGACTTACGCAAATCCCACGCAACGCCCGAGGCGCGCAGGTTCGGCCCGGTGAAGCCCCAGGCGAGCGCCTGTTCCTTCGAGACCACGCCGATGTCGACCACGCGCTGCTTGAAGATGCGATTCTCGGTGAGCAGGCCTTCCATGTCGTCGAGGACCTTGGAATAGCCGTTCGCCCACTCATGAATGCGCTCGGTCATGCCGGCGGGCATATCCAGCGCGACGCCGCCCGGACGGATGTAGTTGGCGTGCATGCGCGCGCCGCAAACATCGTCGTAGAAGCCCATGATCTTTTCGCGCTCTTCGAACGTCCACAGGAACGGCGTCATGGCGCCGACATCCATGGCGTAAGAGGCGATGTTCATGATGTGGTTCAAGATGCGCGTCAGTTCCGCGAATAACATGCGGATGTACTTCGCGCGCTTCGGGACTTCGATGCCGAGGAGTTTTCGACGGCGAGCGAGTAGGCCTGCTCCTGGTTCATCGGCGAAACGTAGTCGAGGCGGTCGAAGTACGGCAGCGCCTGCAGATAGGTCTTGTACTCGATGAGCTTCTCGGTGCCGCGGTGGAGAAGGCCGATATGCGCATCGACGCGGTCGATGACTTCGCCGTCCATCTCGAGCACCAGGCGCAACACACCGTGCGCGGCCGGATGCTGCGGACCGAAGTTCAGCGTGTAGTTCTCGATTTCTGCGTCAGCGACTTGCGACATGGCTTAAGCCCCGCCCTGTTTGGTGGGCGCCGGGCTGGCCTTCTCGTCGCCGGGGAGCAACTTCTGGATGCCTTCCCAGGGCGAGAGGAAATCGAAGGTGCGGAAATCCTGCGCGAGCTTCACCGGTTCATAGATGACGCGCTTCTGTTCCTGGTCGTAACGCACTTCGACATAGCCGGTGAGCGGGAAATCCTTGCGCAGCGGATGCCCTTCGAAGCCATAGTCGGTGAGGATGCGGCGCAGGTCCGGATGATCGGCGAAGAACACGCCGTACATGTCCCACACTTCGCGCTCGAGCCAGTCGGCGCAGGCGAATACGGAGGTGGCGCTCGGCACCGGCGTCTCCTCGCCCACCGTCAGCTTCAGACGGATGCGCTGATTGAGGCTCATGGAGAGCAGGTGATAGACGACCTCGAAGCGCTCGGCGGTTTCGGGATAATCGGCGCCGCAGACGTCGATGAGCTGGGTAAAGGCGAGCTTCGGATCGTCGCGGAGCGCGGTGAGCACCTTGACGATGGAGGCGCGCTTGACGCGGGCGACCAATTCGCCGCGCACGATTTCGGTCGAGGTCACATCGTCGGACAGAACCCGGCTGACGTGAGCGGAGATTTCGCGAAGGCCTTCAATTCCAAGCGTCATGAGCTTTACGCGCGATCAATAGTGCCGACGCGGCGGATCTTCTTGTGCAGCTGAAGAATGCCGTACAGAAGCGCCTCGGCCGTGGGCGGGCAGCCAGGGACATAGATGTCGACGGGCACGATGCGGTCACAGCCGCGCACGACGGAATAGGAATAGTGGTAGTAGCCGCCCCCATTCGCACAGGAGCCCATGGAAATGACCCAGCGCGGCTCGGGCATCTGGTCGTAAACCTTGCGCAGCGCCGGCGCCATTTTGTTGGTGAGGGTGCCCGCGACGATCATGCAATCGGACTGGCGCGGGCTCGGACGGAAGACCATGCCGAAGCGGTCCAGGTCGTAGCGCGCCATGGCGGTGTGCATCATCTCGACGGCGCAGCACGCGAGGCCAAAGGACATCGGCCACAAGGATCCGGTGCGGCCCCAGTTGACGAGCTGATCGAGCGAGGTCAGCAGGAAGCCCTTGTTCTGCAGCTCGTCGGCGACACGCGACATGACTTGCGCATCGGCCGCCGTGGTGGGGCGGATGATTTCGGTTTTCGGCGCGGCCGGAACGGTTACTCCCACTCCAGTGCTCCCTTTTTCCATTCGTAGATGAAGCCCACGGTGAGCACGCCCAGGAACACCATCATCGACCAGAAGCCGAAGAGGCCGATCTTCCCGAGGCTGACCGCCCAGGGGAACAGGAAGGCCACTTCCAGGTCGAAAATGATGAACAGGATCGAGACCAGGTAGAAGCGCACGTCGAACTTCGAACGGGCGTCATCGAAGGGCTCGAAACCGCACTCATAGGCGGAGGTTTTTTCTGGATCCGGACGGCTAGGTCCGGCAATAAGCGACGCGATCACGATCACCAGCGCGAACCCAAAGGCGATGCCGAGGAAGATCAGGATCGGGAGATATTCTGTGAGCAGCTGCTGCATGCCACCAGCCTTGCCACTGAGCCGCCAGCACCTGGACGCCGGGTCGACTCATTTATCATTATAAATCAATTAGTTACGGCACAGACAGGAACGTGCCAGAAGCCCCTTGCGTCCGCCCGTCCCCACGCGCGTCGTGCCGGAGTTTTATTGGCCAAGGGTAGCAGAGTCAAGGCAACTGATTGTGGGTAACCCCATTGACAGACCGCGATATTTTGCCCCTTTAGGTCAGCCGCGCGGGTAGCGAAATACCGCCCGCCGGCGGCCAAGTCCAGGAGTTCCTATGCGTATTCTCGGCTTACAGTTCGGTCACGACGCGGGCATCGCGATCGTGGAGGACGGCCGAGTTAAGTTCCTCGCGCACGCCGAGCGGCTACTTCGACGCAAACACGCGAGCGGCCTGTCTCATCAATTCGTTTCGGACGTGTTGTCCCGGGCGGGCCTGCGGCCCGAAGAGATCGACTATTGCGCCATCGTCAGCACGCAAGCGAGGGACTTGGTTTTCGACGATCGCTATCCCTTCACCGTCGAGCCGGGACGCAATCCCACCGACACCCTTCCTTCCAATCTCGAAGACGCCAGCCGCGCCGAGAACATCAGCGATATGCGCCAAATTCTTCATCCCGATAGCATGAATAAGGCGGCGTGGGCCCGGTTCGAGAAATTCCACACGGGCGTGGCGCAGGAACTCGAGATTCCCGATGAACACGCTCACATCGTCCCATGCTTAAGCCGCGGCCCAGTCTACGGGAGACGTGTCGTCGGGAAAAAGGCGACGCTTATTTCGCTTGAAGACGGCGTGTCGCGTTCGCTTGCCGACTATTCGAAGGGGCACCTGGATTTCAATTTCCCAGCCACGCTGGTCTTCGAGGGGCATCGAATCCCCGCCTCTTACGTCGGCCACCACGCCGCTCATGCGGCGGCAACCTTCTATCAATCCCCCTTTGCCACATCCGCGATCATGACGCTCGACGGGGGCAGAGGACTGAACGAAGGCGGGCTGTTCTGGCTGGGCGACGGCCATCGCATCACACCGATACGCTCGCATTATCTCGACCTCGGCAACGTGTACTTGTGGGCCGCGGGCACAGTCTTGAAACTCGGCGGTTCGGCCGCGGGCAAGTTGATGGGCCTAGCGCCATACGGGCGGCCGGCGATGTTCGACGAAAAGTTCGTCGGCAACTCCGCAGACACGGTCGACGGCGTGCCGTTGTACAAGGCGTGGGTGAAGCACCTCGAAGACGTGATCTCCGGCTCGTCGCGCTACAACCCGGCCGACATAGGCAATGCGGATAAAATGACGTCAGCGGTGAACGCCGACATCGCTGCCAGCATGCAGACGCTTTTCGAAGAGACGATGATGGTCGCCGTCGACCAGCTTGCGCGCATCCTCGCGAACCTCGGGGTTAATACCAACAACCTCAGCCTTTCCGGCGGCTGCATGTTGAATTGCCCGACCAACACGCGCATCTTCCGCGAGACGACCTTCACCGACGTGCATGTGGAACCCGCCTGCGACGACGGCGGCTTGCCAGCCGGCGGCGCGCTGTGGGTCTACCATAACCTTATGGACAAGCCGCGCACGCCGTCGCATCCGCTCGCGCAAGGCGTTCCGTATCTCGGGCTTCCATTGGCGGAGGACGCAATCCCTTCCGCTCTCGCGGCATTCAAGGACAAGATCAGCGTGAACACGCCAGGCGATCTTGCCGCCGAAGGCGCGAAGCGGCTGGTGGCCGGTCAGGTCATCGGCTGGTTCGAGGGGCGCTCGGAGGTCGGTCCGCGCGCGCTGGGGCACCGTTCGATCGTGGCCGACCCGCGCGGCAAGGACACCTGGGCGCGGGTGAATACGATAAAGGGCCGCGAGCTCTGGCGCCCTCTAGCGCCGTCGGTGCTGGAGGAATACGCCCACGAGTGGTTCAAGGGGTTACCCGCGCGTTCGCCATTCATGATGTTCGTGGGAGAGGTCCTTCGAGACGACGTGCCCGCGATCGCGCATATCGACAACACCGCGCGGGTCCAGACCGTTAGCAAAGAGTGCGGCGGCTACTACGACCTGATCAAGCAATTCCACAAGCTGACGGGTTGCGCCGTGGTTCTCAACACGTCGATGAACGGGCCGGGCGAGCCCATCGCCGAATACCCAACCGATGCCATCAAGATGCTTTTGGACGGGCGCTTCGATGCATTGGCGATTGGGGGCGTTATCGTGGAGCGCAAAGCCCCTCACTGAAAATCGCAGAGACCCGCGCTTTGGCGGCGTCGGATCCATGCCTTACCCGAAGACCGTCGCCTGGGCGCGGATCGCGGCGGCGACCGACCCATCATCGACGGCGCGAAAGCGCGTGAGGGTCTCTCGCGCGACATCGCCGTCCAGGGGCCGCAGGGGCGCCCGCATATGCAGCCACCGGCGGTCGCCGCTGACCTCGGCGTAAATCAGCTTGACCGCCTCGGTTACAGGCACGGGCAGGAGGACGTCCTTCCACAGCGTATTCAGACGTTCTTCCTCGGCCGGAGCGGCGGCCGGATTGGCCTTTGCCTGGTCGAGGACCCGCTTCACCAAAGCCGGCGCAAGCCCGGCGGTCGCGGTCATCACCCCGGCCCCGCCCTTTTCGACAAGCGGCCGCAAGAGATGGTCGTCGCCGGCGAAGACCGCGAGTTCGGGAAACTTGAGCCAGGACCGAACACTATTGCTATCGCCGCTGCTGTCCTTCACGCCGCGCATGCGTCCCGGATGGTCGCGCAGGAGGGCGGCCATCATCTCGCCGTCGACGGCGACCGTGGACATCTCAACGAAGTGGTAGAGGAAAACGCCGGTTCCGACCGCTTTGGTGCGGCGAAGGAGCTCGTCCATGAAGGCGTGCACGCCGGCGCGGGGCGCCGTGCGAAAGAAATAGGGCGGGAGAACGAGGGCGTGGGCGCCGACTTCTCCCAGCGCGCTCACGAGGGCAACGGCGTCGGCGAGCGACGGACTGCCGGCGCCCACGATCAAGGCGCGCGCGGGTATTCCGGCGTCGATCATCGCCCGGACCGTCGCCATTTTCTCGGCCACCGACACGGACGGCCCCTCGCCGGTCGTGCCGAAGGCGAGCAGGCTTTCGCAGCCCTGGCTCATGAGCCAGCGGCCGAAGCGGCCCATGGCGGGCGCGTCGACCTCGCCGTCGCTGCGGTAAAGCGTGATCATCGCGGCGCTGACGCCGCGTGGAAAAGTGCTCATGGTTTCGCCGGCGCGGTCTCGATCAGCCGTTTCAGGCGCGAGAATTCCGAATCCATGCGTTGCCCGGCCGCCCGGATCGTGCCCGCGGGCGTAGCACCGCCGGCGAGCTGCGAGCGAAGAAACGTATCGTATCTGAGAAGCGTGCCACCCGGCGCGGCGGTCAAGGTCCATGTGGCATAGCCCATGAGATCGCCTTTGGCCGTATTGAGCCGGATGGTCCAACGCGTGCCGGGAGCGATCTCGACCGTCTCGATGAAGTAGAAGTTGGCGCCGGTGGGATCGGACGACGCCTTGAAGCGTTCGCCGACAACATCCCTGCCGCCGTCGAAATGCGTGGCCTTGGCGCCTTCCTTCCAGGCGTTGACGTTGCGCAAATGCGGCCAAACCTGCGCCGGACTGGCGGCGATCTGAATCTCATTGTGGGTGATGAAGTCGAACGCGTTGTTATCCGCGGCGCGCGTGCCCGATGTTGCGAGGCCTGCGACGACGGCCAGGATTGCGAATGCACGTCGTCCAAGGCTCATGACATCTCACCGATTGCCGAGGAGTTGATTGGAGACGCGCGCCGTGACTTCGATGGTGCCGGAGCGTTCGAAGCGCAAGGTGAGAGGAACGGCCTCACCCACCGCGAGGTCGCGCTTGACGCCCGTTAGCCGCACGTGAATGCCGCCCGGCCGCAGCCGCGGATCGTCGAAGCCGCCGACCTCGAGGCTGTCGATGGGCTGATAGGTGTACTTGCCGCTGCGGATACGCGTGCGTGTGAGCGTTGCTTTGTCCGCGACAGGCGTGGAGACTTCGAGCAGGCGGTCCAGCTGTTCGCCGTTGTTCAGGATATGGAAGTAGACGGTGACGACACCCAGGTAATTGCGCACCCAGGCGTCCTCGATGACGATGCCTTTCGACTGCGCGAAGGCCGGCGGAGCGGCCAGACACAGGAGGGCGACAAGGAGTGAGAGGGCTGTTCTCATGGCGGAAAGTCTACGCCAAAGGCTTTTCCATGAATACGGGGTGCGTCGCTCGCGCGTGTCAGCCGCCCTTCCGGCAGGCAACATTGAACGAGGCAAAAACATGTGAGTTCGCCGGCACCAAGCGCTCGATGGTCTTATGCTCCAGGATGATTATTTCGAAGTCCGAAAACAGCGATTTGATCTGCGCTTCGTCTGCGAAATGGACGTTCCCGGTTCCCGCCAAGTGCCCTTCGGGAATTTCGGTCTTGGTAAATTTGTCTTCGTTCGTGCGCCCAAGCGCAGAGTCGGAGTGCCGGTCCGAATAGAAATCGATGCTTAGCAATTTTCCGCCCGGCTTCAATTTTTCGTGGACGAGGCGCAGGCAGGCCTTGACGGCCGAACCGGTGTTTGCGGTGAGCGCGCCGCGGTCGACGACAAGGTCGAACTGGCCAGGTACCGGCAGTTCGCGCGTAAAGTCGGCGACCACAAAGTTCGCGGCCGCCGCCGGAAAACGCTCCTTCAAACGATCGACCGCAGTCGTACTGCCGTCGACCCCGTAGTACTGGGTCTTGAGATGATGGAAGAAGGGAACATTGGCTCCGGCACCAACTCCAATTTCCAGCACGCGAAACTCAGGGCCCGTCGGTCGCGCGTAGCGCATGACATAGGCTACCAGGTCGCTCCAGGGCCAGATGCTCATTTGCTCGCTGCTGCGGTAGATGTTCTCCCACTCGTTCGAAAACGTCATTGCGAATTCCAATTCGACTCAACTGCGCGAAAACGGCCGATTAGTCCGAAGAATATCGAGCGCCGCGGGACCGTGGTTTAGTAACAGGTCGAGAGCGCTCATGTAAGGCTGAAAGCCGTCGTGGGCTTGTGCGTAAGTCGGGTGCGCATAGTCGTGAAAAACAAGCTCGATGCCCGCATCCGAAAAATCGCCAGGGTTCAGGTAATCGCGCCCAAAGGGGCCGGAGACATACGTAGTCGCGCCCTTTTCGCGGCACAGATCGAGAATGAGTTGTTGCTTCTCGCTTCGGATCGGAAGCGTCGAGCTCTTGATCGTCTGGGTCGTTAGACCCAATAGCTCGCAAAAGAGCGTGTGCCAAGCGTCGCACATTGGCACCAGGTGGGTCCATTCGCGATCAAAGATTTCGCTAAGACGTGGAGCGGTATCCCCGAAATACGGCGCGCGCCGGTAGTTGGCTTCGATACTGCGCCAATGCTTTCGCCGCCACGAGATAGAGTTCTCGATCTCAATTTTGTCCAGCATCAAATTCTCGTGCAGGCCCTTGGACCGCACAGGAACGGTGAGCCACGTCCAACCGTCGGAGGTCCTGATCTTATTGCGGTTTGCGAACTTCGTTTTGCTGTTCGCATCCATGTTTACGTGATCAAGGGAGATGAACAGATCGCTGCGTGCGATCCGCTCGAAGTAGCCCAGCCACGGAAGGTAGGCCGGCTGCATGACGGTGACGATCATGGCGCGTGGCTTCCCGACCCGATACGACCTTGAGCGCCCCGCCGACACCTCGCCGACTAGCGCAAGATGCGCGCGACCATAAACGCTTCGGCCGCCGCACAACCGACCGAAGCGCCGCGTAAACGCGCCTGATGTTCGAGCGCCTCCATGGAGCGGACATGCGGCCATGGGCGCATCTCGGACGCGTAGCAGGCCATGGCTGCCTTCTTGGTTTCCCAATAGTCCGAAATATCGATAAAGAGCTGGGGCGTAAACGAGCCCACGCCGGGTGTCTGCCACTCGGTACTGGAGGCGACCTCGAAGCACAGGATCTGACGCACCACTTGCGCCGGCATGGGCCGGCACGCCGTCATCACGGCTTCATGAACGACCCGGTTATCGACATTCAAGTCGTAGGCGTGATGCGTGTAGACGGTCGTCGGCTTCCACCGATCGATGGCAAGCTCCACGGCGCGATTGACATCCAACTGCGCCATCGTGTCCATCTTGTTGTCGGGGAAGCGAAGGAGTTCGAGATCGCTCACCCCCATGATCTTGGCGGCATCCGTGGCGGACTTACGCAAGGCCATCACGCTATCAATAGCATCCAGCGAATTCCCAAACCGGGACGCAGAACCCTCGGCGAGAATTTGCAGGAAGACCTTATCCCCGGCCGCAGCATGCCGTGCCGCAACTCCCCCGCAGCCGAGCACTTCATCATCAGGGTGCGCGGCCACGATCAGAACTCTTTCGCTCAAGGTGGCACGCTCTCCAGGTTCGTGGTGGCCGCGTATTCAGCCATTGCGTCAAGCGGCGATGGTACACCGACCGCGTCAATGATTTGAAGGAGTAAAAGGCGGCTAACGGTGTCAGGCGACCCACTCGCGGCGGGTTCGCCTACCGACAAATCGGCGCGACGCTACTTTGCGTTCCTACGCAAAAAAAATGGTGGGCGGTGACGGGATCGAACCGCCGACATCTTGCGTGTAAAGCAAGCGCTCTACCAGCTGAGCTAACCGCCCTCGGGACGCAAACTAGCGACTCAGTCGTGGAAATACAAATCCTCCGAAGCGGGTTCAATACCTTGGCAGATAAAGCCTGATAAAGCGCTAGCTTTGGGAGCTAGATGTCGGAGGTTCGAGCTCGTGGGTGAATGGATCCCGGGTCGCGCTTCGCTTGCCCGGGATGACAAGAGTGGGTTTTCTGCTGCCTGTGCGCCGGCGGAGCGTGTGAGCTTCGCGACCCTGGATCCTGGGCATTCGCCCAGGATGACCAGAAACGAGAAAGAAAAATGGCGGGGCATTGCGGCGCCCGCCATTTGGTCTTTTTGGATGAACCTCGCCTCTTAATGCGTGAGCAGCGGTTCTTCCTCCGCGTCCGGCTTGGCGGCCGGGAGCGCTTTTTCCTTGTCTTTCTCGTCGTCTTCGTCGACTTCCTTCAAGATCGGAACCAGCGGATTGACGAGCGCCTTCTCCAGCACCTCATCGACCGTGGTCACGGCGATGATGGTGAGGTCGCGCTTGACGTTCTCCGGCAGTTCCTCGAGGTCCTTCTCGTTCTCCTTCGGGATGAGCGCGATCTTGAGACCACCGCGCTGCGCCGCGAGGAGCTTTTCCTTGAGGCCGCCGATAGGCAGAACCCGCCCACGGAGCGAGATTTCGCCCGTCATGGCGACGTCCTTGCGCACCGGATTGCCGGTGAGCGCCGAGACCATGGAGGTGATCATGGCAACGCCCGCGGACGGACCGTCCTTGGGCGTCGCACCTTCCGGCACGTGCAGGTGGATGTCGTTCTTCTCGAAGACCCTCCGCTTGATGCCGAACACGGCGGCACGGCTGCGGATGTACGAGCGAGCGGCCGAGATCGACTCTTTCATCACGTCGCCCAGCTTGCCGGTCGTGGTGACGGCGCCCTTGCCGGGCATCACCACCGCTTCGATCGAGAGGAGCTCGCCGCCGACTTCCGTCCACGCGAGGCCCGTCGTCACGCCCACGAGATCCTCGCGCTCGGCTTCGCCGAAGCGGTACTTCGGGATGCCTGCGAACTTCTTGAGGTTGCGGCGTGTGACCGCGACCTTCTTGAGTTTGCGCAGGATGATATCCTTGGTCGCCTTACGCGCGAGGTTGGCGATCTCGCGTTCGAGATTGCGGACGCCGGCTTCGCGCGTGTAGTAGCGGCACAGGTCCCTGAGCGCGTCGTCCGAGACGCTCCACTCGGTCTTCTTGAGACCGTGCGCCGGGAACTGCTTCGGAATCAGGTGGCGCTTGGCGATCGCGACCTTTTCATCTTCGGTGTAACCGGAGATGCGGATGATCTCCATGCGGTCGAGCAGCGGCTGCGGCATGCGCAGCGTGTTCGCGGTCGTGATGAACAGCACGTCCGAGAGGTCGTAGTCGACTTCAAGATAGTGATCCTGGAACGTCGAGTTCTGTTCCGGATCGAGCACTTCGAGCAGCGCCGAGGTCGGGTCGCCGCGCCAGTCGCTGCCCAGCTTGTCGATTTCGTCGAGCAGGAAAAGCGGGTTCGACGTCTTTGCCTTCTTCATGCCCTGGATGATCTTGCCGGGCATGGAGCCGATGTAGGTGCGGCGGTGACCGCGGATTTCGGCTTCATCACGCACGCCGCCCAAAGACACGCGCACGAACGAGCGGCCCGTGGAGGTCGCGATGGAACGGCCGAGTGACGTCTTGCCGACACCCGGAGGCCCGACGAGGCACAGGATCGGGCCTTTCAGTTTCTTGGTGCGGATCTGCACGGCGAGATACTCGGTGATGCGCTCCTTCACCTTGTCGAGGCCGTAGTGATCCTTATCGAGCACGGCCTTGGCGGCGCGCAAGTCGATCGAGACCTTCGAGCGCTTCTTCCAAGGGATTCCGGTCAGCCAGTCGAGGTAGTTGCGCACCACCGTCGCCTCGGCCGACATCGGGCTCATGGTCTTCAGCTTCTTGAGCTCGCCCAGCGCCTTCTCGCGCGCTTCCTTGCTCATGCGGAGCTTCTTGATCTTCTCTTCGTACTCGGAGGCTTCGTCCTTGCCTTCCTCGTTTTCGCCCAGTTCGCGCTGGATCGCCTTCATCTGTTCGTTGAGGTAGTACTCGCGCTGCGTCTTCTCCATCTGCCGCTTCACGCGGTTCCGGATGCGCTTTTCCACCTGCAGGACGCTGATCTCGGATTCCATGAACCCGTAAACGCGCTCCAACCGTTCGGAGACGTTCTTCACCTCGAGAAGCTCCTGCTTCTCGGCGATCTTGAGCGTGAGATGCGAGGCAACCGTATCCGCCAGCTTCGAGGGATTCTCGATCTGGTTCACCGACACGAGCACTTCCGGCGGAATCTTCTTGTTGAGCTTGATGTACTGCTCGAACTGGGACACGACCGAGCGCGCGAGCGCTTCGAGTTCCTTGTCTTCTTCCTTCGCCTCTTCGATGGGCTCGACATAGGCTTCGAAGAAGGAATCGTTTTCCTTGTAGCTGGTGATGCGCGCGCGACTGCCGCCTTCCACCAGCACCTTCACGGTGCCGTCGGGAAGCTTCAGGAGCTGCAGCACGGTCGAGACGGTACCGACGTCGTAGATATCCTTGGACGCGGGATCGTCCTGCGAAGCGTCCTTCTGGGCGACAAGCAGGATCTGCTTATCGTCCGCCATCACGTCTTCCAGCGCGCGAACGGACTTTTCACGTCCCACGAACAGAGGAACGATCATATGAGGGAACACAACGATGTCCCTCAGAGGCAGGACCGGAAGCAACTGGCCTTTGGCACTATCCACAACAACACCCTTCTTTCAGTCGTCTGCGCTGGGCGTACACCTTGTTAAACGAAGGTTTTCGCTCCGGGTTGCCGCAAGAGGACGGTACGGCAGTAACATCGCAGCGCAAATGACCCAGATCAACCCAGCCGGACGATCCTAACATAGGTTGCAGCGGCGGAGGATCAAGCCATTGAAAGGTCAGGCAGAGGTCCCGACGTCGCCGCGGCGGTCAGCGTAAATATAGAGGGGTTTCGCACGGCCTTCGGAGACCTCGCCGTTGACGACAATTTCCTCGACGCCTTCGAGCCCCGGAAGGTCGAACATCGTGTCGAGCAGGATGCTTTCCATGATGGAACGCAAGCCTCGCGCGCCGGTCTTTCGCGTAATGGCTTTCTTTGCCACGGTACGCAGCGCGTCCTCCGTGAAGGTCAGATGAACATTTTCCATGTCGAAGAGGCGCTGATACTGCTTGGCCAACGCATTCTTCGGCCGGGTAAGGATATCCACGAGCGCCTGCTCGTCGAGGTCCTCGAGCGTCGCGAGGATCGGCAGGCGACCTACGAACTCCGGAATCAACCCATACTTGAGCAAATCCTCGGGCTCGACTTCCCGTAGAACTGCGCCGGTTTGTCTCTCGTCGGCCGAGCGCACATCGGCGCCGAAGCCAATGGAGGTGCCGCGGCCGCGTTGGGAGATGATCTTCTCGAGGCCGGCAAAAGCGCCGCCGCAAATGAACAGAATATTGGTCGTGTCGACCTGCAGGAATTCCTGCTGCGGATGCTTGCGGCCACCTTGCGGCGGCACGGACGCAACCGTGCCTTCCATGATCTTAAGGAGGGCCTGCTGCACGCCTTCACCCGACACGTCGCGGGTAATGGACGGATTGTCGGACTTCCGGCTGATCTTGTCGATTTCGTCGATGTAGACGATGCCGCGCTGCG
>CAMDOZ010000006.1 GCA_945903705.1 Fidelibacterota bacterium | reverse complement strand
CGGCGTTCCGGGGGCGTCAATGCGCTCTACCGTTGATTTTCCTGGGGATTTTCGAGCTCCGGCGGGTGAATCTGAAGGATTCCCTGGCTTTACCCGTCCTCCTCACGGTGTTAGACGGACCGCCTCCCGCCCCAGCTTTGAGTTTCCCCCATGAGACCGTCCGGTCGCACCCCCAATACCCTTCGCGCCATCAGCCTCGAAACCGGGGTAAGCAAGCACGCCGAGGGGTCGTGTCTGGTGAAATTCGGCGACACGCACGTGCTTTGCACCGCGAGTGTCGAAGAGCAGGTGCCGCCCTGGCTGAAAGGCGGCGGCAAAGGCTGGGTGACGGCCGAATACGGCATGCTGCCGCGGGCGACCAATACCCGCACGCCGCGCGAAGCGGCCAAGGGCGGACAATCGGGCCGGACCCAGGAAATCCAGCGGCTCATCGGCCGGGCACTCCGGGCCGTGACCGACCTTCGCACCTTCGGCGAGATTCAGATCCGGCTCGATTGCGACGTGATCCAGGCGGACGGCGGCACCCGGACCGCGAGCGTGACTGGCGCCTATGTGGCGCTTCATCAGGCGTTCGGCATGATGAAAAAGCTGGGCGCGATCCACCGCATTCCGCTCCGTGAACCGGTCGCCGCCGTGAGCGCGGGACTTTTCAACGGGACTCCCGTGCTCGATCTCGATTATGCCGAAGACTCGACCGCACAGGCGGACGCGAACTTCGTGCTGACCGCGTCGGGCGGCATTGTCGAAGTGCAAGGCACGGCGGAGGAACATCCCTTCACCGAAGCCGAATTCCAGGCACTGCTCGAGCTTGCGAAAAAAGGCATCGGCGAGTTGGTGGTGCTGCAGCGCGCGGCGCTTGCGAAGATCGGATTGTAAGAAACGTGCCGCGTCGCTTCCCCGGCGGAAAACTCGTTCTCGCGAGCCACAACGCGGGCAAGCTGCGCGAGATCCGCGAACTCCTGGCGTCGTTCAAGGCCAACGTCGTGTCCGCGGGCGAGCTCGGACTTCCCGAACCGGAAGAGACGGGCCTTTCGTTCATCGCCAATGCCGAGCTCAAAGCCCTTGCCGCGTCCCTCGGCGCGAACGTCATCGCGTTGGCCGACGACTCCGGTCTTGCGGTGGATGCGCTGAACGGCGCGCCGGGAATTTATTCCGCGCGCTGGGCGGGACCGACGAAGGATTTCGATCTCGCCATGCGCAAGATCCAAAACGCCATGGGCGATAATCCCGACAGAAATGCGCAGTTTATATGCGCTCTTTCGCTGTCGTGGCCCGACGGGCACTGCGAAACCTTTGAAGGCAAAGTCGAAGGGACGTTGACCTTTCCGCCGCGGGGGCCGCACGGATTTGGCTACGATCCCATCTTTATTCCGACGGGTTTCGACATCACCTTCGGCGAGATGGACCCCGCCAAGAAGCACGACATGAGCCACCGCGCCGATGCGTTCCGGCGGCTTGTGGCGGCGTGTTTTTCGTAATGCCCCAATGACCATTCAAGGCGACGAAGGCTTTGGCCTTTACGTCCACTGGCCGTTTTGTATTTCGAAGTGCCCCTACTGCGACTTCAACAGTCACGTCGCCCAAGCGGTCGATCAAGCGGCGTGGCGGAGAGCCCTCCTGACCGAGCTCGCCCATTTCGCCGCGCGCACGCCCGATAAAATTCTCACCAGTATTTTTTTCGGGGGCGGCACGCCCTCGCTGATGGATCCCGCGACCGCCGCGGCGATCATCGAAGCGGCGCGCGCATCCTGGCGCACGGCCAACGACCTCGAAATCACGCTGGAGGCAAATCCGGGGACGGTGGACACGGACCGCTTCACCGCTATCCGCGCAGCGGGCGTCAGCCGCCTCTCCATGGGTGTGCAAGCGCTGAAGGATGCGGATCTCAAGTTCCTCGGGCGCCGTCATGGAGTCGAGGAGGCGCGCCGCGCCTGGCGCACGGCGGCAAAGATTTTTCCGCGTGTGTCGTTCGATCTTATTTATGCGCGGCCCGGTCAGGAGCCGGCCGCATGGCGCAGGGAACTCGGCGAAGCCTTGAAGGAAGTGCACGACAACGGCATCACGCACCTCTCGCTCTACCAGCTCACCATGGAGCCGGGCACGGCGATGTTCGAGGCGCACGCGCGCGGCGAATTCGCTTTGCCCGACGAAGACGCCGCGGCGAATTTGTTTGAAGACACACAAGCCTTGTGCGCGGAGGCAGGGTTTCCCGCTTACGAGATTTCCAATCACGCCGCGGAGGGTGCTGCCTGCCGGCACAATCTCACCTACTGGCGCGGCGGCGATTACGTCGGAGTCGGGCCCGGCGCGCACGGGCGCCTGACGATCGGCGGGACCCCGCGCGCCACGCGCCAGATCAAGGCGCCGGCCTTGTGGCTGAAAAAAGTGGAGGCTGCCGGCGCCGGTACGCAGGAAGAAACAGGCATCGCGCCGGACGAGCGGGAGCGGGAGCTGATCCTGATGGGGCTTCGGGTGACGGAGGGCGTCGACCGCGCCCGTTTCATCCGGCTCGCGGGGCGCCCCTTCGAAGAGGTCGCCAACCCGGGATCGGTGGAAAAACTGATGGCCGGAGGGTTTCTGGAGCTCGACGCCACAGCGGTGCGGGCCACGGCATCGGGCCGAATGGCCTTGAACGCCGTCCTGCGGGAGCTCCTGGCTTAACTTACAGCCTCGTGCTCTCTTTTAACATTGATTAATGTTAGTAAGATATTGATATAAAACATAAATCTCACGTTATACGGCCCCAAAAGTCTCCTCAGGGAGAATCTGAAGACTAACTCCGATCGCACTGACACTGCGAAGATTTTTGCCTTTTATTTACGGTTTGTATACCCTGTCGGGCGAGGATGAACCCGGCGTTTTTTTGTTTCGACAGGGTCTATGTATAACGCGCGATTGGATGGGCTGACGGAGTACCCGTTTCAGCGCCTGGCCGCCTTGCTGGCCGGGGTCGCGCCCCCGTCGCATGCGCTGATCATGTCCATCGGCGAGCCGCAGCATGCGCCCCCGGCGCTGCTCCATACGGCCCTGGCGAAAGCCCAAGCCGATTGGGGAAAGTATCCGCCCACGGCCGGGACACCGGCGTATCGGAGTGCCGTCGCCGCCTGGTGCACCGAGAGATTCAAGCTTCCCGCCGGGTTCCTCGACTCGGAGCGCCACGTCCTGCCGCTGGCGGGCAGCCGTGAGGGCCTGTTCATGGCCGCGCAGCTTTGTATTCCGCCCGAGAAAAACGGCCGCGCGCCCGCGGTCTTGATGCCGAACCCCTTCTACCAAGTGTATTTCGGCGCCGCCGTGATGAACGGCGCGGAACCGGTGTTCGTGGCCGCGACGCGCGAGACCGACTTTCAGCCGAACTATGAGAGTGTTGCGCGCGCCGATCTCGACCGCGCGGCGCTGGCCTATCTCTGCACGCCGTCGAACCCGCAAGGCACCATCGCCACGCTTGCGCAGTTGAAGGCCGTCATCGGTCTCGCGCGCAAACACGATTTCGTTCTGGCCTGCGACGAGTGCTACTCGGAAATCTACGACGACGCTCCGCCCGCCGGCGCGCTCCAGGCTTGCGCGGAACTCGGCAAAGGATTGAGGAATGTTCTGGTCTTCAACTCGCTGTCGAAGCGTTCAAGTGTGCCGGGCCTGCGCGCCGGTTTTGTCGCGGGCGATCCGGACCTGATCGCCAAGCTTTCGAAGCTTCGCGCCCATGGCGGCGCGGTGCAGCCGCTGCCGGTGATGGCGGCCGCTACGGCGCTCTGGAGCGACGAGGATCATGTCGCGCAAAACCGCGCGCTCTACCGCGCCAAGAACGACGACGCGGCCAATGCCTTTGGAACACGCTTCGGATTCCATCGTCCCGCCGGTGGATTTTTCCTGTGGCTGGATGTGAAGGACGGCGAAACCGCCGCCAAGGCCTTGTGGCAGCGCGGCGGACTCAAAGTTCTGCCCGGCGCTTATCTGGCCCGCGAGCAACGGGGCGAGAATCCGGGACGTTCCTACATCCGCGTGGCCATGGTGCATGAGCGCGCCCAGGTGGCCGAAGCTTTTGAGCGCATGATTCCCATACTCGAGACCCTATGAGCCCAGTTCATTTCATCCGCGAGGACATGTCATGACCGCCGCCGCCCGCACCCAGAACGTGCCGTTCCTGCCGCCCGCGTGGGCCGCGATGCTGAAGCGCGCAGCACTTTTCGCCGCAGGGCTTAGCGTCGTGCTTTTGAGCACGGCGGTGCTGCTCGCTCTCGTGAGCTATTCGCCCGACGATCCATCGCTCAATACAGCAACCAGCCTGACACCGCAGAACGCCTTGGGTTTCACGGGCGCCATCATGGCCGACGCACTGTTGCAGACCGCGGGTCTCGGCGCGCTGGCCTTCCTGTTGGCCACCGGCGCCTGGGGCGTGCGGCTGATGAAGGGTGAGCTCGTCAGTTGGCTCTGGCTGCGCACTGTTGTGGTGATTACTGCCGCGTTGCTGCTGGCCATCGCACTCGATTTCGTGCCCGCCTTCGCCGCCTGGCCGATCGACGCCGGGCTCGGAGGATCGGCTGGTGAAATCCTGCTCGGGTTGTTGGCCGTACATAGCGGACCGACTCTCGGGCTTGAACCGGTGGTCACAGCCTTGAGCGCGGTCACCAGCGTTTCCGCCGCGGCCATCGGCGTCGGCCTTCTGCTGTGGTCCATGACCGTACGCTTTGCCGTCGCAGGCGCGGCTTGCATCGTCCTGGCCCGTGGGCTCACACGCGGCGCCGTCATCGTTGCCCGCGCGCCGATGTGGATTCTGGACCGGATGCCGAAGTCGGCTCCGGCGCCGAAACCTGTGAAAGCCAAGCGCGAGCGCATCGAACCCGAACCCAAGTCCGCACTCGAAGCGGACGACGAGGATGAGGCGCCGGCGCAGGCGCGGGCCATCCTCGAAGAGAACGAGGACGAAGACATCGAAGAAGCGCCGCGCGCCCGTGAAACGGCGGTGGTGGAGACCCGCGCCAAGCCTGCGAAACAGTCGAAGCGCGAGATGGCCGCGCGCCAAGGCTCGCTGCTCCCGGAGAAGAGCAAGGACTTCGAGCTTCCGCATCTCGACATCCTGACGCCGCCCTCGACCCGCGTGGAACGGGTCGTGAGCAAGGACGCGCTTGAAGCCAATGCGCGCATGCTGGAATCGGTGCTGGACGACTTCGGCATCAAAGGCCAGATCACCAAGGTACGCCCGGGACCCGTGGTCACCCTTTACGAACTGGAGCCCGCACCGGGAACCAAAACCTCTCGCGTCGTTTCGCTGGCGGACGATATCGCGCGCTCCATGAGCGCGGTGGCGGTGCGTATCGCGGTCGTGCCGGGGCGCAGCGTCATCGGCATCGAACTGCCCAATGCGCATCGCGAAACCGTTTATCTGCGCGAGCAGCTTTCCACGGAAGAATTCGAGCGCAGCGATACGAAGCTCGTACTCGCCCTTGGCAAGGACATCGGCGGCGCGCCGGTGTTCGCGGACCTCGCACGCATGCCGCATCTTCTCGTCGCAGGCACCACCGGTTCGGGAAAGTCGGTGGCGATCAACACCATGATCATGTCGCTGCTCTACCGCAACACGCCCAAAGACGTGCGCCTGATCATGATCGATCCAAAGATGCTGGAACTTTCCGTCTACGACGGCATCCCCCATCTGCTCGCTCCCGTCGTGACAGAGCCGGGCAAGGCGGTCATGGCGTTGAAGTGGGTCGTGCGCGAGATGGAGAACCGCTACCGCGCCATGTCGACGCTCTCGGTGCGCAATATCCTGGGCTACAACCAGCGCCTCAGCGAAGCCGCGAAGACCGGCAAAACGCTGACGCGCACCGTTCAAACCGGATTCGATCCGGGCACCGGTAAACCGATCTATGAGGAGCAGGCGCTCGATCTGACGCCGCTGCCCTATATCGTTGTCATCATCGACGAAATGGCCGACCTGATGCTGGTCGCGGGCAAGGACGTCGAAGCGGCTGTCCAGCGCCTGGCGCAGATGGCCCGTGCGGCCGGGATCCACGTGATCATGGCGACGCAGCGCCCGTCGGTGGACGTGATCACCGGTACCATCAAGGCGAACTTCCCGACCCGCATCAGCTTCCAGGTGACCTCGAAGATCGACAGCCGCACGATCCTTGGTGAACAGGGCGCCGAACAGCTCCTGGGCCAGGGGGACATGCTGTACATGGCCGCTGGCGGGCGCATCACCCGCGTGCACGGTCCCTTCGTGAGCGACAAGGAAGTGGAGGAGGTTACGAACCACCTGCGCTCGCAAGCGCAGCCCGATTACCTCGAAGCGGTGACCGAAGAAGACGACCTCGAAGACGTGCCCGGCTTCTCCGGCCAATCGGGCGGCAATACCTCGACCGGCGACGGCCTGTTCGACCAGGCGGTAGCCATCGTGGCCCGCGAGCGGAAGGCCTCCACCAGTTTCATCCAGCGCCACCTCGGCATCGGTTACAACCGCGCCGCCAAGATAATCGAGGACATGGAAAAGCAGGGCATGATTTCCCGCGCGAACCATGTTGGAAAACGCGAGATTCTGCTGCCCGAACCGCAGGATATGTAATCGGGCGGTCCTCTCGATGGACTTGGCCCTTGTGCCGCCATAGTGTCCTCCCACATTGAGCGCTAAGGCTCTTTCGTGAGGACGCTATGGCTAAACTTTTCAGACTCTTCGCCCTGCTCACTGCGGTTGTGTTCGCGGTTCCGTCCTTCGCGGCCGATACCGCCGACGCCGAGGCCTTGAAGAAGGCCGAGGCCTATCTCAACAGCGTCACCACCTTGAAAGCCCGCTTCGTCCAGGTGAACCCGGATGGCGGCAACTACGACGGCGACCTTTACATCTCGCGCCCCGGCCGCATGCGTCTGGTCTATGACCCGCCCACGCCGATGCTGATGGTGGCCGACGGGAAGTTCCTGATCTATGTCGACACCCAGATGAACGACGCGAGCCATCTGGACCTCAACGAAACGCCGGCGGGCCTGATTCTGAAGGAGAATCTTTCCTTCTCCGATCCGAGCGTAAAACTTCTCGGTGTAAAACGCGGGCCCGGCACGCTGGAGATCACCGCGGCCATGGCCAAAGATCCCGGCGCCGGAAAGCTGACCCTGGTGTTCAGCGAAGGGCCGTTCGAGCTGCGCCAATGGCGTGTGGTCGACGCGCAAAACAAAGAGGTCGTCGTGACCCTCGAAAATGCGCAGAAGGGCGTTAGCCTCGACGGCAAACTGTTCCGCTACGACGCCCGTGCGGCGCGCAACAAGCAGAATTAGCTCAAAAACATTCAAGCGGGACTGCGCCGCACTACTTCTTTTGAAGGGCCGGCCTTCGCCGGCCGGCTGCACGGAATAAGCAAAATTAGGCTTTTCGATTCGCGGAGCCTTACCTCTCACAGGTGCGTGATCGTTAAGGATCATGACGTTCGCGTCATGGTCCTTAAATGCGTAAAGGCCTGATTCCACGTAATAACTCCCATGCGGTTTTGCATGGCCGCTATTCCGGCCGATCAATTTGCAATTCGGAAAACGCGACATATATCAGGTGGCATACGGCGGTGGTCGCAAAGACCAAACGCCGCGCCGAATAAACGGTCCCCCTACCGTTCGGCAGACGCTACGGCGCCCGATGTCCCCCCACATCGGGCGCCATTTCTTTTGTGCTAGATGTCCACGTGCATGCTGACCATCGCCACCTGGAACATCAATTCCATCCGCAAGCGCATTGCGCAGCTCGACCGCCTAGTTGATCTGGCCGCGCCCGACGTGATCTGCCTGCAGGAAACCAAGTGCGCGGACGCGCTGTTTCCGAAGAAGGAGATGGAAGACCTCGGCTATGTGCATCAGGCCTATGCCGGGCAGAAAGCCTACAACGGCGTTGCGATTCTCTCGAAATTCCCGTTGTCGAATATCGACCTTCATCGGCACTGCGGCCGCGACGATGCGCGCCATGTGAGCGCCGTGGTGGGCGAGGGCGATGCGGCCGTGAAGATCCACAGTCTCTATGTGCCAGCGGGCGGGCAGGTTCCGGACCGGGAGCTCAACCCGAAATTCGATCACAAGCTCAAGTTCGTCGACGCCATCGCCGACTTTTTCGCGGCCCACCACGGCCTTTCGGACGCAGCAGTTGTAGCGGGCGATTTCAATATCGCGCCGCTGCCCACAGATGTGTGGGACCACATGCGCATGACACGCACGGTGACCCATACGCCTATCGAGATCGCCGCCCTCGAGCGTATGAAACGCGCGCTTTATTTCATCGACGCGCTTCGCGAGGTGCACCCGGCCGAAAATCCGGTGTTCACCTGGTGGAGCTACCGCGCCGCCGACTGGCTGGCCGCCAACAAGGGCCGGCGCCTCGATCACATCTGGGTCACGCCGGCGCTGAAGGACCGGATTGCAGACGTCGACGTTCTCATGGATGTGCGGCATTGGACGCCCGCGTCGGACCATGTACCTGTCGTGCTCACTCTCAAGCCTTGAAACGGCTTCTGACTCACCCCATCCTCACCTTCTCCTGACGACTTTCCCGGAACAACCATGACGAAACACGATCCCGCCACTTGGTACGGCACGACCATTCTCGCGGTGCGCAAGAACGGCAAAGTGGTGGTGGCCGGCGACGGACAAGTCACCCTCGGTAATCAGATTCTGAAATCCAATGCCCGCAAGGTGCGGCGGCTTTCCGACGGAAAGGTGGTCGGCGGTTTCGCGGGTGCGACCGCCGACGCCTTCACGCTCTTCGAGCGCCTCGAGGCGAAGCTCGAAAAACATCCGGGACAGTTGATGCGCGCCTGCGTCGAGCTGGCGAAGGACTGGCGGACCGACCGCTATCTCCGGCGCCTCGAGGCGATGATGGCGGTCGCGGACAAAGACGTCTCCTTGATCCTGTCGGGAACGGGCGACGTGCTGGAACCCGAGGATGGATTGATCGGCATAGGCTCGGGCGGATCCTTCGCGCTGGCCGCGGCCAGGGCCCTCGCGGACCGGCCGGACATGGACGCCGAAGCCATCGCGCGCAAGGCCATGAAGATCGCCGCCGATATCTGCATCTACACAAACAACGAACTGGTCGTCGAAACCTTATGACGTCGTTTTCGCCGCGCGAGATCGTTTCCGAGCTGGATCGTTTCATCATCGGCCAGGCCGACGCCAAGCGCGCTGTTGCCATTGCTTTGCGAAATCGCTGGCGGCGCCAGCAGCTTCCCGAAGGCTTACGCGAAGAAGTGCTGCCCAAAAATATCCTGATGGTGGGCCCCACGGGCGTGGGCAAGACCGAGATCGCACGGCGGCTTGCGAAACTCGCCAACGCGCCCTTCCTGAAGGTGGAGGCCACCAAGTTTACCGAGGTGGGTTATGTGGGCCGCGACGTAGAGAGCATCGTGCGCGACCTGACCGAGATCGCGATGAACATGACCCGCGAGCGCCTGCGCAAGGAAGTGACGGCCAAGGCCGAACTCGCGGCCGAAGAACGCGTGCTCGACGCCCTGGTGGGCGACAACTCCAGTCCCGAGACCCGTCAGAAATTCCGCAAGATGTTGCGGGAGGGCGAGCTCAATGAACGCGAGATCGAAGTGAATGTGCAGGAGTCCGCCGGCGCTTCGATGCCGACCATGGACATTCCCGGAATGCCCGGCGCGCAAATGGGCATGGTAAACTTAAGCGAAATGTTGGGCGGGATGTTCGGCGGACGCAGCCGCCCCCGAAAGATGAGCGTGGCGCGATCCTACGAAGTCTTGATGCGCGAGGAGTCGGACAAGCTCTTGAACCAGGAAAGCCTGGTTCGCGAAGCGATCTCGCTGGTGGAAAACGACGGCATCGTATTCCTGGATGAGATCGACAAGATCACGAGCCGCGAAGATGCCCGCGGCGCCGATGTGAGCCGCGAGGGCGTGCAGCGGGATCTCTTGCCGCTGATCGAGGGGACGATCGTGTCCACCAAACATGGCCCGGTGAAGACCGACCATATCCTTTTCATCGCCTCCGGCGCGTTTCACCTCGCCAAACCCTCGGATCTTCTTCCGGAACTGCAGGGCCGTCTTCCCATCCGCGTGGAACTGAAGGCGCTGACGCGCGACGACTTTGTGCGCATCCTCACTGAAACCGAAGTGAGCCTGATCAAACAGTATAAGGCGCTGCTGGGGACAGAGAACGTGACGCTCGTGTTCGGGGACGAGGCCATCGGCGCCGTCGCGGACCTGGCGGCCGAGATCAACACCAGTGTCGAGAACATCGGCGCGCGCCGGCTGCACACGGTTCTGGAGAAGCTTTTGGAAGACATCAGCTTCACCGCTACAGACCGCTCCGGTGAGACTTTCACCGTGACCGCGGATTATGTGCGTACGCAGGTGGGTGAGCTCGCCAAGAAAGGCGATCTCTCGCGCTTTATACTTTGATTATTTGAGAGTGATCCTATCCGCCCGCGCGAAGCGCGCTTTCTAATTTATGGCCGGCCTTCGCCGGCCGGCGGAAGGCCACTTTTCGGGATCACTCTCTAGTTCTCTTCAAGAGTACATAAAGCGCGCCGCCGCCGCCGTGCTGGGGGCGCGCCTCCGTCACAGCCAGGATCAAGGGCCGGACGTCAGGACGGGCAAGCCACTCGGGCGTTTCGCGGCGGATCTTGCCGATACCCTTTTCGCCGCCCTTTCCCGTCACCACGACCACGCAGCGCGAGCCGCGCGCATGAGAGCGGCGGATGAATCCGATGAGGGCGCTGTGGGCCTGATCGAGGGTGAGGCCATGAAGATCGATACGCCCGTCGACATGCATGTCGCCGCGCTTGAAGCGCTGGGCGGTGCGCTTGTCCATGGCGCTTACCGCGCCAACCTTCAAGGGCAGCGGCGCGCGCTTGGCCGACGGCGGCGAGGGTGCGGAGAAATCGATGTCCCGTTCCGCAGCGGCCTTGCCCGATCGCGGAGGCGCAACGGGCTCTTCCGTCGGGTGGCGCTGCGCGCGGTACGGCGTAACATTGCGCGTCACGTAGCGCCAGAGATCACTGTCTTTCATGAGGGAGATATAGGTGTGCGCCCGCCATTACGAGATG
Source organism: Fidelibacterota bacterium (assembly GCA_945903705.1). Taxonomy (GTDB): domain Bacteria; phylum Pseudomonadota; class Alphaproteobacteria; order Rhodospirillales; family Rhodospirillaceae; genus SHVO01. The sequence continues at coordinate 41,296 of CAMDOZ010000006.1, read as the reverse complement.
GCGTGATCACATATGGAGATCTTGAAGGCGCGGCTCGTCTTTGTCTTTTCCGCCCTTGGCGCCCTTTCCGTCGTCAGCTTCTTCGCCGCGGCCCAGGCGATTGAAGGCGTGATAGGCCTCGACGCCTTCGACTTCCATCTCGGGCAGATAGCGGGTCACGAAGGCGCGCCAGTCGCCGTCCGGCGAAACGCAGCGTGTCTTGTTCATGAAGTTGAGCGTGAGCACGAGGCCGCCCAGTTTCCAGAGGAGATTCCAGTTGTGCAAGTTCTCGGTCGCCGCGGCGATGGCACGCCGATAGACGCGCTGGGCGATCCACGGGCGAACGATGAAGAGGTAGAAGAAGACGCCCAGCACCATCACGGCGGTGCCGAGGATAAGATTGACAAAGAACATCAGCCCCAGGGAGGCAAGGAAAACGAGAAGGAGCGGGGCGACGTTCTCCCAGGCGTTCCAGAGGGGAGACCGTGGGGTGTTCAGGCGATCGAAGTCGACGAAAATGCCGACGCGATCGGCGTGATAGGATTCCACCAGACGCGCATAGAGGGCGCGATCGCGTCTCTTTTCTCCGGGCGGCGCTTTGGGCGTCGTATTCATCTTCACTCCAGGCGGACTCGAAAGGGTCGAGCCCGCAGGTCCCCAACCTGTGAAGTTAGATGAGGAGTGTTTACCGATTCTAAATGAGGGACGCCAGAAGGGCTTACTGGGGCGCTTCCGTGCCGGTTTCGCTGTCTTCTTCGGGCTCGACCGGCGGTGGAACAGGCGAGGAGAGGGACTCAGGAGCCTTGGGCACGAAGACGACGTAGCCGCCGGTGCTTTTCATGCGCGCAGCTTTCATGAAAGCGTCTTCGCCGGGGCCCCAGAAATAGTCGCCGCGGACGGGGCCGGTGATCGCGGCACCCGTATCCTGCGCTACCACCAGGCGTTGAATAGCAATCTCGTCGGGGTCTTTGGTATCCAGCCACAAGGGCGCACCCATGGGAATGAACCGGGGGTCGACCGCAAGGGAGCGTCCCGGCGTCAGCGAGACGTTGGAGGCTCCAACCGGGCCGTCTTCGGTTTCCGACGGATCGAGCTTGCGGAAGAAGATGTAGCGGTTGTTGAGGTTCATGTACTTCGCCGCTTCGTCCGGATGGGACCTGAGCCAGTCGCGCACGGCGATCATGGAGGCTCCACCCGGCTTGAGCGCGCCGGCTTCCAGAAGGATGGATCCGATGCCCTTGAACTGGCGGCCGTTGGATCCGGCAAAGCCGATGCGCATCACGCTGCCGTCGGGCAGGGTGACGCGCCCCGAGCCTTGAATGTGCAGGACGTGAATCGCCACCGGATCGTCCGACCACACCAGGACATCCGCGGAATTTGCGAGGACGCGCTGCGCATCGATCTCGGTGCGCGTGTAGTAGGGCATCATGCGCATGCCGCGGCCGCTGTCGATAACACGGCCGACGATGTTGGTCGGCACGCCCGTGGGCAGATTGGCGGCCCCGGCAAAGTCGCGCACATCCACGCTCACCAGATCGCGCGGCATTCCATAGATCGGATACTGAAATGCTCCGCCTTGCTCGAGCGAGCCGCGCAAGTCGGCTTCGTAGTAGCCGGTGAAAAGGCCGTGTTCATTCTTGGTCTCGGCGCCGGAGGCGACGCGAAACGCAACGAACATGTCGGTCAGCGCCGCGCGTAAGGCGGCGTCGCCGCCGTTCACCCGTAGAATCGCATCGCACGCTTCGTGCCAGGCGGCCGCGGGGCGGGCGATGTTGCCGATGCCAATGATTCTGTCGGCGGCGATTGCTTTCAAGCGCCCGCAGGACCGATGCAAGGCGGGCAGCGCTTCGGCCATGGAATCTTGTTGCCAGCCCGCCAAGGTATCGACCGCGACAGGCGTGTAGAGAACAGAGGTGTCGGGTTTTGGCGCCGCTGCGACCGGCGGCTGCTCGGGCGCCGCTTCATCGGGCGCTTGTTGGCGTATAAAACTGAGAGCGGCCGCCGCGCCGATCACGGCTCCGACAAGCAGAGCCGCCACAAGGGCGACGGTCGAGCGCGGGCGCGGAGGGGGTTCGTCCGGATCAGCCACGTGTTCAGGCGGGGGTTATTCGACGCTCCGGGTGGCGACCAGAACCCAGTTGGGATCGCGGCTCGCAAGATCGCGCGCGAAGGTCCAGATGTCGGTAACGCTGTCGACGTGCTCGCGGTCGCCGTCGATCACTTCGCCCGAGCGGTTCTTGATCACGTTGACCTGCTCGCTCTGGAAGCGGACATCGATTGAGGCGCGAGTCTCGTCGACGATAATGGCTTCGGCCTTGGGCGGCTTCAGCACCACGAGTTCGGTCTCCATGGTTTCGCCGCGCTCTTCGCGTTCCTGGATGGCGCTCGCGAACCGCGCATAGACGTCCGCGCTCAAGAGCGGCTTCAAGGTGTCGGTGTCGTTGCGGGCATAGGCGGCAACAATCATTTCGAAAGCCTTGGCGGCGCCTTCAAGAAAGCGGCCGACGCTGAAAGCGGGGTCGGCCATTTTGATCTGCACGAGACCGGCCTCCATGGGCGTGCCCTGATAGGCGGGCTCGATATCCAAAGCGCCCTCGCGGGCGCGACGTTTGCCGGCGCCGGGCAGGGGCACAACATTGTCGGGAGAATTGGCGGCCTCGCGCGCAAAGCCTTCTTCCGGGCGGCTGTCGCGGCCCGGCTCATGTCCGGTGCGGCGTCCCAGAACGCTGCGCAGGCGCAGGACAATAAACCCCGCGACCATTGCGAGGATTATAATGTCGATAAACTGAAAGCCTTCCATCGTGTCGCCGTCGCTTGGTTGGAGGGAGCCCCCAAGGAAATCTCGGCCGGACTAGCCAGCCGAGGAACTACGTCGGCCATTTCTCAAAAATAGGCTCTCGCCTCCCAAAGGGCAAGCGAAGGGGTCCGAATTCTCAAAGAGGCATGAGACTTTATTCGGCGGGCTTAAGGCCTTGTAGGGCCTGCTTGTATGGCCCGCCGAAGCATGTTACCTGCCCCGGCGCGTCGACAGCCGGCGCGGAATAACGGAGAAGACCATGAGCGAGCCGAGCGATTTACCCCCTGACTCCGCAACCGACGGAGATCAACCGCCGCCGCTCGCGCCCATTCGGATCGCGGGCCAGTATATCAAGGACCTCTCCTTTGAAGTGCCGGGTGCGCCGGACATCTACGCACAGCTCCAGCGTGAATCGCCCGAGATTCCCATCAGCATCGACGTTGCCGCCCGCGGCATCAATGAGACGGCCTACGAGGTCGCTCTGACCATTCACCTGGAAGCGACCCTTTCGGACCGTAAAGCCTTCATCCTGGAGCTCACCTACTGCGCGGCCGTGGATGTGAACAAGCAGATCGTTGCGGAAGAGCACATCCATCCGCTGCTCATGATCGAAATCCCGCGCCAGCTGTTCCCGTTTGCCCGCCAGATCGTGTCGGACTGCACCGGCCACGGCGGCTTCCCGCCGCTTCAACTTCAATTGGTGGATTTCGGGCTTCTGTATCGCCAGAAGTTCGGGGTGCCGGGCCAGCCGCAACCGCAGCCGGCGGTGCATTAGGCGGATCCGGCTAGGCCGGATCCGGCTGATCCTTCAACCAAATCGGATTCTTTAACGTGGCGACAAAGGCGGCATGAGCCGCCAGTTCCTCCGCGCTCGCCTCATGGGGCCGCGGCGGGCGGGCCGTACGCGTCACGACTTCGACCGGGCCCGTGGTGGCGACTTCGGTGGCCGTTGCCAGCAGAAGGCCGGGTTCGCGGCCGCCAACCAGTTCCAAATAGACTTTCGCCAGCAGCTTCGCATCCAGGAGCGCCCCGTGCTTGCCGCGCCCGGAGAGATCGATCGAGAAGCGCCGGCACAAGGCATCGAGGCTAGCCTGGGCGCCGGGAAACTTGCGCCGGGCGAGCATCACCGTATCGATGGTGCGGTCGGACCCAAGCGGCGCTTTGCCGACGCGTTTTAGCTCGGCATTTATGAAGCCCATGTCGAAGCCAGCGTTGTGGGCAATGATCGGTGAGTCGCCGATGAAGCCCAGGAGCTCGTCGGCCAGCGAGGAGAACAGCGGCTTGTCGGAGAGGAAGGCGCTGGAAAGCCCGTGGACCGCCTCGGCTTCTGCGGGCATGTCACGCTCGGGGTTCACATAGAAATGGAACTCGCGCCCCGTGGGCATGTGATTGAGGAGCTCGATGCAGCCGACTTCCACCACGCGATGCCCGCTCGTGGGATCGAGCCCGGTGGTTTCGGTGTCTAGAACAATCTCGCGCATCTTGTTTTCCGCCCTCAGCCTGAATGTATTTTGAGGGTTCGGTTCAGGCGGCGCAAGGTTTCGCGTTTTCCTAGCCCGGACGGAATGACCGCGTCGGCGAGGCGGCGCTTTTTTGAATCGGGCATCTGGCGCGCCAAGATCGCGGTGAGCCGCGCGGGCGTCATGCCGGGCCGGCGCAACGCACGCTGGCGTTGCAGGAATGCCGGCGCCGAAACGACGATGATCATATCGAACAGGTCGCTCTGCGGTGTTTCGAACAGGAGCGGAATTTCCACCGCGACGATGGCCCGCCGTTGCAAGGCGGCCGCCCGGAAGAAACGCGCGCGTGCGGATTTCACCATCGGATGAAGTATGGCTTCGAGGGCGGCAAGCACTTTGGGGTTTTCGAACACGGCCTTGCCCAATGCGGCGCGATCGATTCCCTTTGGTCCCGACACGCCCGGAAAGCGCGCGCTCACGGGCCCGACGGCGAGCCCATGCGGTCCCAGCAGGTCGTGAACAACCGCGTCGGCGCTGAAGACGGGAATGCGCTGCCTTGCGAGGAAGGCCGAGGCGGTGGACTTGCCCATGGCGATCGATCCCGTCAGCCCGACAATACGTGAGGGCCAGCGGCGCGGCCGGACCTTACGCGAGGCAAGCGGGGTCACGGCATGCTCGCAAGAACATGAGCGCGCAGCTCCGGGGTTACCTCGGGCCGCACGCCGAACCAGCCCGTGAAACTCGGCTGCGCCTGATAGAGCAGCATCCCCAGCCCGTCGACCACCGGATTGCCGCGGGCCCGGGCGGCCGCAAGGAGCGGCGTTTCCAGCGGGACATAGACGATGTCGTTGACCACCGCCGACGGCGGCAAGGGGCCGAGGTCGATCTCGAGCGCCGGCTGCCCCTTCATACCGAGGGTGGTCGTATTGACGAGCAGCGCCGCATCCTTGAGCGCGCCCGTCATCTTCTCCCACGGCAACAGACGAAGTGGCGGACCAAGAGCCGTCGCGAGGACTTCGGCGCGGGGAAGGGTGCGGTTGATCACGCGAATCTCCGGAACGCCGGCATTCTGAAGCGCATAGCAGACCGCGCGCGCGGCGCCGCCGGCACCGAGCACCACAGCCGGGCCCGCATCGGGCCGCCAGGCCGGCGCGGCGGTGGCGAGGTTGGTGATGAACCCATAAGCATCGGTGTTCGTCCCAAGGAGCTTTCCGTCCGCCGTCAGAAACACCGTATTTACGGCGCCGATATGGCGCGCTTCCGCCGTGATGCCGTTCAGGAAGGCGATCGCCGTCTCCTTGTGGGGAACCGTAAGGCTGACGCCGGAAAATCCCTTCTCATGCAGCTCGCCGAGCGCAGCGCCCAACTGCTCGGGTGCGACGGGCAGGCGGAGATAACTGCCTTCGAGGCCGTAGGTCTTTAGCCAGAAACCATGCAGGACGGGCGAACGCGAATGGTCCACCGGCCAGCCCATGACTCCAGCTTTGGGGGGCTTCATCGGCTCACCACCTGGTGTTCGCGCAGGAAAGCGAGGAGCTCCAGTATCTGCAGGCCCAGGATAGTGAAGAAGTCGCCTTCGACTTTACTGAACAGCTGCGCACCATGGCCTTCGAGTTGATAAGCGCCGACGGAGGACATGGCCGCCGGCCCAACGGCGGCGAGATATTCATCGAGAAAGGCGTCGCTGAAAGGCCGCACCGTAAGTCTTGCGACCGATGTGTGATGCCAGATCGGCGCCCCATTGAGCGCAACCGCGGCGCTATTCGACAAGGTGTGGGTCTTGCCGCGCAATGCGAGCAGATGGTTGCGCGCGCCCGCCATATCCTTGGGTTTGTCGAACCAGGCGCCCTCGCACTCCAGCATTTGATCGGCGCCGATCACGAGGGTTTCGGGATGGCGCTGCGAGACCGTGCCGGCCTTGAATTCTGCGAGCGCAAGTGCACAGTCGGCCGACGTGGCCCCTTCGGCCTTCAGTGAAGCCTTGATCGCATCTTCGTCGACGTGAGCGGGGATCTGCTCGAAATTGAGGCCGGCCGCGCGCATGAGGCTCGCGCGGCTCTTGCTGGCAGACGCAAGAATTAGTCTGTGGTTCGTCATGATGACGCCGCCGACTGACGTTGGGTATAGAGCTGAATAATGGTCGCCGCGGTTTCTTCGATGGAGCGCCGGGTGACATCGATCACCGGCCACCCGTGTTTTGCGAATAGGCGGCGGGATTCGGCAATTTCCTCGCGCACGGTCTCGAGGTCGGCGTACCCCTCGTTGCGATCTTCGTTCATGATTCGCAGCCGGCTCTGGCGGATGTCGGAGAGACTCTTTGGTTCGCGCGTGAGTCCCACGATCAGCGGCTTCTTGGCCGCGATGACGTCCGGCGCCAACGCCACATTCGGGACCAGCGGAATATTTCCGGCTTTGAGTCCGCGGTTGGCGAGGTACATGCACGTCGGCGTTTTTGATGTACGCGAGACTCCGATCAAGATGACGTCGGCTTCCAGCATGCCCAACATGGACTGGCCGTCGTCATGCGCAACCGCGAAGTGCATGGCGTCGATCCGGTGGAAATATTCGTCATCGAGAGCATGCTGACGACCGATCTCGGTGCCGGCCCGGCGTTCGAAGAATTGTGAGAGGGCGCCCATCACCGGATCGAGGGCCGAGACATAGGAGACTTTCATCTCACGGCAGGCTTGCTCGAGAAGGACACGGATTTTCCCGTCCAGGAGGGTAAAGATCACAAGGCCTGGCGCGCTGCGAATTCCCTCGATGACCCGGTTCATCTGGCCGGGTGTACGTACCAGCCACCAGAAGTGCTCAGTGACCTGGACATTCTCGTATTGCACTAAGCAGGCTCGAGCAATGTTGGTGACCGTTTCGCCGGACGAATCGGAGACGAGGTGGAGGTTATAGGGAGAGCGGTCGGTCACCGAAAAGAAGCTCCGAAGAGGCGAAAATCACGACTCACAGGCGAGCGGGATAAAAATCTTTTCCCGGGGATAAGTACGGTTATCACCGCTCTCCCGTCAAAGGGTGCACGCAGTGCCTGAATCGACCAGCAACTTTGCGAACAGCGGCCCCCATCATGTGAGTCAGTGTGAATCAGGTGGATGAAACCCGGCAATCGTCACAATACCCGTTTTCCACGATTATGACATTTCACTCCGCACGCGGCACAGCACCGCATTTTCCGAAATGATTCCCACACCCGAGCTTTCAGACGCGATAGGTGTGTGCACTTCACGGGATGGAAAAGGAGGAGTTATGATTCTCGTGACTCACAGGCCCAACTAACAACCTTCACCTAAGTCCTCTTAGGATTAAGGTTGGATAGTTTTCCTTCCATGTAAGTCCGTGCTTGAATTCAAATATTGACTCACCCGGGCCCCTCAGGTATCGCTTCTGACTATCAGAACGGGGTGTTCGCCCCTCTCGATTTTCCAATTCGCCCCCGTCGCAAGATCGTCCATCGACTGAAGACTTGCCGCCAGTCGTGACCGGCTCCTTCAAGACCTCCCTCTCCCCTCGGCTCCCCAGCTATTCCTTCACCCCTCACATTATTTCAGCACCCATGCATCTTCAGGAACTGAAGCGCAAATCCCCCGCCGAACTTCTTACCTTCGCGGAGGAATACGGCATCGAAAACGCCTCAAATCTGCGGCGCCAGGATCTCATGTTTGCGATCCTGAAAAGCCTCGCGGAAAAGGACACGTCCATTGACGGCGACGGTGTGCTGGAAATCCTGCAGGACGGCTTCGGGTTCCTCCGCTCGCCGGAGGCAAACTACCTCCCGGGCCCCGACGATATTTATGTCTCGCCCAGCCAAGTGCGGCGTTTCGGCCTCCGGACCGGGGATACGGTCGAGGGCCAGATCCGCGCGCCGAAGGATGGGGAACGCTATTTCGCTCTGCTCAAGGTCGACCGCGTCAATTTCGAAGATCCAGACGCGGTTCGCCACCGCATCAACTTCGACAACCTGACGCCGCTCTATCCCGACGAAAAGTTGACGATGGAGGTCGAGCAGAAAGATACCAAGAACAAGGACTTGACCGGACGCGTCATCGAGCTGGTTTCACCGCTCGGCAAGGGACAGCGCGCGCTGATCACGGCGCAGCCCCGGACCGGCAAGACCATCATGCTGCAGAGCATCGCCAATGCGATCGCCGCCAACCATCCGGAAGTCTATCTGATCGTACTTCTGATCGATGAGCGGCCGGAAGAAGTCACCGATATGGACCGGACGGTGAAGGGCGAGGTTGTCAGCTCAACCTTCGACGAGCCGGCCTCGCGCCACGTCCAGGTGGCCGAAATGGTCATCGAAAAGGCGAAACGCCTGGTCGAACACAAGCGTGACGTGGTGATCCTCTTGGATTCCATCACCCGTCTCGCCCGCGCCTATAACACCGTCGTGCCCTCGTCGGGCAAGGTGCTGACCGGCGGCGTGGACGCCAACGCGCTGCAGCGCCCGAAGCGTTTCTTTGGCGCCGCGCGTAATATCGAAGAAGGCGGCTCGCTGACCATCATCGCGACCGCGCTGATCGACACCGGCAGCCGCATGGACGAAGTGATCTTCGAAGAGTTTAAGGGCACCGGTAATTCGGAAATCGTCCTCGACCGCAAGCTCTCCGACAAGCGCGTGTTCCCGTCCATCGACATCACCAAGTCGGGCACCCGCAAGGAAGAGCTCCTGGTCAAGCAGAGCGACCTGTCGAAGATGTGGGTGCTGCGCCGCATCCTCGATCCGATGGGCGTTCAGGACGGTATGGAGTTCCTGCTCGACAAGCTCCGCGATTCGAAGAACAACGGCGACTTCTTCGACCGGATGAACAAATAGGCCGCGAGGCCTGCTCTTCCCTCGACTCTAGATTTTTAGAACGGTCGACCCCGTCGTCTGGCGCGATTCCAGCGCGATGTGAGCTTTTGCCGCGTCGGCCAGCGGATAGGTCTGGCCGATATCGATTTTCACCGCCCCTGATTTCACGACCGAGAAGAGCGCCTCACAGCCGCGCAGCAAGTCCGCGCGCGTGGCCGTGTAGTGGCCCAGGGTCGGCCGGGTCACCATCAACGATCCCTTGGCGGCAAGAACTAGAGGCTCGAAAGCCGGCGGCGGGCCGGAGGCGTTGCCGAAGGTGACGAGCAGGCCGCGCGGCTTCAGGCAATCGAGCGACTTCATGAAGGTGTCTTTGCCGACGCCGTCGAAGACCACCGACACACCCTTGCCGCCGGTGAGCTCGCGGGTCTTTGCGACCCAATCCTCGCTCTTATAAAGAATGACGTGAGAGCAGCCGGCGTCCTTGGCGAGCTTCACCTTTTCTTCCGAGCCCACCGTGCCGATGACCGTGATGCCGAGATGACGCGCCCATTGGGCGAGGAGAAGACCGATGCCGCCCGCGGCCGCGTGACAGAGCACTGTTTCGCCGGCCTTGATGTTGCGGATCTCGAGGAGCAGGTACCAAACCGTAAGACCGCGCAGCATCATCGCCGCGGCTTGCTCGTCGGTGATCCCGTCGGGAATCTTGACCGTGCGCTCGGCCGGGAAAACGCGCTCGGCGGCGTAGCTGCCGACGGGACCGTTTCCATAGGCGACGCGATCGCCGACTTTGAAGTCCGTGACATCCGGTCCGACGGCCGTGACCTTACCGGCCCCTTCGGAGCCGGGAATGAAGGCGATATCGCCCTTCCCCGGCACGGCGACCGGAAGTTTGTAAAGGCCGGTGCGGTGATAGGTGTCGATGTAATTCACGCCGGCATAGGTCTGCGCGATACGAATCTGACCGGGGCCCGGTTCGCCGACAGGAACGTCCGCCAGCTGCATGACATCGGGGCCGCCGTAGCTCTGGACAAGGATTGCTTTGGTCATAGGGACATCAGGGCCTTTTCGAGTTCGAGGAGTGCGATCTTGGTTTCCACGCCGCCGGCGCCGGAGTAACCGCCGAGACCGTTGGCGGCGACGACGCGGTGGCAGGGGATGATCACAGGGAAACGGTTGCGGCCGCAGGCGGTGCCGACAGACTGCGCGCTGGCTTTGAGGCGCCGCGCGATATCGCCGTAAGTGAGGGTCTTGCCGGCCGGAATCTTGCACATCTCGCGCCAGACCTGTTTCTGGAACGGCGTGCCTTCCACCTTAAGCGGCAGATCGAATTTATCGAACGTGCCGTCGAAGTAAGCGTCGAGTTGGCGCTTTGCATCTTTCAAAAGCGGCGTGGCTTTCTGGTCGCGGGCCCAGCCCCAGTCGATGGAGACGATCTTGCCGTCTTCCTCGCTGATGGTGATGTCCCCGATGGGAGAATGCATGGAGAGCTGCGGCATTGAATCATCCTAGGGTCGGTTTCGGCGGAACGGAATCAGTGGCGTATGACGCTTTCTCTTTTTCGGGCATGTTCTTATCGGAAAACCGCTCACACTTTTCCGGAACATGCCCTAGGGAGATCGCAGAGCCTGCACCAAGCCGCCGCCGGTCGTCTGCGGCGGAGAACAGGTCGGACCGCGGCAAACATACGCCGTCGCGACGGGTCCTGCAGCGGTTTTGCCATGCGCCGGATGCATATCCGGTAGAACCGTTCCTGGCGCAATGACGTCGAGCACCAGGTTAGGCGCGGAGGCGTCATTGAGGGCCGCAAGAAGCGCCTTCGTGTCCTCGCGCCCGCGGTCTCCGATGATCACCACTTGGACGCCGCTTTCCATAAGTTCAAAGCCGTTCAAGACGGTAACGCCGTGGGGAAAGCTTTTCATGGACTCCACCTCGAGGGCGCCGACCGTCGAGGCGGCGCGCATGCGGTAGACCTGTTTCCCTGTGAGATAAAAGAGACGCGCAAGAGCGAAGACCATGCTGCCGTTTCCGGACGGTACCGCGCTGTCGTTGGCTGTCTTCGTGCGTAGAATAAGATCGTGTGCATCGGCGGCGGTGAAGAAATATCCGCCATCGCCGTCGTCCCAATAAAGCGCGTTGGCAAGTTCGGCCCATCGCTCCGCTTGGCCGAGATAGGAGGCCTCGCCGGTCGCCGTGTGAAGGGCGAGGGCCGCGTTGATCATGTTGGCGTAGTCGTCGAGCATCGCGGCCGTCTGCAGACGGCTGCGGCAGAGAGAATGCCCGAGACGCTTGCGTCCGTCGGCGTCGGTCCAGGTCATGGTGCCACAGATGTTCTCGAACACGTCGCGGGCGAGCGCGACCCACGCCTCCTTCCCGAACGCAACGCCGGCGCGCGCAAGCGCCGCGATAGCAAGGCCGTTCCAATCCGCAAGGACCTTGTCGTCACGGCCCGGCGCGACGCGGGTCGTGCGGGCGGCGAGGAGTTTAGCCCGCGCGCGCGCGAGCCGCGCTTCGTCGTCCTCCGTCAGCGCTATGCCGATGCGCCTCGTCCGGTTCAGAATCGTGTGGCCTTCCCAATTTCCTTGCGAGGTGACGTCGTAGGCGTCCTTGAAGAAGGCGGACTCGACGCCGAGCAGGGCATCGATCTCTGCCTCGGTCCAGACGTAGTACTTTCCCTCTTCGCCTTCGGAATCCGCATCAAAGGCGGCGGTGAACGCGCCGTTCTCGCCCGTCATCTCGCGCTTCAGCCAGTCGATGGTTTCATGGACGCGGCGCGCAAGCAGGGGATCCTTGGTGTGCCGCCACACCAGTGTCATGAGATCGATAAGCTGCGCATTGTCGTAGAGCATTTTCTCGAAGTGCGGGACCAGCCAGTCGGCATCGGTGGAGTAACGGGCAAAGCCGCCGGCGAGGTGATCGTAGATGCCGCCTTCGCAAAGGTGAGTGAGCGTGATGGTCACCGCTTTTTCGAGACGCTCGTTGCCGGTGCGGATAAAGGCGCGCCATAGGAACTCGAATACGAAGGGCATGGGAAACTTGGGAGCGCCGTTCATTCCTCCCGAAGAAAAATCGATGTAGTCGAGCAACCGCTCGCCGGCGTCGTTGAGGAGGTTCAGCGAAAGCCCGTCCCGCAGGCGCTCGTGATGGGCGGCGCCGATGGCGGCCATGAGCTCTTCGCTGTGGGCATCGACCTCGCCCTTCCGCTCGCGCCACACGCGATTGATGTGCGCGAGAACCTGGGGAAGGCTTGGTCGGCCATAGGCCGGCTCCGGCGGAAAATAGGTGCCGCCGAAGAACGGTTTCCCATCGGGCGAGACGAATATGGTGAGCGGCCAACCGCCCTGCTCGCCCATCAGCGCCAGGGCTTTCTGGTAGACCGCATCGACGTCGGGCCGCTCCTCCCGGTCTACCTTTATATTGACGAACCCGCGGTTCATCTCGGCCGCGATGGTCTCATCTTCAAAACACTGGTGCGCCATGACATGGCACCAGTGACAGGCCGAGTAGCCGACCGAAAGCAACACGGGAACGCCCCGTTCCCGCGCCGCCTGGAAGGCCGCATCCGTCCACGGCCACCAGTGGACGGGATTGTCCTTGTGCTGGAGCAGATAGGGGCTCGTTTCTTCGCCGAGGCGATTTCGATCTGAGCCGGACATTGTCTAAGGGAGAGGCTTCATGGACAGCGGTGACGGAGGGCCTTAATTTGGAGCGGCTAAATTGAAGCCGGTACCTTAGGCGTCCGTTTCCTCCCGTTCCATCCTCTTTACTCGCCCTCCTGATTGGAAGATCCGTCATGAAAATTACCATCAATGTCGAGTGTACGCCGGAAGAGGCGCGGTCGTTCATGGGGCTGCCGGATGTGGCGCCGTTCCAGAACATGATGATGGACGAGATGAAGGGCCGTATTCAAAAGGCGACGGCGGCCATGGATCCGGAAACGATGCTCAAGACATTGTTTCCGATGCAGTCCGAAGGCATGGCCGAAATGCAAAAAGCGTTTTGGAATCAGTTCTCGGGATCCTCAAAAGGGAAATGATCGCTGAGACGATCTTCGCGCTGGCCTCGGCTCCGGGGCGCGCGGGCATCGCGGTTGTGCGCGTCTCGGGCCCGGGCGCGGGCGCCGCGCTTGCGGCGCTTGGCTGCAGCAAGCCTGAGCCCCGCCGGGCGACTCGCGCGAGATTCCGCGACTCCGCCGGCGCACTGATCGACGACGGACTTCTTCTCTGGTTTCCCGCGCCGCAAAGTTTCACGGGCGAGGATGTCGCGGAGCTTCACATCCACGGCGGCCGCGCGGTCATCGCGCATCTTTCCGAAACGCTCGCGTCCCTCAAAGGCGTGCGGCCGGCGGAACCAGGAGAATTTACGCGCCGGGCTTTTGAGCACGGAAAGTTCGACCTCACCCAGGCCGAGGCGCTCGCCGATCTCATTGACGCGGAGACGCGGGCGCAGCAACGCCAGGCACTGCGGCAAATGGGCGGTGCGCTGAAAGAACTCTATGACGACTGGCGTCACCGGCTCGTTCAAGCGCTCGCTCATCTCGAGGCGGTGATCGATTTTCCAGACGAGGATCTTCCACCCCATGTCGCCGCGCGTTTGTGGGATGAAGTCGCGGATCTGCGGCGCGACATCACGGCGCATCTCGACGACAAACATCGCGGCGAAAGAACCAGAGACGGCGTGCATGTGGCGATCATTGGACCACCCAACGCCGGCAAGTCGAGCCTGCTCAACGCTCTCGTGCGCCGCGACGCCGCGATTGTTTCTGAGATTCCCGGAACGACACGCGATGTGATCGAGGTTCATCTCGATCTCGGCGGCTACGCCGTGACGATCGCCGACACGGCGGGGTTACGCGACGCTGGCGACGCGATCGAAAACGAGGGAATCCGCCGCGCGCATAAGCGAGCCTCAGACGCCGATCTCAAAATCGCGCTGTTCGACGGCGCGCGATTTCCGCTGCGCGACGCTTCAACGGAAGCACTGCGCGATGCGCGTACGCTTGCGGTGGTGAACAAAGCCGACCTTATCAAGAGTCCGAAAATCTTCGATGCGCATGATGCGCTTCACTTCATCTCGGTGAGAACGGGATTCGGAGTCGCGGAACTCCTCGCGGCCTTGGAAGCCCGCGTGCGCGACGAAAGCGATGCCGGCGCCGGCGCCCCGCTCACGCGGGAGCGCCACCGAGTCGCGCTCGGAGAATGCCGCGACGCTCTCGACCGCGCGAAAGCCGCGGCCCTCTCCGAGCTCGCGGCCGAAGACCTGCGACTCGCCGCCCGTGCCTTGGGGCGCCTCACCGGCCGGGTCGACGTGGACGAAATCCTGGACGTCGTCTTCCGCGACTTCTGCATCGGGAAATAATCCCTCCCCCAAAATCCTTGGGCCCTCCCGGCCTCTCGCGATATAAGGACCGCGGTTTTCCACAGGACTCCCGGGATTGATTCTTGTTTTCGGCGTGCCCTGACGGAAAACCGGGACCCACTTTTCCGGGACACGCCGTATGCCCCCGACTCGGGCCGCCACCTCATATGATGTGATCGTCGTTGGCGGCGGGCATGCCGGCTGTGAAGCCGCGGCCGCGGCGGCGCGGGTCGGCGCGAGGACGCTGCTGGTTACCCACAAGATCGAGACGATAGGCCAGATGTCCTGCAATCCGGCCATTGGCGGATTGGCCAAGGGTCATCTCGTCCGCGAGATCGACGCCCTCGACGGCATTATGGGACGGGCGACCGACTTGGGCGGCATCCAGTTCCGGATGCTGAATCAATCCAAGGGCCCCGCGGTTCGGGGACCCCGCGCCCAGGCGGATCGCAAGCTCTATAGGAATGCGGTTCAAGCCCTGCTGGCGGACCAGCCGAATCTCGAGATTCGGGCCGGCGGTATCGAAGATTTACTAGTAGATTCAGAGACTTACCGCATTTCCGGCGTGGCGGCCGGCGACGGGACGGAAATCCGCGCCGGCGCCGTCGTTCTGACCACAGGCACGTTCCTCAACGGCTTGATTCATCGGGGCGAATCCCGGATTCCCGCCGGGCGCATCGGTGAAGCTCCTGCGCTCGGGCTTTCCGAGACCCTGAAGCGGCTCGCCTTTGGTGTCGGCCGGCTCAAGACCGGGACGCCGCCGCGCCTCGACGGCCGGACCATCGACTGGAAAGGTCTCGAGCTCCAGCCGGGAGATGATCCACCAGAGCCGTTCTCGTTCCTAACCGACCGGATCACGACCCCTCAAGTCCATTGCGGCGTCACCTACACGACCCCGGCGGGACACGCTCTGATCCTGGCTAATAAGGGCAGGGCGCCCATGTACAATGGCCAGATCCAGAGCGCCGGCCCCCGCTATTGCCCGTCCATCGAAGACAAGGTGGTCCGGTTTTCGGACCGCGAGCGGCACCAGATTTTTTTGGAGCCTGAAGGGCTTGACGACCATACCGTCTATCCGAACGGGATCTCCACCTCCCTGCCCGAGGACGTCCAGCTGGCGCTCCTCAAGACCATTGCCGGCCTCGAGCATGCCGTCATGCTGCAGGCGGGCTATGCCATCGAATACGACTACGTGGACCCCCGCGAGCTGCACCCGACCCTGGAAACCCGGAAGGTCAATGGCCTCTACTTCGCCGGCCAAATCAACGGCACGACGGGATACGAGGAAGCGGCCGCCCAGGGCCTGATTGCCGGCCTCAATGCCGCCCGCAAGGTGGCCGGCAGCAGCCCGATTACCTTTGACCGGGCAGAGGGTTACCTCGGGGTGATGGTTGACGATCTGACCACCCTCGGCACGACTGAGCCCTATCGGATGTTCACCTCCCGCGCCGAGTACCGGCTCAAACTCCGGGCCGATAACGCGGACCTTCGCCTGACGGAGAAAGGTGTGGCGGCCGGCTGTGTCGGATCGACGCGGGCCAAGCGCTTTGGCCAGAAGAAGGCCGCCCTTGAAGCCCTCCGCAACCAGCTCCTCGCTCTTTCGCAGTCGCCGGCCGAGCTCCAGAAGCGCGGATTGACGGTCAATCAGGATGGCGTGCGGCGTAATGGCTTGAGTCTATTGGCAATGCCGGAGATGAACTATGCCCGGCTGCGGGTGCTGTTCCCGGACTTTCCGGGAGCGGCGCCGGCCGTGGTCGAGCAAGTCGAGATCGAAGCTCGCTATGCCGGCTATATGGACCGGCAGACCGCCGACATCCGGGCCTTCCGCCGGGACGAAGCTTTGCATTTGCCTGCGGATCTGGACGTGGACAGCATCGGCGGCCTGTCCAATGAGGCCCGTCAGAAGCTGAAGGCCGCTCGTCCGGCCACCCTTGGGGCCGCAGCCCGAATCCCCGGTGTCACGCCGGCGGCCCTCACGGCTCTCCTCCGCCATGTCCGGCGGGATCGAGACGCCGAGGTCGCCGCGGCCGGCTAACTGTTTCACGTGAAACAGTCTTTTTCCGGGCCGGAGGCCTTCCAGACCGCCTTCGGTGTTTCACGTGAAACATTGGACCGGCTCACGTCCTATGCCGACCTCCTGGTCAAGTGGAACCTCAAGATCAACCTGGTTAGCCCCGATTCCATCCCCAATTTATGGGATCGCCATTTCGCTGATTCAGCGCAACTTTTTCGGTTTATTCCCCAGAATACCCCCAATTTACTGGATGTGGGTTCGGGAGCGGGGTTTCCGGGCCTGGTTTTGGCGATCATGGGTGCCCGCGACGTCCACCTAGTGGAATCGGACCAGCGGAAGGTGGCGTTCATGCGGGAGGCCGCGCGCGCGGCCGGTGTTCAGGTCAGCCTCCACCCCGAACGGATCGAAAAGCTGGCGCCTTTCGCAGCGGGGGTCATTACGGCCCGGGCCCTCGCCCCCCTCGACAAGCTCCTGGACTGGACCGAGCCCTTCCGCGGCCCCGAGACGGTCAGCCTCTTTTTAAAGGGTCAAACGGTAGAGGCCGAATTGACGGATGCACACAAGCAATGGACAATGGTTCTTGATCGTCAGAAAAGCCTGACCGATCCCACAGGAACCATATTGGCCCTTCGCGAGGTCCGCCGTGTCCGAGACGAACCCGTCCGAGACCCCTCCAACCAGCGAAAATAAGCCGCACCGCCCGCGGGTTATCGCAATTTCGAATCAGAAAGGCGGCGTTGGAAAAACGACCACGACCGTCAATCTTGCCACCGCCATGGCCGCGGTGAACAAGCGCGTTCTGGTGATCGATCTCGACCCGCAGGGCAATGCGTCCACGAGCTTTGGGATCGACCAAAAGCACCGCGTTATCAATGCCTACCATGTCCTGACCGGGAGCGCGGATATGAAGTCCGCGGTCGTCCCTACGGCGATCCCTAATCTCAGCATCGTTCCGTCAGGGGTAGACCTCGCCGGTTCCGAGCTCGAGCTCGTCGACATGGAAAACCGCCATGCGCGCCTCAAGGATGGCCTCGCGCCCGAAGGTCATCAGTGGGATTTCGTCCTGATCGACTGCCCGCCGTCGCTCGGCCTTCTCACCCTCAACGCCCTGGTCGCCGCCGACGCCGTTTTAGTGCCGCTACAGGCAGAATTCCTTGCATTAGAAGGGGTTAGCCAACTTGTGCGGACCATCGACCGGGTGAGGAAGAGCTTCAATCCGGTCCTCGAACTCCAAGGCATTGTCCTGACCATGGTCGACAAGCGCAACTCGCTGTCGGTGATGGTGGAGAACGACGTGCGCGAGTTCTTCGGTCAGAAAGTCTACACCACGACCATTCCCCGCAATGTGCGGATCTCCGAAGCGCCGTCCCACGGCAAGCCGGTGCTGCTCTATGACTTCAAGTCTTCAGGCTCGCGCGCTTATCTCGATCTGGCCGGCGAAGTCTTGAAGCGCGAAAGCGCGATCATCGAAAGGCCCGCCGCATGAATGCCGACAGCCCGAAGCGGCTCGGCCGCGGACTGAACGCGCTGTTCGGCGATCAGGAGCCGAGCAACGAGCCCGCACCCGCGCCGGCGCCGCCCGCGGTGGCGGCCGCCACGGCCGGTCCGATCTCGCGCCTTCCTGTCGATCTCCTCTCGCCGTCGCCCTATCAGCCGCGCCGTCACTTCGATGAGACCGCGCTGAACGAACTTTCCGACTCGGTGCGTGAGAAGGGCGTGCTGCAGCCGCTCCTCGTACGCCCCGACCGCGCGAAGCCGGGACACTACGAAATCATTGCCGGCGAACGGCGCTGGCGCGCTGCTCAGCGCGCGCAGGTGCATGAAGTTCCCGTGCACGTCTCCGATCTTTCCGACTCCGAGACGCTGGAAGTCGCGCTGATCGAAAATCTGCAGCGTCAGGACCTCTCGTCGGTCGAAGAAGCCCGCGGCTATCAGCGGCTGGTCGATGAATTCGGTCACACGCAAGAACGCGTCGGCGAAATCGTCGGCAAGTCGCGCGCACACGTGGCCAACACGTTGCGCCTTCTCAATCTGCCTTTCGCCGTATTGCAGATGCTTGAGGAAGGAAAGATCACCGCCGGCCAAGCGCGTCCGCTGATCGGCGTCTCGCGCGCCGAAGACATCGCGCGCGAAGTGGTGAAGAAGGGGATGAGCGCACGGCAAGCGGAACGCTTCGCAAAAAGCTTCGGCCGCAAACGGCGATCAGCGACGCTGCCGAAGGACACCGACACCGCAGCGCTCGAGCAAAGTCTTGCGAAGGCCACGGGATACAAAGTGAACATCGCTTTCGACGGTGCCGGTGGCACCGTGACGATTGCTTATGGAAGTCTCGAGCAGCTCGACGACATCGTGCATCGCCTATCGACGGGCGGCCCGCGGCGCGAGCCGATGCGCGCCGACGAGATGATCTCAGTCGTTGACGATTGATCACGCCCGCCTCGATCTGAATCGCGGTGCGTCTCCTCGCATGTTGCCTCACGTTCCATTTTATTTTCTGCGCCACGGCGAGACCGATTGGAACCGCCGGCGCGTGATGCAAGGCCACACCGACATCGCATTGAACGAAACCGGTCTCCGTCAGGCGCAAGAGATTGCTCCGGCCGTCGCTGCGCTTCCCATCAAGACGATCTGCGCAAGCCCGCTCGCGCGCGCCCGGCGCACGGCCGAGATCGCCAACGTCAACAAGGTGCCAATCATCATCATCGATGAGCTGAAGGAATGCGGCTTCGGCGTCCATGAAGGCGAAGATTCAAGCGGCGCTTGGCGTGCCGGCTGGATGGCCGGCGGCGTGATCGAAGGCGGCGAGCGGCGCGCCCACTACATCGCGCGGGCCACCCAGGCCCTTGCTCGCGCACTCACGCATGAATCGCCGGTCCTCGTCGTCGCCCACGGCGGTACGTTCTGGGCGATGGAGGATCTACTTGGCGAAACCGTGCATGTTCAGAACTGCACACTGTTCGAGATGGCGCCACCTGCGGCGGGCCAAAAGTTCTGGACCGCCGCGCAGCTTGCGTGCCCGTGCGAACCGGCGCTTGCCATCGGGCAAGGGTCCCGGGTTTAGGGAGATGTCAGCGATGAAGCGGACAATGCTCATGGTATGCGCCGCCGCCTCGACGATGCTCATGTTCAATGTTGCGGAAGCGGCGGAACCCGCCGGATCAGCCCCGATCGTCTATGAGAACCCGGAGCGGACACATTCGTTTTCAGCGCAAGGCGCTATTATCGTCGGCGCGCCCATTGAGTCGAAGCGGCCTCACGGCGATCACGATCACCAAGAGCATGGCCAAGGAAGCCCGCTCACCGAATGTTCCACGGCGGAATATCGATGCATCGCAATGGGCCGCACCGCATTGGCCGTAACGCCCGAGCTTAAGCCGACGAGCGTCTACACCGCGAACGGCACGGTATTCACGGTAGAGAGTTGTCTGCGCACGGCAGACGATCACTGTCAGGTCGCGCTCATCAGCGGCGATTGTCAGTCCGTCAAGCCGGTGGGCGACACGCTGGCCTGCGCGCCGCGCGCCAAAGGAGAACCCGCAGGTCCCTTCGCCAGTCAGGTCGTCTACTTTATCTATAATGAGGACTATGGCGTGACGAGCTTTGGCATCGCCGACGCGAAGCTAACAGGCGCGGAACGCGAAGCGAAGGCGCGGGAATTGGTCTTGCAAGGCGTGCGGGGACTTCTCGCCGCTCCTTAGCGACGAGCACTTTGTCCGACGCGCGCGAGCTGCATGAACGCGCGTTCGATCACTGCCTCCGCCGGCATGTCTGTGGACTTCGCCTGCATCTCCGCTTCGGTGACGATCTCGAGCCCGCGGGCGAGAAGGCTCTCGCTCCAGCGGTTGGCCTGGCTTGTGAATCTGCTCTTGAACTTGAAGAACACCGGCGGGCGCAGCATGGCCGCCGCCGCGTCGGCGTTCTTGCCTTCGTTCATCCGTCCGCGCGTTTCATGCAGACGCATGAGATGCCGCGATACGGCGCTAAGGACTGTGATGGGCGAAATGCCTTCGTTCACCAGGCGGCCGTAGACCCGTTGGATCGTGGCTTGATCGCCGTCCCCCAGGGCATAGACCAGGTCGTCGACCCCGAAGCCCGCGGTGTCGCCCACGCAGGCAAGCACGTCTTCTTCCGTTACCGTGCCGCTGCTGCCTTTATATAAGATGAGCTTCTCAAGCTCGCGGCGAGACAGCTCACGATCGCCGCCCAGATGATCGACCAGCCAGGACAAGGCGTCCGGGGCGATCTGCAGTCCGGCCGCGCGGAGCATTTCACGGGCGACAGATTCGACGACATCGGCGCTGTCGCTGTAGCAGGGCAGAGCCGCCATGCGCTCGGCGCCTTCAAATGCGGCGCGCAGCTTCGAGCGCGGACTGAGATCGCCCGCGGTCACGACCACCAAGGCATCGCCGACCGAATCTTCGTCGAAGGACTCGAACAATTCGGCAAGGGTGTCGCCGGCATCTCGGATTCTCACAACGCGCCGCCCGCCGCCAAAGGACATGGCCGCGGCTTCGTCGCGAAGGCGTGCCGGATCGTCGCGCAAGGTGTCGGCTGGAAGTTCCACGACGCGAAATGGATCGTCGACCGATCCGGCGACGGCCTTCGTCAGTCCGTTGAGTCGCTCGCGAACCAATCCGATATCGGGACCATAGACCAGCACCGCGCGCATCTTCGGGTCGGGTTTAGCGACGAAAGAATCCGCGCGTCCGGTAATTTTCATGAACTAGGGTACGGCCTGCGCGACCGGCTTTTCCGCGCGCTGATGGAAAAAGACCGCAAGGCGGGCGGTGATTTCCTCGCCGACGCGACGAATGACGCGATTCTCGGCATCGGCCTGCGAGGCGACCGTCGCATACTGTTCGTCGAGGATGTTGTAGCTGACGATGGCCTGCACGCGGTCGCCGATCAGGCGGTTCGCCCCTTCGTTCAGGTAGAAGTTGGCGGTGAGAATGTAGTTGGCGCGCGAGCTGGTGGCGTCGAGACGCACACCGATTTCCTCGATGCGTGTCGTGAGATGGACTTCGAGGTCGAAGGCCGGTTGCTTGGCCATGCCGCGCGGCTGAAGTTGCTCGCGCAGGATCTGGCGCAATTTCTGGCCCTGGCGTTCCGGCAGTGGACGGATGACGATCTGGGTCAGGGATTCGTTGACGCCCGGCGCCGCCGAAACGCTGCGTTCGCCGTAGAGAGGCGAGAAGCCGCAGCCGGCCAGGGCCGTCAGACCAACGGCCGCGATGATTGTCCGCAGAGGCTTCGCTGAACGCGTGGTCAGGGGGTCACCCTTTTTGTTTGCGCGTGTCCCGGGCGGACGCGCGCGCGTAGGCGCGCTTTTTATCATACTAGCGGGCCTTCCGCCCGCGGGCGGCCTCCACTTTTCCTGGACGCGCGCTAGGCAACGATGTTGACGATTTTTTCCGGAACCACAATGACTTTTCGCGGCGCCTTGCCGTCCAAAAGCTTGGCAACCGTCGGCAGCGCGAGCGCGGCCGCTTCGCAGGTTTTGGCGTCGGCGCCTTTGGCCACGGTAATCGTGCCCCGCAGTTTGCCGTTCACCTGCACCGCCATGGTGACCACATTGTCTTCCAGGAGCGCCGGGTCAAAGGTCGGCCAGGGGCTTTGGGCCAGAATGGCCGTGTTGCCGAGCAGTTCCCAGATTTCCTCGGCAATGTGCGGGGTCAGAGGATTGATCAGCTGCGCGATGATGGTCACGCCGGACCGGAACACGGCCTCGCCGCCGCTGACGGCCCGGTCCATGTCCGCAACGCCGTTGGTCAGCTCGCGTACACGCGCGACGGCCGAGTTAAACCTGAACTTCTCGAGATCGTCGCCGACGGCGGCAATGGTGCGGTGAATCTGGCGCAGCACGGCGGTCGCAGCAGGATCGACACTCGCGGGAACGTCCTGCGCGGGTATCGCGCTTGCCTGCGCGGCCAAGCGCCACAAACGATTGAGATAACGCCAGGCGCCCTCAATCCCGGCGTCGGTCCATTCCAGATCGCGCTCGGGCGGAGAGTCCGACAGCATGAACAGCCGCGCCGCATCCGCGCCGTAGGTCTCAATGATGTGGTGCGGATCGACGGTGTTCTTCTTGGATTTCGACATCTTCTCCGAACGGCCGACCGTCACCGGCTGGCCGTTGGATGTCACATTGTCCCCTTGAATTTGCACGGCGCTTGGTTCCAGCCAGGTTCCGTCGGCGGCGCGGTACGTCTCATGACAGACCATGCCTTGAGTGAACATGCCCGCGAACGGCTCCTTCAGATCGAGGTAGCCGCATTCGGTCATGGCGCGCGTATAGAAGCGTGAATAGAGAAGATGCAGAACCGCGTGTTCGACGCCGCCGATATATTGATCGACCGGCAGCCACTTCATGGCCTCGGCCTTGTCGAAAGGCCGGTCCGTTACTTGCGGCGAGCAGAATCGCGCGAAGTACCAGGAGGATTCGACGAAGGTGTCGAAGGTATCGGTTTCGCGGGTCGCCGCGGCGCCGCAGCTGGGACACTTCACATGTTTCCAGCTGGGATGGCGCTCGAGCGGGTTGCCGGGTTTGTCGAAGGTCACATCCTCCGGCAGCGTGACAGGCAGATCCTTGTCGGGCACAGGAACCGGTCCGCATTTCGTGCAGTGAATGACGGGGATCGGGCAGCCCCAATAGCGCTGGCGTGAAACACCCCAATCGCGCAGGCGGTACTGCACCGTGCCTTTGCCCAGTTTCAGCTCTTCCAACTTCGCGATAGCGGCGCGAATGGCTTGATCGACTTTGAGCCCGTTCAGGAAGTCGGAGTTCACGAGCACGCCGTCGTCGGTGAACGCGACGCTGCCGGCCTCCAGCTTCTCAGCGAAGGCCTTCGGGTCTTCACCCGCCGGCGCCACGACGCACGTGACGCCGAGCCCGTACTTGCGGGCGAACTCCATGTCGCGCTCGTCGTGACCGGGGCAGCCGAAGATCGCACCGGCGCCATACTCCATCAGCACGAAATTGGCCACGTAGACCGGCACCGTCCGCTTCGGATCGAACGGGTGGCGTGCGCGAAGTCCTGTGTCGAAGCCCTTCTTCTCCGCCGTTTCGATGGCGGCGGTGGACGTGCCCGTGCGGCTGCATTCGGCGATGAATTCGGCGAGGCCCGGGTTGTTCTCCGCCAGCTTCGCGGCCAAAGGATGCTGCGCCGAGATCGCGCAGAACGAAGCGCCGAACAGCGTATCGGGGCGCGTTGTGAAAACCTCGAGCGATTCTCCGCGGTCTTTCTTGTCGGCGTTCACCAAGGGCCAAAAGACGCGAGCACCCTCCGAGCGGCCGATCCAGTTGTGCTGCATCACGCGGACCTTGTCCGGCCAACGATCCAAGGCCTCGATCGCCTTCAAGAGGTCCTCGGCGTAGTGGGTGATCTTCAAGAACCATTGCGACAGTTTGCGCTGTTCAACATCCGCGCCGGAGCGCCAGCCTTTGCCGTCGATCACCTGCTCGTTGGCGAGCACGGTGTGTTCCACCGGATCCCAATTGACCCAAGATTCTTTCCTGTAGGCGAGGCCCGCCTTCAGGAAGTCGAGGAACATCTTCTGTTCGTGCTTATAGTAATCGGGCTCGCAGCTCGCGACTTCGCGGCTCCAGTCGAGCGAAAATCCCAGCGGACGGAACTGGTCGCGCATGACTTTGATGTTCTCGCGCGTCCATTTGCCCGGGTGAATGCCGCGCTCCAGCGCCGCATTCTCGGCCGGCAAGCCAAAGGCATCCCAGCCCATGGGGTGCAGGATGTTGAAGCCTTTCGCCTTCTTGTAGCGCGCGACCACATCGCCGAGCGTGTAGTTGCGCACATGGCCCATGTGGAGGCGTCCCGATGGATAGGGAAACATCTCGAGCACGTAATACTTGGGCTTCGACGAATTCTCTTCGACCGTGAAACACTTCCGGTCCGACCAAATGTCCTGCCACTTCGCTTCCGCCCGGCGGAAGTTATGGCGCTCTTCCGGTGATGCCATTGCAGTTCATGACCGTCCCGTTGCCGGGCGGCCCTACCCAAAAACTTGTTTTGAAACGCCGCTTGCGCGGCTGAGCCGAACTATTCTTTTTCTGCCACGGCACGAAGTCGAAGATCGCGGGCGCGCGACAACACTGCGTTCTCGAATTCCGTAGTCATCTCGGCGTTGACGGGCGCATCGCTCCACACGCCGCCCGAGCGGGTCTGGCGGAAAATGGAAATGCGCAGGCCGTCGGCGCGCAAAGTCGGCCCGAGAATGTAGACGTTGACCTTGAAGCGCTCTTCCGGGGTTTCGGGCGGCGCATACCATTCGCTGATGATCACGCCGCCGAACGGATCGGCCGAGGCCAGCGGCATGAACGCGAGGGTGTCGAGGGAGGCGCGCCACAGATAGGCGTTCACCACCACCGGCGCTGCGACCGCGTTTTCCTTCGAGGCGCCGAACAGGGTGAGGCCGACGCCGCCGTCGCTGAAAATGGTGTCGCGGTTTTCGGTCACGGTCCCGGCCACGCCCTCATAGGTCTTCCCTGAGGTGCACGACGTAAGCAAAAGGGCCGCGCCGAAGGCCGCCCCCAAAGTGCTTGCCGCGCCGAACAACCGTGAAACGTCACCGCTCATTACTCGTATCTCCTGCCGCGGGGGCCCATGAGGGGCCGCATCGCGCTTACCTTTTAGCCCCTGATTTCTGGTCCTGATTTTGACCGGGGGGAGGCCGTTATAACCAACCCGCGCCCCCTTGCGAAGGCCTTCCGAATATGGCGCAACTCCCCGCCAATACGAGGTTTTTTGACCTCGAAAGCCGCATAGCGCTCCTTCAGGCCCGCGACGGCCCATCCAAGGCCCCGCCGGGACGGCTTGATCTGGAGGAAGACATGCTTGCCAGCTCCTGACTCGGCTTCATAAAACCGTAAACTTACTGTCATGAAACCGATGGCACTCCGGTCATATGGTCCGGCCGTTCGCCGGTCTCAAGGGAAGACCCCAGGCGCCCCTCGTCAGGCGCATCGCAAAGGGCAGAAAAACATGAAAATTCGCAGTGTTGTAGCGACCGTCCTCCTCATGACGACGGCCCTGACCCCGCTTGCATCAAGCGCCGCCGAAACCTCCACCGACATCGCCCGGGAGATCCAGGCGCTGAAAGATCAGCTGGGCGCGATGCAAAAGCAACTCGAAGCCTTGCAGGCCCGTGAAGCGGAATCGCGCGAGGCGCTGGCGAAGGAAGTCGAAACCCGCGAGGCGGCCGAACGCGCGGCCCGCGAAGCCAATCTTTCGGCCGGCGGGCGCAACGTCATGGAAGGCGGCGCGATGCGCATGATCCCGCCCTCCAATCCGCGCGTGACACAGTCCGCCACCAACCGCTTTGCCATGTCGAGCCCCGACGGCGCGTGGACAATCGCGCCCACGGGCCGTGTCCACTTCGATGTGGGCGTGTATCTCAATCAGAAACCTGAAGGCACCACCGGCCCCGGCACGATTGCCGGCGGCAAGCTCACCAACGGCGTGAACGCGCGCCGTGCGCGTCTCGGTATTACCGGCCGGGCGATGAGTGATTTCACCTATTCACTGATTCTCGACGCCGGCGGCGCCCAGGACGCGACAGCGGCCATCAACGAAGCGCGCATCACCTACACCGGGATGCCCAACACTATTTTCGAAATCGGCTACGGCTCGCAGTATTTCCCGCTCGACGACGCCAACAGCTCGAACGACATCATGTTCCTCGAGCGGTCATCGCCTGTCAGCGTCGCCAGCAGCTTCAATGCGGGCGATCCGCGGTTTTCGGCCGGCGTGCGCAGATGGGGCCCCAACTGGTTCGCGGGGGCTTATCTCACCGCCTCGACACCAAACGTCGCCCACGCGCTGACGACGCGCGGTTTCGGCGCATATGAACGCATTTCCTTCAACCCGATCCAGAACGACCTGACGTCAGTTCATTTCGGCGTGTCCTCGGCGCAGATCTTCGAGGCACCGAACGCGGGTCCGAACACGCCGGGAAGTTTCACCCTCTCCGATCGCCCGGAAGTGCGCATCGATCCCACCAACATCCTCAATACGGGAGCGCTCGGGACCGCCGCCAATCCGGCGACCAGCGCGCAAGTCTATGGTGTCGAAGCCGCCGGCGCTTTCGGCAGCCTCTTCATGCAAGGCGAATATCTGCATGATGTGGTCAAGCGCCGCCAGGACAGCGTGAATGTCGGCGGCGGCTACGTCCAAGCCAGCTACACCATCGGCGGCCGCAGGACTTACGTGCCTGCCTCGGGCGCCTATTCCAGCGTCAATCCCATCACGCCGTTTTCGCCTAAGAACAACGGCTGGGGCGCCTTCGAGTTCGCGGCCCGCGTGAGCTATATGGACCTCGTGGACAACTATACCTCCAGCCGGTTGGCGGCCGATCAGCCCTTTATGGTCAATGGCGGTCGCCAGACCAACTACACCCTGGGCTTCAACTGGTTCTGGAACTCGAACATGCTGTGGAAGTTCAACTTCATCCATACCGAGTTCGACAAGGCGAACCCCATCACCGCCGCCAGCGCACTTCCCATCCCATTGGGCCTGTCGCTCGACACCTTCGCGGCACGGTTCCAGTTCATGTTTTAGAGCGGGCTTCTCAGCCCGACCCCTTTTCGCTTAAGGTGTTGGCGAATCAGGGGATCTCCTGCGGATGAAGACTCTGCCTCTCGCCACGAGCGTGCTGGCCGCGGCGGCGATGCTGCCGCTGCCTACGCATGCCGCCGACCCCATCACCGTGAGTGTGGGCGGCTGGGTGCGGCAGTATTTCTTTGTCGCTGATCAGACCGAGCGAGCGGGCGAGGACTTCAACGCAGCCGGCATGTTCAGCGAGGCCAAGATCGCCATGGATGGGCGCACGATCCTGGACAACGGGATGACGGTGCGCGCCTATCTCCGCTTCAACGCCGAGCCGCGCGAGACGGCGAATCTCGACGAAGGTTTCGTCGAAATCATCACCAGCTTGGGCCGTGTGCGCGCCGGCGAACGCGCCGGCGTCAACTATTCGATTATCGGCGAGCCGGTGCCGCAAGCTTTCCTGACCACTTACGAAGAAGTGGTGGGCGACGCGGTGATGGCACGCAACGGCATTACGCTGCGCGACGCCTTCACCTTCAAACGGTTCACGGGCAATGCGCTCGGCGTTTCATACCAGTCGCCGGAGCTTGCCGGCGTACAGGTGGGCGTGACCTATCATGCGACGCCGCGTTCGTGGGAAGGACCGGTCAACAAAGCGCTGATGCCGTCCAACGCCGTGGACGTCACCGCGCTGTATGAAGGCGACTACGGCTACGGCACCTACCGTGTGGCCGGAGGCTATTTCCATTCCAACTCGCGCACCGGCGGCAACGACGGCGTCGAAGCGTGGAACGTCGCCGCGGGCGTGACCTACGGCGGATGGGAACTCGCCGCTGCTTTCATGGATGTCATGCCGGCGAGCGGTCTCGACGAGGAAGCCTGGACGGTCGGGTTGTTCTACGCCATCGGTCCGGTGCAACTCTCCGCCGACTATCGCGAGGTCAAGCGCCGGGCCGTGGCCGGTCTCAATGCCTTTGAGTTCACCGATCGCATCACGCTGCAGTCCGCCTATAAGCTTGGACCCGGCATCAGCGTCGGCCTCGCCGGATTCTACGGCGATCAGACCGACGCCACCGGCTTCGAGTGGGACGGCGGTGGTTTGTTGAGCGGCCTCAAGGTCGACTTCTAATCGCTAGTGGAGCGGATTTGACATTCGCTACCCTGTTTGCTTCTAGGCTGGGAAGCGAATGTCAAATCCATAAGCACCACTAGACTCTATATATTTCTAGTGGTCCTAATGATTCTAACATTCGCAAGAGTACGCACGGAACTGGAATGCGAATGGTAGAATCGGACCACTAGCATGTCCCGCTCCCCCCGCGACGACGCGGCAGAAACGGTGCCGGTCGAAAAGCGAAAGAAGAAAGTCGCAGGTTGGCGCGAGTGGGTTTCGCTGCCGGATCTTCATATCAAGCGCATCAAGGCGAAGATCGATACGGGCGCGCGCACATCGGCGCTTCATGCGTCCAAGATCACGCCCTTCACCAAGGACGGTGCGGCCTATGTCCGCTTCGTGGTTCATCCGCTGCAGCGGAAAAAGAAACCCACTGCGACGTGCGTGGCGTTGGTGATCGATCACCGCCGCATCATGGATTCCGGCGGACGGTCGGAAGAACGCTATGTGGTGCGCACGATTCTCGCCATCGGCCACTCGCAATGGCCGGTCGAGCTCAGTCTTACCAATCGTGATCAGCTGGGATTTCGGATGCTCATCGGCCGCCAGGCCTTACGGCGGCGCTATGTAGTTGATCCGGCGCGCTCCTTCGTCACCAAACTGAAACGACGAAAAGGCGCGATATAGGGGTGGATCAAGTCCGTTTGCACGGCGTTTAAGGGCGGCTAAAGTTAAGCCTCCGAACCAATCATCACCTCAATTCTCCTTCCTTTCCGTTCCGGTGCCCCTGATGAAATTTGCGATGCTCGCGCGCAATCCCGAACTCTATTCCCACCAGCGCCTGGTCGCGGCGGCGCGGGCGCGCGGCCATGAGATCGACGTCGTCGATACGCTGAAGTGCTACATGAACATCGCTTCGCACCGGCCCGAGGTTAGATATCGGGGCCGAGCGCTTGAAGGCTACGACGCGGTAATCCCCCGCATTGGCGCATCCATCACCTTCTATGGTCTCGCGGTCTTGCGTCAATTCGAGATGATGGGGGTCTATCCGCTCAACGAGTCGGTCGCCATCGGGCGCTCGCGGGACAAGCTGCGCTGCCTCCAGCTTCTTTCGCGCAAGGGTATCGGACTCCCCGTCACAGCCTTTGCTCACGCCACCAGCCAGCCGGACGATTTGATCGACATGGTCGGGGGCACGCCGGTCGTGATCAAACTCTTGGAAGGCACGCAAGGCATCGGGGTGGTGCTGGCCGAAACGCGCTCGTCGGCCAAGAGCATGATCGAGGCTTTCGGCGGTGTTGAGGCGAACATCCTGGTGCAGGAGTTCATCAAGGAAGCCGGCGGGGCCGATATCCGCGCCTTTGTCATCGGCGGCAAGGTCGTGGCGGCCATGTTGCGCCAGGGCGCACCGGAGGAATTTCGCTCCAACCTTCATCGCGGCGGCAAGGCGCAAGAAGTAAAGATCACGCCCGAGGAGCGGTCGACGGCGGTCCGCGCGGCCAAGACCATGGGCCTTAACGTCTGCGGCGTGGACATGCTGCGCTCGAATCACGGACCAGTTGTAATGGAAGTGAACTCCACACCCGGCCTTGAGGGCATCGAACTGGCCACCGGCAAGGACATCGCCGGCATGGTCATCGAGTTTCTTGAAAAGAGCGCCGCGCCAAACAAGACGCGCACGCGCGGCGAGGGTTAGCCGAGTCGGAAAGTACGCTGACACATGAGGTTCACAGCCTCTTAAGCAGACTTCCGATACAGTCTTTTTTACAACAGTTCCCTAGTGCCGAAGCCCGAGTCTGTGCGGAATTTGCCACAACTCGGGCGATTCAGGAGGTTTGGACCCGCATCATGTTGACCGGCTCTACTTGGGGTGCAAATTTAATTCAAATACCCAAGGAGGGCGCAGGTACGTGCGCGCCAAAATAGTCATGAACCGGTTCGGTTTAGTCATAGGTGTAGCCGCCGCGCTTTTCGCGGGCATTGGCTCATACGCCTCGGCAGCCGAGTTGCAGCCGGATCTGCCTCTGGCCGAGACGGCGCCTCCGCCCAAGTCCGAACTTTCGGTGTCTTCCAATAGCAGCCTGCGTATCGGCTATCAGAGTCCCGTTGTCGGCGCCTTCAGCCTCGGCGCGCCGGTGGTGGGCCGCCGCGTTATCGGCGGCCTTGGCGTCGCCAATGCCCAGGACGTGAGCGCCCGGTACTCCACCC
This sequence comes from Fidelibacterota bacterium, assembly GCA_945903705.1. Taxonomy (GTDB): domain Bacteria; phylum Pseudomonadota; class Alphaproteobacteria; order Rhodospirillales; family Rhodospirillaceae; genus SHVO01. The sequence continues at coordinate 11,003 of CAMDOZ010000006.1, read as the reverse complement.
ATCTTTTCGGCGGCGACGTTGGCGTGTTCGGCGGCTACGCTGATCAGCCCTCGACGCTTTCGCTTTCGCCCGTTTCCTCGTGGAACTTCGGCGCGACCGTGGGCTATGCCGGTGTCTATGTGCTCGGCGGCGTGAGCGACACCGCTGCGTTCGGACCTTTCGTCGGCCGAGAAGGCTGGGTCGGCGGCCTCGGCTACGACATGGGCTCGTTCGATCTTCGCCTCACCTACGCCGCGGAAGGCAGCAGTTTCTCGACGGTCAATCGCGCCGGGGACACGCAGCAGATCACTCTCGGCGGCATCTACTCGATCAGCCCGCGCTTCAGCTTGAACGCCGATGCGTTCTACAGCGGCCGCGAAGGCGTGCCGTTCTTCCTTGCGGCTCCGACCGCAAAGCCGCCGCAAGGTACTGGCGCCCGCGTCGGCGTGCAGCTGCGCTTCTAGACTTTTCTCTTTAAAGCAAAACCGATCCCCGCGATTCCGGCAAACCCTGCCGCGCGTACGTGGGGAAGCATGTGCGGCGACGCGCCGCCGAGCGCCAGCACGGGAACGCGGGTGCGGCGAACCAGGGCAGTGGCGCGCGCAAGCCCCAATGCCATGCGATCCGGATGGCTTTGCGTCGGAAAAACCGGCGCGAGCAGAACGGCGTCTGCGGCAAGGCCCCGAGCCCGGGCGAGGCCGCGGGCGCCGTGGGCGGCTACAGTGAGCCACGCTCTACGCTGTTTGCGCCACAGGCGCGCGCCGCTCGCAGGACCGCGGGCGGCAGCGTGTTCGGGAAGGTGTAGGCCGTCGGCGCCGACCCTTGCCGCCAGGCGCCAATCGTCCGCGACCAGGAAGATGAGCCCGCGCGCGCGGCAGGCCTTTGCCAGCTTGCCTGCGAGCGCGGCCCGGTCACGCGCGCCATAATGACGGAATATCACGCTGGCCCCGCGCGGCAGCGACATGAGGACGCCAAGCGCATCGTCCATGCGCGCTTCGTCGGTGAGAAACCACAGGACAGGCAGGTCTCGGTGTTTGAGCTTACGGGCGCCGTTTGATAGCAATAGGGACATGCCGCACTCTAGCGAACCCGCGCAAAATCTCGAAAGCGTATTGCAGCACCTTGCCGCGGCGTCGCGGATGGCGTCGCGCAACCCGGCCGATGTCACGCTGATTGCCGTCAGCAAGACACACGAGGCCGGGCGCATCGCGCCGTTGATCGCCGCGGGCCACCGCGACTTCGGCGAAAACAGAGTGCAAGAGGCCGCGGCGAAATGGCCCGCCCTCAAAGCCGCAGCGCCCGATCTACGCCTCCATCTCATCGGCCCTTTGCAGTCGAACAAGGCCGCGGATGCTATTGCGCTGTTCGACGTCATTCACAGTGTCGATCGGCCACGCATCGCCGAGGCGCTCGCGGCTGAGATGGCGCGTCAGGACCGCCGGCCTTCGTGCTTCGTTCAAGTGAATACCGGCCGCGAAGCGCAAAAAGCCGGAGTGGATCCGAGCGAGGCCGACGGCTTCATCGCCGCTTGCCGGGGGCAATGGAGCCTGCCGGTCGTTGGGTTGATGTGCATTCCGCCCGCCGACGAGCAGGCGGCGATTCACTTTGCCTTCCTTGCCGATCTCGCACGGCGGAACGGCCTCACTCAGCTCAGCATGGGTATGAGCGCGGACTACGAGACGGCGGTGCGCTTTGGAGCGACCCATGTACGGGTCGGTAGCGCGCTCTTCGGCGAGCGCAACGCGACGTAACTAGGGCATGTCGCTCTGTAACGCGGGCTTGTCGCCCGGCAGCATGCGACGCATCACGTCGTCCTTCAGAACGAAATGATGATAGAGCGCCGCCACGACGTGCAACGTCACTAGCACGTACATCGCAAACTGGGCGTAGAAATGGAGCGTCGTGGCGCTGGCAGACAGGTCGAAGCTGCGCGGTGTGAGATGCGGCAGGTTGAAAAGGCCGAAGACCGGGATTTCACGGCCGCGGGCCGCAAGGCCGATATAGCCGGAAATCGGCATTCCAATGATGAACAGGTACAAAGTCGCATGTGTAACAGCGGCCGTGATTCTTTGGGCTGGCGTGTACCCCCGCGGCGGCGGCGGCGGCGCGTGGGTAATGCGCCAGTACAACCGGGCGATGGCCAGGAGGAAGATCACAAATCCGATAGTTTGATGGACCTCCAGGGCGGTCCGGCTGGTGCGGGTATCGTCGATATAGACCGTAGTTAAGCCTGAAATGGCCGACAGGATCAGGAATGCGGCTATGATCCAGTGGAGGGTGATCGCCACTCGTCCGAATTTTTCTACTGGCCGCGACATGATATATGCTACCCCCGAATCCTGGGCTGGGACGATAAACAAGGGAGAAACGAGGTGTCATCAGGAATTATGCGCGCTCTGGGAGTAGCCATGGTCGCGGGCGCCGCACTGCTCGCGCCCGAGCGCGCCGGCGCCGTCGACTGGGCGAAGGTGCCTGAGAAGAACATCACATTTTTCTACCCCGCGCAGATTTCTTGGGACCGGCTGTTCACGCCCGGCCGCCACAGCGGCCAGCGCCGTTATCCGGAGAAGACCTGCGTCGGTTGCCACGGCGACATTGATGAAGGCCCGCTGGGCGACAGTCTCGTGGATGCGGAAAAGGACAAAGAGCCGTCGCCGATCCCGGGCAAGCCGCCCTTCGTGAAGGCGAAGATCAAGACCGCCCACGAGAAAGGCGAGTTGCTCATACGCATCGAATTCGATCCGGGTAAGCAGCCCAATATCGCCATGGACAAGGAATTCGAAACTAAGGTCACAATGATCCTGGACGACGGTGGCGTGAAAGAGGCCAAGCAGGCCGGCTGCTGGCTCACTTGCCACAGCGACGTCGAGAGCATGCGCTGGAGCGTGACCGGCACCACGAAGTACCTCACGGAAACGCGCATTCCGAAAAGCGGCGGCGATATCATCAAGCCCGCCGAAGAACTCGCGAAGCTGCGTGCGGCCGGAAATTATCTCGAATACTGGCAGGCGCGAATCAATCCGGGCAAGCCGGCGGTCGCGGTCGACGGCACCATTCTCGAAAAGCGTGTCGCCAACGAGAAGCCGGTGGTGAAGGCCACGGCGACGGTCACGAAGGGTGTCTACACCGTCACCTTGAGCCGTCCGCTGGATGCAGGCCCGGGCTACAAGAAGATCGTGCCGGACAAGAAATACACCGTCGGCTTCGCCATCCACGCTGGACATGCGAACCAGCGCTTCCACTATGTGGCGTTCGAACGCTCGCTCATGCTGGACGGCATTGAGGGCATCGCCGATCTGCTGGCACCCGGCTCCGGCGGCGGAGCGGCACGCTAATCAGGCTATCTCACGAATCTCGATAGAGGTAGCACCAGATAGCGCGCGCAGGATCGAAAGAAGGTCCTCGCGCGCTAATGCTATGCAGCCCGCGGTGGGCGTGAAATCGGGCGCGGCGACGTGCATGAAGATGGCGCTGCCGCCGTGGGGCACGACTGGATCGTCATTATGCCCCAGTACGACGACCAGGTCGTAAAGCGCATCTTCGCGCCACATGTTCTCCGCGCTCGCCCGATAGGGAAGTTTGACCGGACGGTTGTAGTTCGGATCCTCGGGCGCATCGCACCAGCCGTCATCCCGCGCAATCGACGAGATCGGAAGCTTTGTCGCCGGCGGCATCAGTTTGTCGGAGCGGTATAACACGCGCTTCAGTGCATAGCGGCCCACGGGCGTAGCGCCGTCGCCTTCGTGTTTGTCGACGCGAACGCCGGTGCGCCCCAGCGCGCACGGAAAGGCGAAGGTCTTGTAGCGCAAGGTGCCGCGCGTCACGTCGGTGGCGATGGGGGTTACGACAATGTCCATGGGTTTTAGAAGAGATGGCCTGAACGTTTGGCTTTGGTCTGGAGATAGCTCCAATTGTGCTCATTGGAGGGGAAGGCATGCGTCACACGCTCGACAATTTCGATGCCGTGACGCCCCAGAGCGCCGACCTTGGCGGGATTGTTCGTCAGAAGACGCACGCGGGTAAAGCCCAGCACGCGCAGCATTCTCACGGCAGGCAGGTAGATGCGCTCGTCGTCGTCGAAGCCCAATTGCTCATTGGCGTCGACGGTATCGAAGCCGCGATCCTGCAGCGTATAGGCGCGCAGTTTGTTGACGAGGCCGATGCCGCGCCCCTCCTGCGCCAAGTAGAGCAGAACGCCCGCACCTTCCTTGGCAATGGCGGAAATTGCGCCGCGCAATTGGTCGCCGCAATCGCAGCGGAGCGAAGCCAAAAGGTCGCCCGTGAAACACTCCGAGTGCAAGCGGGCGAGAACCGGTTTCGACGGATCCGGTGATCCAAGAATGATCGCGAGATGCTCGGCTCCGCCGTCGCGCGGGCGAAAGGAGACGATGCGCGTGTCCTGGCAATCGGCAAGCGGCACCCGCGCCTCGCTGATCGGCCTGAGATCGCCCGCGGTATCTTGGTCGTAGCGAGTGATAGCCGCGGCGCTGACCGCGAGACGTCCATGACGGCGTGTCCAGAGATCCGGGTTGTCGACGAGCGGAGCCAACACGACGGCGGGGAGGAGGCGGGCAATCTTGGCGAGTTGCACGGCGGCGTGGCCGGCGTCTGAGGCAGCCACGGTTTCGGCTGGTCCGACGTTCGGCGGCGGAACCGGCGCCTCGACATCCGGATCGATCAGGGCGCGAATGCGTGCCGGACTGAGTTCATGGCAGCCGAGTTGAACCGCCTGCGCGGAAGGCGCGGCGAGGCCGAGCACCGCCGCGCGCCGCCCCGTAATGACAAGGCACGCCGCGCCGACGCCTGATTCGGTGAAATACGGCGCCGGCCAGAGGTCGACGGTCTCCGCCGCGCGCACCAGCGCAGCGCCCATTCCTTTGGTGCCGCACCCCAAGATCACCACGGCCCCGCCGCGACGAAGCTCGGCAACGGCGCGGTCGACCGCTTCCAAATCCGGAAGGGACAGAGGCGCAATCGGTTCAGGTCTGGCGTTCATACTCATCGGGGATATATAGCCTTCCCTCGCCTGTCCAGCTACGTATCCCAAGGATCACAACCAGTTGTGCGTCACCGACGCGCCGCTACATCGGGAGGGACGCGCTGTCCAAAAGCGTCTTAGACTGCCCGCAAGCCTGCAAGATCGGAGCCGCCCCCTGTCATCCACCCGAAGTATTCTCATCGTTGACGACGATGACCTCCTGCGGACATCGCTGAAGGAGCAGCTTGCGACGCAAGGCGAATTCGGCCGCATCGAAGAAGCCGCCAGCGGCGCCGCGGGTATTGCCCAGGCGGCGGCCACGGTCTTCGACATTATTCTATTGGACCTCGGCCTTCCCGATATGGACGGGCGCGATGTGTGCAGGACGCTTCGAGAGAAAGGCGTGCGCTCGCCCATCATCATGTTGACGGCGCTCGATTCCGAGGACGATACGGTGACCGGCCTCAATGCCGGAGCCAACGACTACATCACCAAGCCCTTCCGCCTCGCCGTGCTGCTCGCGCGTGTCCGGGCTCATTTGCGTCAGCATGAACAATCCGATGACGCGGTGTTCACCATCGGGCCGTATCAATTTCATCCGGCGGCGAAGATGCTGAGCACCGGCGAAGGAAAGAAGAAGATCAGGCTTACGGAAAAGGAAACCGCGATCCTCAAGTACCTTTACAGGATCGGGAATAAGACCGTGTCGCGCGAAACCCTGCTCGGCGAAGTGTGGGGATACAACGCCGCGGTGACGACTCACACCCTCGAGACGCACATCTATCGTTTGCGTCAGAAGATCGAGGAAAATCCGGCCAACGTCCGGCTGTTGATTACCGAGCCCGGCGGCTATCGCTTGAACGCGTAACTGGGGCCGCGTCCCCGAAGGGACCGGTCGCCGTGTTACCGGCGCCGGTTGGTTCCTTCGGTCGAAGCGCGAGGACTACTCGCGCTTCGAAATATTGCCAAGCAACTCGAGGACGTTCTTGCGAAGATCCGCGTTGTGCAGACGCCAATAGGCGCGTACCAGCTCCAGCGTTTCCGTACGCTGCATGGGATCGCCATCGGGCCCGCCGGCCGCTTCTTCCGCCAATCCCTCTACGGCGCTACGGGCCGCAGGAGTCGTACGATCGCCCGTTGTTTCCGGTCCGATGTCTTCGAAGAAGTAGGCGATCGGACAGTTGAGGACGCGAGAAATATCGAAAAGACGGCTTGCGCTGACGCGGTTGTGGCCGCTTTCGTATTTCTGGACCTGCTGGAAAGTGACGCCGATGTCGCCGGCAAGTTGTTCTTGGCTGATATGCAGCAGCGTGCGCCGAAGTTTGATCCGCTTACCGACGTGGATATCAATCGGGTCGGGACCGCCGCCGCGCGTGCCGGGCTGTCGCCCTCTGCCGCGTGCTTTCATTGTTAAAACTGTCAACTCCGTTACCCATTCTGTTTATTGTTGAACAAAAGTCGCTTCCGACGTTTGCCCCTTCTGCTTTCACGGCGTGGCGCCTTATTAATCAACACCTTCGCCGTCGTACAAAGATGGATTGAAAATTGTGGAGGCGCAAGCAGCGGGCGGTAGCCGGTCTATCGACCGGCGCAATCTCCGGTGGCCGAGAAAAACCAGAGGCAGGAGAACTTTCGCAATATCGAGGGGTTAGAGTAGTCCTCACGGGCCATTAAAACCCGTTCATGCGCGATTGAATGGAATTCACCCGTGAGCGACGGCAACCTTCGGACGCAAATTCATGGTGGCCTGAGGCTCTACATCCAACAATTGCCCTAGCGCTGACATAAAACCAACGCGAAGATGTTGTTGCACCTTCGCGCCTGCAGCGAACTAAACATGGGTTAAGGATGCCAAAGGACGAGCGGATCATTTCCGAGATGCTGGAGGCGATCGAACGCCGGAAGTCGGGCGATCCCGAGACCTCCTATACCGCGCGCCTCTATGCCAAGGGCGTGCACAAAATCGCGCAGAAGGTCGGCGAAGAAGCCGTGGAAACGGCCGTGGCGGCGGTCGCGGAGACCAACGAACGCCTCGCCCGCGAAAGCGCCGATCTTCTCTACCATCTCCTCGTTCTGTGGAATGCGAAGGGCATCGCCCCCGGCGAAGTCTGGGCGGAACTCGAGCGCCGCTTCGGCACCACGGGCGCTGCGATCAAGGAAATACGCAAGAAAGGTTGAGCGACCGGCATGTACGACGATAACAACATCTTCGCACGGATTCTGCGCGGTGAGATCCCTTGCAAGAAGGTTCACGAAGACGATCACACGCTGGCCTTCGAGGACATCAATCCGAAAGCGCCCGTGCATACCTTGGTCATCCCCAAGGGCAAGTACGTCTCGGCGACCGATTTTGCTGAAAAAGCGACCGACGCCGAAATTGCCGCGCTCATGCGCGCGGTACGCAAGGTCGCTGCGCTCAAGGGCGTCGATGCGAGCGGCTACCGACTCATCGCCAACACCGGCGTCGAAGGCGGTCAAGAAGTTCCCCACTTGCATATTCATGTGCTGGGCGGACGGACGCTCGGCGCCATGGTGCCGTCTAAATAAAATAATCGAGCAGATAGAAAAAACGCGGACCCGTTGGTCCGCGCGTGGAGAGTTTCTCAGTCTCCCGTTCGCGACGCGGTTCCTAGTTATGGAACCGACGCCGGAACGAAAGAAGCGCCGTTCTTTCCTGAGGGACAGCGTGCGTTGGATCACGAATGTCCCGGAAAACGAGCGCTTATGGCAAACCTTAGTCGCGGTTCGGGTCCAGGTTGAGATCGTCCGGATCCGTGAATGCGCCGGTGGCCGCGCCTGCGGCACCGCCGATAACCGCGCCGGTCAGCGGATCGCCGCCGGTGATGGCGCCGATCGCCGCACCGCCCGCCGCGCCGATCCCGGCGCCCGAGAGCGCGCGTTCGCCGCGGCTGTAGCCGCAGGCGGTCAGCGCCGCGAGAATAAGAGAAGCTGCAAGAATTCGTTTCGTCATAACTGCCTCCATCGTCCGTCCTGAATGACGTGAACGGAGACTCAACGGAATGATCCGCCGTTAGTTTCTGTTTGGAGTATGGCATCTCCGCCGCAAACCCGCGCGTTACGTGCGGTGTTCGGACGTGATGCAGGTTCAAGTGGCCAAAGGTGCGTGCAAGAGCGCGGTTACTCGACCAGTGCGGACCTTCCGGGAAGCACGCGCCGATACGACAGCGCTTCGGCGATATGGCGGCGCGCGACGCTCTCCGCTCCGTCGAGGTCGGCAATGGTGCGTGCAACGCGCAAGATGCGGTGATACCCGCGCGCAGAGAGTTTCATCTTCTCCGCCGCTTGGGTGAGAAGCGTGCGGCCGTCCGCGTCGGGCGCTGCGACCGCTTCGAGAGTTTCGCCGTCCGCTTCCGCATTGCAGGTAGGGCCACCGATCTGGCCATAGCGCTGCTGCTGCACCGCGCGGGCGCGGGCTACGCGCTCCGCGACGACTTTACTTCGTTCGGAAGACGGCGGCGCCGACAAATCCAAGGGATCGACCGCGGGAACGTCCACGTGCAGATCGATACGGTCAAACATGGGCCCGGAGATCTTGCCTTGATATTCGGCCGCGCACTTGGGCGCCTTTCCGCAGGCGAGTTGAGGATCGTCGAGATGACCGCAGCGGCAAGGGTTCATGGCCGCGATGAGCTGAAAGCGCGCGGGATAGCTCACGTGCGAATTCGCGCGCGCGATCATGACCCGCCCGGTTTCGAGCGGTTGACGCAAAGCCTCGAGGCTCTGTCGCGAGAACTCCGGCAACTCGTCTAGGAATAGGACACCACGGTGGGCAAGCGAGATTTCGCCGGGCCTGGCCTTCAAGCCTCCGCCGACCAGGGCCGGGGTCGAAGCGCTATGGTGAGGATCGCGAAAGGGCCGCCGGCGGAGGATCGCGCCGCCTTCGAGCTGGCCTGCCACGGAATGGATCATGCTGACTTCAAGCGCCTCGGCTCCCGAGAGCGGTGGCAGCAATCCCGGCAGCCGGCTGGCGAGCAATGACTTGCCGGCGCCTGGCGGTCCGACCATCAAGAGGTTGTGGCCGCCGGCCGCTGCGATCTCGAGCGCGCGCTTCGCCGTCTCCTGGCCTTTTATATCCCTGAGATCGAGAAAAGACGTCTCGCCGCGGGGAGGGGAGGGGACGGCGGGCGCAATCACCGAGACTCCCTTGAAGTGATTGATGAGCTCGAGGAGCGAGCGTGGCGCGATGACATCGGCGCCGCCGGCCCACGCCGCCTCGCCGCCTTGAGCGCCGGGGCAAACGAGTCCGCGTCCGGAGGCATTGGCGGCGATGGCCGCCGGCAGCACACCGGCGACGGCCGCGATGGAGCCGTCGAGTCCCAGCTCGCCGAGCGCCGTATAGGCGCTGAGGTCTTCGAGGCCGATGACGCCCATGGCCACCAATACGCCAAGAGCAATCGGCAGGTCGAAGTGGCTACCCTCCTTCTGCACGTCGGCCGGCGCGAGATTGACGGTGATGCGTTTGGCCGGCAGCGCGAGGCCGATGGCGCTGAGCGCCGCGCGCACGCGCTCGCGGGATTCTGCGACGGCCTTGTCGGGCAGCCCGACGATCGCAAAGGTGGGAAGCCCGCCCGAGATCGCCACCTGTACCTCAATCGGCAGGACGTCGATCCCTAAAAACGCAACGGTGTTGATGTGCGCGACCACGATTATCCCCAAGCAGATTCGCGCTGGGACTCACGCATGAAGCCGATACCTCCCAGCACAAGGCCCCCGACAATACTGAGATAACCCAATACGACAAAGAGACCTGCGATGAAGTGTGTGCTCTCGAGGACTCCCATCTCCGTCAGCAAATAGTTCCAATCGTGAGAGGTCGCGTCGCCGAAGCCGACTAAGGGTAGCTGCATAACGATCGCATCGGAAGCGTAGCTGGCCATGTAGAAGAAGCTCGGACCGAGCGTCATCGTTATCGCTGCGGCCATGAATCTGTAACCCTTCGACCAAGCGGCCGACGCGAAGGCGATAGGCAGGAGCAGCTGAAAAATACTGCCCCCGGCAATATTTATGAATTGCCCAAAGAAGATGAACACGAGGTGACCCATCTCGTGGATGATCAGAGCCGGCTGGTAGATCGCGTGCCACTCTTTCCAGGCGCTGCCAATCGTGATGCAGTACAGCGCCAGCGCGGCAATTAGTCCGGCCTTGAAAAGTCGGATCATCGGGCTCCCCCTCTGCGCCCGTCGACTATAGCGCCGATTTTGCGCTGTTAGAACGCATCCCTAAAACGCCCGGGGCGGCGGCGGAAGGTGGCCAAACGGCGCGGTCAACAGCCCCTTGCGCTGCGAGAAGGCCATGGTGACCCCCTTCGCATCGAAGGCCTCTTTCACGGCGCGGTTCAAGTCGAACTGCACAGGCTGGAAGTTGGCGTGCAAGACCCAAACCTGCGCGACGACCGTGATGCCCACATCGGCGAAGGACTGAAGCCCGATCTGCGGCGGCGGATCCTCCAGCACCCGGTCGTCCCTGGCGACGATTTCATGCACCATCTTCAACGCGAGGGTCGCGTCGTCGACATATGAGAGAAGGAACTTGAGCTCGAGCCTGCGGGTGGCGTTGCGGGTGAAGTTCTTCATCGTCCCGCTCCAGATTAACCCGTTCGGCACGACCACATGGATGTTGTCGACGGTGTCGACCTCCGTGACGAACAGGGTGATGGAGCGCACGGTGCCGTTCACACCGCCAGCTTCAATGACATCACCGACGCGGAATGGCCGGAAGATGATGAGCAGAAGGCCCGATGCGACGTGACTGAGCGTGCCTTGAAGCGCGAGACCAATGGCGAGGCCGGCAGCACCCAGCACCGCGACGAAGCTCGTGGTCTGTATGCCAAAGCTGCCCATCACCGCGACGAGGGTGAAGATGATGACGACATACTTTGCGCCGGATGCGGCGAAGGTCGTGATCGTCTGGTCGATGCGCCGCGCGCGTACGCCGGCGCGGTGGATCGCCTTATAAGTAATGTTGGCAACGATCCATCCCACAATGAGGATGATGATCGCGCCGATGACCTTGAGCCCGTAGGTGG